>JBEKIN010000524.1:0-2611 GCA_050011735.1 Acidobacteriaceae bacterium | reverse complement strand
AGCTTGCTGCAAGCGCAAACCCGCCGTCATTTTCTGCAGACGCTGGGCAGCGGTTTGGGTACCTTATTCGTGGGGACGTCGTTTGCAGGAACATCGTTCGCAGGAACATCGGCGGCAAAGTATGCCGGTGCCGCCGGCACTGCCCGCTCCCAAGTCTCGGCCCTCGACTTTACCCGCGACCCCTCCAGCCCGCTGTCGGCATTGCCGCCTCAGTTTCTTGCCAAAGTGCGGCGCGTAATCTACCTGCACATGGCCGGAGCGCCCAGCCAACTAGAGCTTTTCGAACACAAACCCGACTTGAAGCGGCTCGATGGACAAGATTGTCCCGCTTCCTTCTTAGCCGGAAAGCGCTTCGCATTCATCAGCGGCGTTCCCAAACTTTTGGCCTCGCAATATCCCTTCCACCAGGTCGGACAAAGCGGACAATGGATTTCCGATCGTCTCCCTCATTTGGAACAGCACGTCGACGATCTTTGCTTTATCAAGTCCATGCACACCGACCAGTTCAATCACGCGCCGGCGCAGCTGCTGGTACATACCGGCAATGCGCGCCTCGGCTACGCTTCGCTCGGTTCGTGGGTTCTCTACGGACTAGGGACAGAGAATCAGAATCTGCCGGGATTCATCGTATTGCTCTCCGGAGGTAAATCGCCGGACGGCGGCAAGCAGCTGTGGAGTTCCGGCTTTCTGCCCAGCGTGTACCAGGGCGTGCAATGCCGCTCTCACGGCGAACCGGTGCTGTATTTAGACAACCCGTCGGGAGTGAGCCGCCCATTACGCCGTCGCATGTTGGATGCGATTGACCAGATCAATCAGCAGACCTATGCCGCGTTCGGAAATCCTGAGACCGTCACCCGCATCGCGCAATACGAAATGGCGTTCCGGCGAGTCCAGCTTTGCCAACAACTGCCTGGTAGCGCGACGCCTGGCGGAGCGCGGCGTGCGATTCATTCAGCTCTACCACTGGGGATGGGATTCTCATGGGGCCGACGCCAAGGAAGCGCTGAACCTCGGTTTCGCTGACCGTTGCCGGGAAGTGGATCAACCCACCGCGGCGTTGTTAGCGGATCTGAAACAGCGTGGCCTGCTGGAAGACACACTCGTGGTCTGGGGCGGGGAATTCGGCCGCACTCCGATGCGGGAAAATCGCAATGGTCAGGAAATGAAGTATATCGGCCGGGACCACAACCCAGGAGCTTTCACGATCTGGATGGCGGGCGGCGGCGTCAAGCCAGGCATCACCCACGGCCAAACGGATGAGATGGGATACGAGATCGTGAAGGATCCGGTCGAGATCCGCGATCTGCACGCGACCATGCTCTACCTGCTGGGCTTCGACCACCACAAGCTCAACTATTCTTTCCAGGGTCTGGAACAGAAGTTGACCAGCGTGAAGCCGGCGCGGGTCGTGGCCGAGGTTTTGGCATGAGAGATTTCCTGAGTCTCCGCACAAAACAATTCCGAAAGTGTGAGTGCTCATGACAGTGGGTCACCGCGTCTCCCGGCAGTTGCGCTGGGGCCTGCTGGTGTTGGCGCCCATTTTGATCGTATTCGTCCTGCTGATATTTTTTCCTCCCGATGGAAACGAGCGCGCGCAGTGGGCACAATTTATCGGACGCTTTCACCTCTTGGTCGTCCACTTTCCCATCGCCCTTTTTCTGCTGGTACCGGTTCTTGAATTAGCCGGGCGAACTTCTCGCATCTCTTATCTGCGTCTCTCTGCTGGCTTTGTCCTTGGCCTCGCGACAATCGGCGCAATCGTAGCCGCAATGCTCGGATGGTGTCTGGCGCGAAGCGGCGGATATTCCGGGCCCATACTGACACAGCACATGTGGGGCGGAGTCTCGCTAGCAGCCATGTGCTGGCTGTGCTGGATGTTGCGCGTTCGCGAGAACGGGCCGGAACCGGGACTCCTCTATGCAGTCGCGCTTGCGACAGGTGTTGTTCTGGTGGCATGGACGGGATACCGCGGCGGGCAATTGTCTCAGGGCGAAGATCATCTGACGGAGTACATGCCGCTTCGATTGCGGCACTCGCTCGGACTGTCTGATGCCGCCCCGGCGATGTCATCGATCGCTGCGAATACCTTCTACGCCGCGCGGGTTGAACCTATCTTCGCGGCACGCTGCTTCACCTGCCACGGCCGACAGAAACATAAAGCCAATCTGCGTCTCGACACTTACAGTTCCCTGATGCGAGGCGGAAAGAATGGGCTGGTCGTCCGAACAGGAAACGCTCAGGCCAGCGAACTCTTTCGCCGGATTACGTTGCCTCGCGACCACGATGACTTTATGCCCAAAGGAGGTAAGGGTCCGTTGTCGGCAGGCCAAGTGAAGCTGATCGAACTGTGGATTGCGGCGGGCGCGTCGCCCACGTTACCAGCCGGCGCCATCCAGTACGCGAGCGCCGGTCCGCCCGCAACCGTCGTCGCCGAAGTGACCTTCGACGAAATTGATCCTGCGGCTGTCGCCCGGCTGCGGGCTCAAGCCGCGCCTGAACTCGCCCAACTGCAAAAGAAATTCCCGAATGTTTTGGAGTACGAGTCACGCGGTTCTGCCGATCTGCTTTTGAATGCTTCGATCCTGGGCTCAAAATTCGGAGACAGCGATTT
>JBEKIN010000523.1:0-3082 GCA_050011735.1 Acidobacteriaceae bacterium | reverse complement strand
GGCCGCGTGTGGCCGGGTGACGCGGCCTTCGTGGACTATACACTGGATAGGGCCGCAAAATGGTGGGGCGACCTGCATCGCGCCTATACAGACAATGGAGTCGCGGGCATCTGGAACGACATGAATGAGCCGTCGGACTTCAACGACCAGACCGGCAAGTCGCAGATGGATGTCATCACCTACGACGGCGGAACCTATTCTTCCTATGCCGGAAACCGCAACGTGTTCGCGCTCAACGAAGCCCGCGCGACGTATCAGGGCCTGCAGCGGCTGCTTCCCAATCAGCGGCCATACGTCATCACCCGCGCGGCCTACGCGGGCATCCAGCGATACGCCACCATGTGGGCCGGCGACAACCGCAGCACCTGGGAAGCATTGTCGCTCAGCCTACCGATGTTCATGACGCTCGGTCTGTCGGGCGAGCCCTTTGTCGGCTCGGACGTGGGTGGCTTCATCGGCCGCGCAGACGGCGAATTGCTGGTGCGATGGTACGAAGTCGGTTTCCTCACGCCCTTCTGCCGCAATCATGCCGCCATGGACTCGCCGGACCATGAGCCCTGGCGCTATGGCACGTATTACGAAGACATCATCCGCAAGTACCTGAAGCTTCGCTACCGACTGCTCCCATTCCTTTATACAGTGGCGGAGGAATCACACCGAACCGGCGTACCGATCTTTCGGCCCCTGCTCCTCAACTACCAGGAAGACGAGAACACGCTCGGCATCGACGACGAGTTCATGATCGGCGACGACCTGCTGGTGGCGCCCATTCTCAAGCCCAACCTGACCGCTAGGATGGTCTACCTTCCACCGGGCGTCTGGTTCGACTATTGGACGGGCGCACGCCGCGAAGGCGGCAGGATGATCCGCGCAGATGCGCCGCTCGAATCCGTTCCACTTTATGTTCGAGGCGGAGCTATTCTTCCGCTGGGCCCGGAGCAGAAGTATGTCGGCGAGAAGACAACGGATCCGCTGCAGTTCGAGATTTACCCGGATGCGCACGGCGAAGCATCCGCCATTGTCTATGAAGACGACGGCCTTACGGAGGCCTACCAACAGGGCAGCCTCCGGCGAACCAGTTTGAGCTACCGGCGCACACCAGGCGGCGATCGGATCGATCTCCGCGTACCGACAGCAAGATTTCAACCTGCCCCGCGGGAGCTGCTATTCGCGGTGCAGCCCACATCCGCGGCCCGCGAGGTGGTGATCGACGGGAAGAGCCAGGGCCGCTCGTCAGGGGTCCGCCTCAAAGACGACGGCCAGAGTCATCGAATCGAACTGCGTTAGCTGCGGATAGCGGCTGCGGAGAAAGTTGTTCCACCTAAAGCCATGCTCACCTTGAACAGGAGTATGAGATCCGATATGCTGGAGCCAGCTCAGATCTGACGGATCATGTTTGGGAGGTGGTTGTCATGGCGTTTTCACGCAGAACTTTTCTTCAGTCCGGTGCGGGGCTAACGGCCGGCCTGGCGGGCGCGACCTCCGCGTTGGAAGCGCAGGACGGAGGCCGGCCGGGCAACATGCCTCCCGGGGCTCCTCAAGCTTCTTTGGGGCAGTCCGATGCGCCCACACCTGCTTCGCAAATCCAGGTTCCCAGCATGAAATTCGGCGGCGTCGAGATCAGCCGAATGGTGCTCGGGGTAAACCCTTTTTACGGCTTTGCCCATTACAACAACAACTTCGGCACGATCATGAAAGAGTGGTACACGCCAGACAAGGTCTGCGAAGTGATGCACCAGGCTAACCGTTTCGGAATCAATGCACTCAACTATGTCCACCTGGGCCGGGCACCGCAGGACTGGGCGCGTTTCGTGGCCGAGGGCGGCAGGATGCACCTGATTATCCAGGTGACCGCGGGCGTCGATGCCGAAGCGTTGGTGAAGTCCCTAAAGCCGTTGGCGATGCAACGGCAGGGCGAAGTAGTCACGCATATCCCGGAAGTCATCGCCCAGGTAGAGGAGGAAGGTTGGGATGTCGATTTCTACTCCGGTTGCGTCTATAACCGGCGGCGCACGGCGGACGAATGGAAGAAAGTGCTGAACGGCGAGATGCTGGAAATGCCCAACGACATCTATCTGAAGAGTGACCCGCCACGCATGTACAAGGTGATGCGGCAGACAAGCAAGCCCTGCTTCGCGTTCAAAATCCTGGCTGCCGGACGGATCGCCGATCGCGGCATCGAACAGTCCTTCCGGACCGCTTTCGAGAGCATCAAGCCGATCGACGGAATCTACGTGGGCATGTTCCCGCGAGTCAAGGACGAGGTCCGGGAAAATGCCGAGATCGTCCATCGCATTCTCACTCGTTCCTGAGGAGGCGCAGAAGCCGCGAGCCGCCGGATGGCGATCGCACCCCGCGCGGTGCGCACCGTTTGACGGCTCATAGGCGCGGTTCCACTGGCGCCTTCCCTGCGCGGAACCGAGACTGGGAGCTGTGCTAAACTCACCCCCACCGGGACTGAAGATCGAAACCGCGGCCTATCGGGCGATCCGCGATGCCAGCACAAACCGTCAAGCCGCTCGGAATTGCGCTGGGGCTGTGCACGTTCCTGCTGCATGCGCAGGAGACTCCGCCTGAACGCGAGTGGCGGGCGTACGGCGGTGGGCCGGCGCATACGCACTACAGTCCACTGAAGGCGATCAACCGCGGGAACGTGGCGCGCCTGCGCGAGGCTTGGGCCTACGACACCGGCGACGCGTTCGAGGGGTCGGAGATGCAATCGACGCCGCTCATCGCGCACGGTGTGGCCTACGTGGTCTCGCCTAAGCTGCGGCTGATCGCGCTCGATGCAGCCTCGGGGCGCGAATTGTGGAGCTTCGACCCGCACGGCGGCGCCGAGGTGAAGTCGAAGTACCGCAACCGCGGCCTGATGTATTGGGAGAGCGCGGACGGCGCCGCGCGGCGGCTCTATTATTCGGTGGACGAGAAACTCTGGTCGGTGGACGCGCGCGCAGGCAGACCAGACGCTGCGTTCGGTCAGGGCGGTTTCATCGACCTCAAGCAAGGTTTGGGGCGCAACGTGGAAAACACACCGGTGACGGTGACCACGCCCGGGGTGGTCTACAAAGACGTGGTGATCGTG
>JBEKIN010000522.1:0-2650 GCA_050011735.1 Acidobacteriaceae bacterium | reverse complement strand
AGTTCGTACGCCTTGTCGGCCGAAGCCTGCTGCTTGCGGCTCTGCTCGGCATACTGGGCTTTCGAGATGTCGAGGTCGCGCTGTGCCTGCGCCTGCTTGGCGAGCGACTGCGTCTCCGCGAGTACACGCTCCTGATCGGCTGCCGCTTTGGCGACGGCGGCTTCCCGGGTTGCATTCGCCCGGCGGATCGCGGTGTCGCGCTCGGCTTCCGCAGTGGCGATCTCAGCGTCGCGCTTGATGCGCACGATATCCGGCCGGCCCATGTTGGTGATGTACTCGTTCTTGTCGCGCACCTCCTTGATGGTGAAGGAGACCACTTCGAGTCCCATCTTGCTCATGTCGTCAGCGCAGGTGCCGCGCATGCGATCGGCAACCATCTCCGGCTCTTTCACGATTTGTTCCACCGTGAGCTGACCGATGATGCCCCGCAGATGGCCTTCCATCACGAGGCGGATGAGACCTTCGCGCTGCGGCGGCGTTTTGGTGAGGAACTGCTCGCGGCGGTCAGGATCGACTCCTGATCGCTGCGCACTTTGATCTGCGCTACGGCTTCCACTGTGACCGCGACACCCTGCTTGGTGTAGAGATCCTGCTGCGGCGCCACGTCGAACGACATCAGTTCCAGCGACAGCTCGCGGCAGTTCTCCACCATCGGAAAAATAATCGTCCCGTGCCCCTTGATCACCCTGGGGCCGCGGAATCCATAAACGATGAGCGCCTCGTTCGGGCCGGCTTTGCGAAACATTCTGGCTAACATTCCCGCCAGAATGATGAACGCCAGCAGGCTGAGTCCAACAATGACAATGACTGTGTTGGTCATAACGCCCGATCCTTTCCATCGGGTCGGTTACCGCTGTGGGTTGGAGTTGCGGCGGAAGAAGCGTCGCCGGAGGCCTCGCTCTGCTCGCCGGAGAGTTCGTCCCACCGGCTCACATACGCGATGCCTTGTTCGTAGCGCATGACCACGACTTCCGTTCCGCGCGCAAGGGCTACGCCTGCGTCACTGCGCGCGGGAGCAAAACGGCGGCTGCCGTTCTGCGAAAACTGAATCTCTCCGGTGCCCTGTTCGCGAATCGGCCCGGTGATCACACCGAGAATCCCCATAATGTCCGTGTCGGCGGCCGTTAGCTCATGCTCGTGCGGCAGAAGCACGCGGACGAGGAACCAGAAAAGGATCGCGCCGCCGGCGAGTCCGGTGATCATCGCGAGCGCGAGCACCACGAACATGCCGAAGTCGCCGCTACGCGCGAGCAGATAGCCGCAACCTCCAAACCAGCAGAGAAACGCGGCCAGGGTGAAGCCGTTGACGGGGCTGACGCTGGATTTTGTAACCGCGCCGCGCACATTGGGAATATGCACGTGGGAGTGGGCTGCACCGTGGCCGAAATGCATGTGCAGATGGCCGACGTGCAGGTGCGTGAACGCTCCGAGCGCGGAAAGAATGGTGAGCGAAAGACCGAGCGTAAAGCAGATGAGATAGAAGGTAATCATTGCGTGGCCTCCCTGCTGGGCCTCTTCCCACCGCGCCGAACCCGGCCCGCAAGCCCTGCCGTGGTGGATGTCCGGCTTTGAAGGGGCACGGCTTCAGCCGTGCCGATACGAGCCGAAAAAGAAGTGGGCTTCAGCCCCCGAGGGATGTTCCTTTCTTCGCGGCCCTTGTCCTCGGAGGAACCGAGCACCTCGAAAAGCCGGTCCACCAGCCCCGGCGTCTCGATGACCGCATTGAGCAGCAGAAGGCAGCGCCGCGAGTCACTGTGGCGCGAAACCGCCAGCAGCGCCTGGCGCAACTCGCGATCGCGGCGAAAGCGCTCCGCCCCGCTGATCAGCCACAGGTCCAGCTTGTCTTCGAGGGCGCGGGCATCGCTCTGCAACTCGACGTGGTAGCCCTCAGGGTCATCGACCAGATACCCCGGATGCACCTTGAAGAACTTCGCCAGCACCTGGCGCGTCGTGTTCGTCATATGCGGGCGCGCCCCGCTTTCGATCTGCGAAAGATAACTCTGGCTCAGCGCGGCCCCGGTTTCCGCGCGCAGCGCCCGCACCAGCTCCTGTTGCGTCATCGCCCGCCCCAGGCCGCGAAGATTGCCTTCGACCTCGCGCAGGTACCGGAGTTTCTCGCCCAGTTTCATGGTGATTATTGCAAATCGCAATCATAATATCGCAATTCGCAATAATGTCAAGTGGAACCGAAATCAGCCCGTTTGATGGCCTCAAAACATCCTGAGGAAATTGGACTTAGGAGGGCCTCACACTCGATGGCCGACCACACGCAACAACGCCTCTGTATCATGCGTGCGGAGGTGAATTCGGTGAGAGCCCTCAGCAAAGCCGAGATTAAGGCGTCGCTCGCTGCCTTTGGAAAACTCGGGCATGAGCGGGTTCAATGTGATGGGCAAGGACTCTTCTATACCCATGCCGAAGCAGACTGTATTGATCTTGAGTATCCGCCGAAGCTGGAGCGTCTGCCATTTTTCGCTCGATTCCTCGGCACTCTCGGATATGACCCCAATTACTTCGAGGGTGCGTCTCTCTGGTTCACCACGTGGGGTGTGTGGAACTCAAAAGATGAGGCCGTTGGCTACCAGATCGTCGAAGCGATGAATCGGGCTGCTGGCCAGCCACAATCCTTCGAGGTTGCGCCGGGCCATGC
>JBEKIN010000521.1:0-3103 GCA_050011735.1 Acidobacteriaceae bacterium | reverse complement strand
TCAACGCCTCGACCATGGCCGTCGTCGCCGCTGTGGCGATTCCGCTCATAGAAGGAGTCGAAGCAGCGCCCGAAGCATTCTGCGAAGTCAAAACAGGCTGGGCTACAGCGGGCATCAGCGGCTTTCCAAACAGCGCGGCCGTCTGCTCATTGCGCTGCCCAACCAGCACCACGGTGTCGCCCACGGAAACCTGCGCATACAGTTCTTCGAGGTCGGGCCTTGCCAGGCGAATGCACCCATGCGACGCTGGCTTACCAATAGAGCGCGGCTCATTCGTCCCGTGGATTCCGTAGCCGCGAACGCTGAGTCCCATCCAGCGCGTCCCTACGGGATTGCCCGGTCCCGGCGGCACGACTTTGCCGTTATGCGAATACGTCGGATTCACCACCCGGCGCTCGATCACGAAGGTCCCCGTCGGACTTGGCGTAGAAGGCTTCCCCACCGCGACCGGATAGATTTTCTTGACCTGTCCGTCTTCCAGCAATGCCAGCTTGCGGTCTTCAAGGCTCACCACGATCGTTCTCTTCACCGCCCCAGCGACGAACACCTGTCGCCCGGGGCCCCGGGTCGGTGTGCGATCAGCTGCTGCTTGCGCCATCGCCTGCACCGCCAGAACCACTGCCACCGACGCCACCATCGCCAGTCTGCTGAGAATGAACCCTGTCATCGCGTCCTCCCAATTGCCTGCGCCCAGACAAAGTGCAAGCGCAAAGCCAATCAGAGACGACTGATTCAAAAAGAGTTGCAAGGATTGCGGATCAGGCGGGACGTGTCACGGCACACACGACGTGGGTGCCGTGACACGGCGAAAGACGGATGAGGAAGCGACGGGCCGTGAAAGGCGCGCAGCTGTCGGTTGCGCTCAGTGGAGATTATTTCCGGTTTGGTGAGAACGAAGCCGCAGGCGCCGCGGTCGCTGCCGTGTTGGCTGTCGAGTAGTTTTCTGGCCGGGATAGGGTCTGAGTCACAGGAGGTAAGCCACTGTGACTCGACTTCGCAGGATGATGCTCGAAGAGCTCGAGCGTCGTAACTATTCGGCTGGGACGATACGCTACTATCTCCGTTTCGTGGAGAGGTTCGCGGAGCACTTCGGCAAGTCGCCGGACAAGCTCGGCCCGGATCATGTTCGCACCTACCAGAGCTATCTGCTCAAGCAACGGAAGCTCAGTCCGGGAACGGTGGAACACCATATATCGGCGCTGCGGTTCTTTTACGTGCAGACACTGCACCGATACGAGTTCCGCCAGTTTCTTCCGTATCCAAGAGTTCGCCAGAAGCTGCCGAAGATCCTGAGCCGTGAGGAGGTGAGGCAGCTTATCGAGGCCAGCAGCGGCCTGTTCGAGCGCACGCTCCTGATGGTTCTCTATGGCACCGGCATGCGCCGCGCTGAGGTCGCGAGGCTGAAGATCGCTGACATCGACAGTCAGCGCATGGTCCTCCACGTTGTGAACGGCAAGGGCGGCAAGGATCGGGATCTGCCTCTCAGCCCGGCACTGCTTGAGACTCTGCGTGCCTACTGGCGTTGGCTCAAGCCGCGCACGTACCTGTTCCCCTCACGCATGCATCGCGACCGCGAACAGCCGATTACAGACAAGATCGTGTGGCGTGTCTGCACCGAAGCTCGTAAGCGGGCGGGGATCCGGAAGAAGGTCTCTCCCTCCCTGCTCCGTCACAGCTGGGCAACGCATCTGCTCGAAGCCGGCACTGACCTGCGTGCCATCCAGCTTCTGCTCGGTCATGAGGACCTGGAGGTGACCGCCAGATATCTGCATCTGTCCCAGCAGCACCTGCAGCAGGTCATCAACCCGATCGAACAGCTGAACCTCAAGAGCGTCAACCTGAGTCGCCGCCTCTACCACCGGCCGCGTCCGTGACGCGGCCGGCCATCGAAGTGGCCGATATTGCCCGCGCGAAGAGAAGGCAGTTTTTGGAACACTATCACTCCAGCCTCAGCTATCAGCAACTGAAGGCATACAGAGCGGTGGAGCGTTGCAGGACTCGAGCTCTCGGCGGGCACAGGGATACGTGTGAGAACTGTGCCTACGAAGCACCCATGTCGTACAACTCCTGCCGGTCACGGTGCTGTCCCAAGTGCCAGGCCCAGGCGCGCCGGCGATGGCTCGAGCTTCTCCGATGTTCCTCGTGCCTGTCCCCGCCCTGAGCGTTGTATTCCGCGACAAGTTCCTCGCTGGACTTCGCCACCTCTACCGCAAACACATGCTCGATTGCCGCGGCCCGGCGGCGCACTTCGCTGATCGGGCGTGCTTCCAGAAGCTCACCGATGAACTCGACAACAAGCGCTGGTACGTCTACGCTCAGCCACCCTTCGGCGGACCAGAACATGTTCTGCGCTACCTTGGCCGCTACACACACCGCATCGCGATCTCCAACCACCGGCTCGCCACATTCGACGGCGAACGCGTCAGCTTCCGCTGGCGCGATTATGCCCACGGCGGCAAGCAGCGCCTGATGACCCTCGATGCCCTCAAGTTCCTCCGCCGCTTCTTTCTGCATGTGCTGCCCAAAGGCTTCGTACGCATCCGCCGCTACGGACTGTTATCCAATCGCTACCGTAAACAACTGCTGCCGCTGGCGCGAACGCTGCTTGCCCATCAGGGACACGAACCGCTGATTCCCCCGCCTCTGCCCGATTGCGCCCCCTGGCACTGCCCCCGCTGCGGAAAAGCCATGCGCGTCACTCAGCGTTACACCGCCGCAGAACTATACTTCGCAGGCTTCGATTCTTCATGACCCCTTTTGCCAGCTCGCGCCGCCGGCTTGCTCCATGCACGTCTTACCGGCAGTGTGCGCCCGACATACCGAACAGCTTCATCTCCATGATCCATAGCCCCTCTGAATGGCTCAATGTCAGATCACGCAGCCTACTCATCGTTGCTAACAATCCTCAGCGGCGAAAATATCGACCACTGAAGCGTTCAAGGAAACACCAAACGCTATTCAATATCCATACTCCCAGCCAGGATCACCGCGACCGCGGCTGACGCCCCCGGCTTCCTTCTCACCTGCAAATCGAAAACGCCTAAGCTCAGAGGCTTACTCTAAAACTCGCCTACAAGGCGTTTCCGATCTTGCCTAACGGTGA
>JBEKIN010000520.1:0-2503 GCA_050011735.1 Acidobacteriaceae bacterium | reverse complement strand
CCGCGGCTTCGATGTTGGAGCGTAGCGCGCGCTCATCGAGGTCGGAAAGACGCGCTCCACGGACGAGTTGGCGTGTGCCATCGGGCGCAATGCGATAGAGCAGGCGAGGATTCATGGGTCCGCCGAGAGTGGTGACATAGTAAACGATTTTCAGCTCGCGGTCTTTGGCGGTGTCGAGAAGCTTCTTGTTCAGGTCCTCGTCGCTGAGGCCCTGTTTGGCGGTGATTTTGAGAACGCCGATCGCGGGGCGTGCGGGACCGGAGGCGGCGGCGCGGCCATGGCCATTGGACTGCGGAAAGTCGCGCACGGGCTGGCGGCCGATGAGGTAGTTGTCTAGCTTGCCGTCGGTGATGAGGCGTACGGACTGCGCGGGGACACCTTCGTCGTCGATGTCATACGCGCCGAGGAGGCCTTTGCCGTTAAAGGTCTTGAGGCTGGGATCATCGGTGGCGTCGAGGAAGTCGGGGAGAACGCGCGCGTGAAAACTCGAGGCGAAAGGTCCGTTGGTGCGCGCTTCTGTGCCGAGGCGGGGACGTGTGGCAGTGATTCCGGAGCCGAGCAAACGGCGCAGCGAGTCGGCGCTCGCGTCGGAGCTGAGCAGAACGGGGCCGTGGTACTCCTCTTCGACTAACGGGGCTTGGCGGAGGTCGGCGAGCGAGGCGATGAGCTTGGCTGCGTGTGCGGCGAACGCTTCGGGTGAATCGAGGTCAGAGAGGGAGACACCGTTGGTTGCGTACGAACGATCAAGGCGCATGCCGTCGGCAGCCTGGGTGCCGACGCCGAAGCTTTCCTGAAAGCTGGAGGCCGATTTGCGGACGATGGTGCCTTCGCTGTTGACGAGGCGCATGGTGGTGGCGCGCGCATGGAAGCTGGAGGAGCTGTACTGCACGTCGTGCTGCAGAGATTGGACGGAGGCATCGGTGCGGAAGAGACCGCTGTCGTGCGCGACGCGATTTTCCCAGGCCGTTTCGTCGAGCTTGAGAGTCTGCGGGGTGGTGAGTGAGACGAGGGGCTTCTGGTGGCTGAAGTCGTCGGCCTGGGGCGGCGTCTCGACCTGCTTAAGCTCGGCCTGCTTCTGCGCGTAGGCAGCGAGTGCGGATTTGTAGGCCTGATCGGTAGCCGTCCACAGCGCGGAACGCAGAGCGATGGGGTCGTCGTCGAGCGCGGCCATCTCGATGGCGCCATCGCCGCGTTGGCCAGAGCTGTCAGTTTTGTAGTCACCCACGAGTACGGTGACGCGGACGACGCGGGCATGGTTGTGGCTGGAGCCTTCCGTGGCGCCGAAGGCAGCCTTGGTTTCGAAGTCGTCAACGTCGACGATGCGGTATTGGATGAAGAAGGGTTTTTGGAAGCCGGGGAGCTGGAGTTGGCTCACGCTGCGGTCGAGCTCTGTCAGCATGGCGGCGAGGACGGGGTCTTTTTCGGCGTCGGCGCGCGTGGACTGGGCCGGGAGAGAGGATGCGAGGAAGAGAGTGAGGATCGTGAGCATCCAAGCTCGACTGAGGGTGACCCGGGCCGGGTTGGGCTTGTGCAGTCCCACCCAAGCAGAGCTTGGATGGGGCACCCGGCGAAAAGCAGATCCTTCGCTGCGCTTACCCCAATCGCACTCCCATGCGCTCGGGGCCCCAGGCGTGCGCCGCTCAGGATGACCTGGGCTGGGATCGGAGCTTGGTTTCCCACCCAACAAGCTGAGCTTGGATGAGGCACTCGTCCTTCGCGTGAGGAGGCGCAGGAGATTCATTGGGCCTCCTTGCTTGCGGGAGGCGCGCTCGGGATGGGGAGGATGGGTGGGCGTTCGATGCCCTGGGGCTGGCGCTGGGTTTCGATTTCGCTGACAAGCATGGCAGGAGCTACGGCGCTGACGGGGACGGTGCCCGACTCGGCGCCGCATTCGCCGTTGAAGACTTCGGGCTTGTCGCCGGTGGCGAGGATGCGCTTCATGGCCGCGAGCGGCGTGCCCACGATGGAGACGCCACGGACGAGCTCGTCGGGGCGGCCGTCGACGTAGACGCGATAGACGACGAGGGGAATCACTTGAAACGCCTGTGGCGAACTGCGCGTGGTGACGGCAAAGCCGGACGAGATGTCTTCGAAGTAGAGGCCGTAGGCTTTGCCCTGTTTCTTCGCTTCGTCAATCAGCTGCTTCCGCAGTTCGGCGTCGGGGACCGTTTTGGTTGAGCTGACAATGAGGTTGCCCTGGCGGCCGGTGGGCATGCGGCCGGTTTGGGCGCGGCCGTGGCCGTTGGACTCGCTGAAGCTGGCGATGGGTAGCCGGGACATGAGAAAGGTTTTCAGCACGCCGTCCTGGATGAGTTCGACGCGCTGCGCTTTCTGTCCTTCGTCGTCGTAGGTATAGCTGCCGCTCAACCAGGTTTGGCCAAAGGTGGTGCGGGTGGGGTCGTCGGCGACGGAGAGGAAGCTGGGTAGAATGTCTTTGCCGATTTCCTTGGTGAAGGTCTGGCCTTCTTCGTCGCCGCGTTGGCGCTGGCCTTCGAGGCGGTGG
>JBEKIN010000519.1:0-2514 GCA_050011735.1 Acidobacteriaceae bacterium | reverse complement strand
CTGCTCGGTGTTCGAAACGTGCGGTCCGCTGCATTTTTTGCCGGATGGGTCGCGCGCCTACATCGAAACGAACAAGGGCACGAATCTGATCTCGCTGGCGCTCATGGATCCGGCAACAGGGGAGACGCAGATTGTGGAGTCGGATCCGGAGAACAAGGTTGACTTCGGGGGAGCGATGTTCTCCGAGGCGACGGACGAGTTGGTGGGGACGTCGTACTACTACGACCGCGAGAAGCGGTTGTTCCGCGATAAGCATTTCGCAGCGGATTATAAGTGGCTGGAGAAGCGGCTGCCGGGAATGGAAATCGGCATGGAGTCGCGGACGCGCGATGAGCAGGTGTGGCTGGTGACGGCATCGAGCGATACGGAGCCGGGTCAGACGCTGCTGTTCGATCGCAGGACGCACAAGCTGACGCCGCAATATAAGGTGCGGGAGAAGTTGCCGCGCCAGGACCTGGCAGAGATGCAGTCAGTGACGTACACGTCGTCGGATGGGCTGGAGATTCCGGCGTATCTGACGCAGCCGAAGGGCGTGGATGCGAAGAATTTGCCGGCGCTGGTGATTCCGCACGGTGGGCCGTGGGGGCGCGATGTGTGGGGCTACAACTCGCTGGCGCAGTTTTTCGCGAATCGCGGGTATGCAGTGCTGATGCCGAATTTCCGCGGGTCGACGGGTTACGGGAGGAAGTTCCTGGATGCGGGCAATCTGGAGTGGGGCCGCAAGATGCAGGACGACGTGACCTGGGGCGTGAAGTACATGGTCGCGCAGGGCATCGCCGATCCGAAACGGGTGGGGATTCTGGGCGGATCGTACGGCGGGTACGCGACGCTGGCCGGCGTTACGTTCACTCCGGATTTGTACGCGGGAGCGGTGGACATTGTGGGGCCGTCGAATCTGATCACGCTGCTCGAATCGATTCCACCGTACTGGGAGCCGATCCGGAAAGTTTTCTACGAACGGATGGGGAATCCGAATACGCCGGAAGGCAAGGCGCTGCTGGAGGCAGCGTCGCCGATCCACTCCGCGGACAAGATCAGGACGCCGCTGCTGGTGGCGCAGGGCGCGAACGATCCCAGGGTGAACCGGCGCGAGGCGGAGCAGATTGTGGTTGCGCTGCGGGATCGGGGATTCCCGGTCGAGTACATTCTGGCTCCCGATGAAGGGCACGGGTTTCAGCGGCCGGTGAACAATTCGGCGCTGTTTATGGAGTCGGAGAAATTCCTGGCGCAGCATCTGGGCGGGCGATACCAGGAAGGCGGAACGCCGGAAGCGGTGGCTCGGCTCAAGGAAATTGAGGTTGATCCGAAGACCGTTGTGGTGGCGCAGGCGATGCAGGCGGGCGCAGTGGGAGTGCCGAAGACCGCGGCAGATCTGCAGGCGGCGACCTGGCATTATCAGGTGAAGATCGAAATGGGCGGCCAGCAGATGTCGATGAAGCTGGCAACGACGATCGAGGACGGCGGCGGGACATGGACGGCAACCGACACGATGGATACGCCGCAGGGAAGCGTGACGGACACGGCGACGATCGACAAGTCGAGCCTGATTGTGAGGAAGCGCAGCGTCAAACAGGGACCGGTGGCGATCGATGTCGATTTCGCCGGCGACAAGGCGGCGGGGCAGTTCAGCATGAACGGGCAGACGCGGCCGATTGCGGTGGACCTGGGCGGGCCGCTGTTCGGAGATGCTGCGGGAGGGGATCAGGCGATTGCGTGCCTGCCGCTGGCGGAGGGGTACAGCACGACGTTCCGCAATTTCGATCTGCAGTCGCAGAAGGTGCAGCTGATGCAGCTGAAAGTGGCGGGGGTGGAGAAGGTGACGGTGCCGGCGGGGACCTTCGATGCGTATCGGCTGGAGATTACGCCGTCGGATGGCGCGGATAAGAAGACGCTATGGGTCGACAAGGACTCACGGAAAGTGGTGAAGGCGTCGGCAGTGGTGGCGTCGATGGGCGGCGCGGTGGTGACGGAGGAGTTGGTGCAGTAGGCGGGATCGATCGCGCAAATCGCCGATCGCGATGTCCAAATCGCGGGGGCGTGGAACGTCATGATGGTGAGAGCCGGTGGGCCGCGTTGCGGAGGCTGATCGAAACAGACAGCCGGGGCGGGTGACGTGTGCGCTGACGTTATCCGGAATGAGATTCCGGGCTGAGAATTGATCCGATGACCATGGATAGCGGCGAAGCGCGGGCGCGCGACACAGCGGATGAGGTTGCGCGGCGCAGCTACGGGAAGCTGGTTGCGTTCCTGGCGGCGCGCACGCGGGATGTGGCGGCCGCGGAGGATGCGCTGTCGGAGGCGTTTGCGGCGGCGCTGGCGGACTGGCCGGTGAAGGGGTGCCCCGACAATCCTGAAGCGTGGCTGATGACGGTAGCGCGGCGGAAATGGATTGACGCGGGGCGACAGCGCGAGCGCAGCGGCGTGGTGGATGCGGACCTGGAACAGATTGCAACGGCGATGGGCGCGGCACCAGAGGGCGGAGAGATTCCGGACCGACGGCTGGCGCTGATGTTT
>JBEKIN010000518.1:0-2517 GCA_050011735.1 Acidobacteriaceae bacterium | reverse complement strand
TTCAGTCACAGCAGACCAAAGTTGACTCCGCCCGCGCCCTGCTCGACCTGTATCAGAAGCAGGAGTCCGACCTTCAGGTGAAAGCCGGCATTGCCGGCGTCGTGGCCTCCCTGCCCACCCCCATGTCGGTTGGCATGCACGTCACCGCCGGCACCTCCGTCGCCGAGGTCATCGATCCCAGCCAGCTCAAAGCCGCCCTGCAGATCGCTGAAACCCAGGCCCACGACATTCTCATCGGGCAGGCCGCCGAAATCGACACCCACAACGGCATCGTCCCCGGCCATGTGACCAGAATTGATCCCTCCGTATTGAACGGAACGCGTACCGTTGACGTAACACTGGATGGAGCATTGCCCGCCGGAGCCGTTCCGCAGCTGAGTGTGGATGGGACCATCGAACTCGCTCATCTGCACGACGTGCTCTATGTGGGCCGTCCGGCGTTCGGCAATGAGAACAGCACCATCAGCCTCTTTCGCTATGACCCCAGCGGCAAAACCGCCACTCGGGTCCAGGTGCAGGTGGGCAAGGCCTCGACCACCGAGATTCAGATACTCAATGGCCTGAACGAAGGGGATCGCGTGATCCTTTCCGACATGTCTCGGTACGATGCAACCGATAAAGTGCGGCTCGAGTAAAGATTTCCCCCGGAAGATTCAGAACCAGTAAATTCATGGAGCAGGGAGAGCAGGATGGAGAACAATCAGGCGTTGATTGAAATCGAGGGCCTTACCAAGGTCTTCTACACCGATGAGATTGAAACCCACGCGCTGTCCGGCGTCCACATGAAGATCGATAAGGGCGAATACGTTGCCATCTCCGGCCCCTCCGGATGCGGCAAGTCGACCTTGCTTTCCATCATTGGCCTGCTCGACACCCCTACCGGCGGCAGCTACACCCTCAACAGCCATTCCGTCGAGAATCTCAACTTCTCCCAACGGTCGCGCATTCGCAACCAGGAGATCGGCTTCATCTTCCAGAGCTTCAATCTCATCGGCGATCTCACCGTCTACGAGAACGTCGAGCTGCCGCTCACCTATCGCTCCGGCATGTCCTCCACCGAGCGCAAGCGCCGCGTGCAGGAGTCGCTCGAGCGTGTCTCGATGGCCCACCGCATCCGCCACTATCCATCCCAGCTCTCCGGCGGTCAGCAGCAGCGTGTCGCCGTCGCTCGTGCCCTGGCCGGATCGCCATCGATCCTGCTCGCTGACGAGCCTACTGGAAACCTCGACTCGCGCAACGCCGAAGCGGTGATGGAGCTGCTCCAGAATCTGCATCGCGAGGGCGCGACCATCTGCATGGTGACCCACGATCCCCGTTTCGCCCGCCATGCCGATCGCCAGATCCACCTCTTCGACGGCAAAGTCGTCGCCGAAGGTGAGTCGCTGGAGCAGGTCCTCGAAGTCAAGTAACCAGCCGGTAGCCGGTAGGCTGCAGCCGGTAGCCACGCAGACGCACGCGTGTGTGAAAGCGCAAGCTACAGGCTACCCGCTACAGGCTAACTATGATTCAGCTAAAAAATCTCGAACGCAGTTACAAAACCGGCGCAGGCCAGACCTGGGTCCTCCGCCGCGTCAACCTCGAAATCAAAGAAGGCGAATTCCTCACCATCATGGGCCCCTCCGGCGCGGGAAAATCCTCGCTCCTGAACGTGCTTGCCCTGCTCGACGACCAGTGGCTCGGCGAGTACTGGTTCAAGGAGGAAGCCGCGCATCGCATGAACCGCCGCCAGCGCGCCGACCTCGCCAAACGCAATATCGGTATGGTCTTCCAGAGCTACCACCTCCTCGACGATCTCACCGTTCAGGAGAACATCGACCTCCCGCTCTCCTATAAGGACATGCCCCGCGCTCAGCGCCAGGGCCTCGTCGCCGATACCCTCGACCGCTTCAGCATCGTCGGCAAAAAAGACCTCTTCCCTTCCCAGCTTTCCGGCGGACAGCAGCAGCTGGTCGGCGTCGCTCGCGCCGTCATTCACAGACCCGCCCTGCTCCTCGCCGACGAGCCCACCGGCAATCTGCATTCCAGCCAGGCAAAGGAGATCATGGAGTTGTTTCGCGAACTGAACCAGCAGGGCACCACCATCGTTCAGGTCACCCACTCTGAAGTCAACGCCGGCTACGGCTCCCGCGTCATCGAGCTGCGCGACGGCTGGCTCACCGCCGACTCCGCCAACCCCAACCTCGGCGTGGAGGTCACCGCATCGTGACCGGCTCTCCCTGGCGCCAGCGTTTCTCGGCTACAATTCTCTGCGGCCTCCTCATCGCCTCCGGCTTCGCTCAGAGCCAGTCTCAGCAAGCTCCGCCGCAGACCCCGCCCGCGACACCAGCGCAAACCGCTCCCGAAGCCCCAGCTCCGGCCACCGCCCCGGCCCCCGCGCCCACCCCCACCATCGCCCAGCAGGCGCAGCAGATTCAGCTGCAGTCCATCGGACCCCAACAGCCCTTCCACGTCGAGATGCCCAAATCGCATCTCAACCCGCTCTTCCCCTATCGGCCGAGCAAAGCGCCCGAGCTGGAC
>JBEKIN010000517.1:0-2517 GCA_050011735.1 Acidobacteriaceae bacterium | reverse complement strand
GAATGCAAGGGACCAGCAGGGGCTGATCGTTGCCGTACCTCCAGCACCGGGCCCTTCCCGGCTGCACACGTGCGGTAAGCAGGTGGGCGGATGCGAGTGCTATCGGCGCAAGGCTGTCGACCAAACGCGATGCGGTCGCCTTCGCCAAGCGATCCAGCGACCGCGTGGCCACGTGGATCCGCTTCCGGTTTTTCTCCGCGTGCCAGAGGTCGTACTGAACCTGCTGATTAAGCCAGCTTTCAGCGCTGGTATGAAAGGCGATCGAGAGACGGATCGCCATCTCCGGGCTGATGCCTGCGCGTCCGTTGAGAATGCTGGACAGCGCCTTCCGGCTTACGCCGAGCGATCGCGCGGCGTCCGTGACGGTCAAGTTCATTGGTTCCAGGCACAGTGCCCTAAGCACCTCGCCCGGGTGCGGCGGATTATGCATCTTCATGGTCACCTCAATGGTAGTCCTCGCAGTCTACGCGATCTACGTCCTGCCCGACACAAGTGAACGTAACGCGCCAGTTGCCGCTCACCTTCACGGCCCACGTGCCCCTGCGGGCACCGCGCAATTCGTGCAGATCCAAACCCGGCAAGTTCATATCGAGCGCGCTCGTTGACGCGTTCAGCCGGCCGAGGATCAGCCGCAGCCGGTCAGCGTGCTTGAATTCCCGATTTGTTCCCAGTGGCGAAGAACTGTTCGAGTCCTTTGTGCCGAAATCCCTTGATCGCCACGCCTATTAGTGTAACCTATATGGTTACAGGTTGCAACTCTCGCTGCCACAGGCGTTGCCTCATCGTCTCGGACTTAAGTAGGTATGCTGTTTCCCGCTCCGATTCGATTTCGCGCGCGGAGACGATCTGGATCTCCGCGTTTTCCATGCCTTCGGTGTACCGCTGCCCGGCACTCACTCGCCCCCCTCCCCCCGATCCCGCGCGGCCTCGCGCGCCTTGCGCACTTCCTCTAGCCGCTCTCCAATGCGCTTCTCCGCTCCGCGATCGGTGGGATGGTAATATCGCCTGCCAGCGAGCGTTGGCGGCAGGCATTCCATCCCCGTAATGGCATCCTCGAACTTGTGCGCGTGCTCGTAGCCTGCGCTGTAGCCCCATTGCTTCATGGCCGCGGTGGGGGCATTGCGCAGATGCATGGGGACGGGTTCAGCCATAGTCTCCTGCACGTCCGCCTGCACGGCGCTTAACGCGCGATACGAGGCGTCGGACTTGGGCGCCACCGACAGATAGATCGCCGCCTGCGCCAGCGCCAGGTCGCCTTCGCCGATTCCCAAAAAGTGTACGGCCTGCATGGCGGCGACGGCCTGCTCCAGCGCGCGCGGGTCGGCCAGGCCAATGTCTTCGCTGGCCATGCGGATCAGACGGCGGGCTACGTAGAGGCGGTCTTCGCCGGCCTCCAGCATGCGAGTGAGCCAGTAGAGCGCGGCGTCGGTGTCGCTTGAGCGCACGGATTTGTGCAGCGCCGAGATCAGGTTGTAGTGTTCTTCGCCGGACTTATCGTAGAGCAAAACCTTGCGCTGGATAGCGTCCTGCACGGCTGCTTCGGCGAGCTCCTGCGGCGGCGATGCGGCTACCGCGGCTTCCAGCGTGTTGTAGGCGGAGCGCGCGTCGCCGCCGGCGTAGATGGCGATCTGCTCCAGCAAGGCGGGCGGCGCGGCGATCTCCAGTTCCCCCAAGCCGCGTTCGCGATCCGCCAGGGCGCGCTGCAATAGCTCCACGATCTCCTCGGCCGTGAGCGCGCGCAACGCATACACACGGGAACGCGACAGCAGCGCCGCAATCACTTCGAAGGATGGATTCTCCGTGGTGGCGCCGATCAAGATGATGTCTCCGCGCTCTACGTACGGCAGAAAGGCGTCCTGCTGCGCTTTGTTGAAGCGATGGATTTCATCGATGAAGACGATCGAGCGGCGGCCCGAGCGGCGCAGGCGCTCGGCATCCACCATTACCGCCTTGATCTCCTTGATGCCGCTCAGCACCGCGCTGAACGGGATGAACTCGGAACGGCTCAGCCGCGCGATCAGCCGGGCCAGGCTAGTCTTGCCCACGCCCGGCGGTCCCCAGAGAATCACGGAACTCAACTCGTCATGCTCAATCTGGCGGCGCAGCGGTTTGCCGTGTCCCAGCACGTGATCCTGGCCGGCGAATTCGTCCAGTGTGACCGGCCGCATGCGATCGGCGAGCGGCCGCTTCTTGTCCACCTTTTCAGGATCGCCGAGCGGGGATGCGTCGAACAGGCTCAAGCCTGGAGCGACCTCTGGCGCCGGGCTTCATACAACAGAATGCCGGCCGCCACCGCCGCGTTAAGGGACTCTACGCCCGAGGTCGGGATGGAAATATCGATGGCGGTGGAGCGCAGTTGCGGACTCACGCCGCGCGCTTCGTTGCCGACGACGATGGCGCACCGGCGGGAGAGATCCACCTCGCCCAGAGGCTTCGATGGCAGGTGCGAGTTGGAGGGCACGCCGGCGTAGACATCCAGCTTGTTCTGCTGCAGCGCGGCGCGGGCCAGCGCCGAAT
>JBEKIN010000516.1:0-2523 GCA_050011735.1 Acidobacteriaceae bacterium | reverse complement strand
AGTCGAACGGCTCCCTGCGGTCGGGGATGTGGGAATCGCGCGAAGCGCGAGGCGTTATCTGTGCTCCGTGCCCTGTGCTCCGTGCTCTTTTCTGAACGCTGATCGCTAAACGCTGAGCGCTGTTATCCTAACTAGTCCCTATGCCCCCTGCCAGCACGCCCACCCTCCGCACCGCATCCGACATCACCGCCCTCATCGGCCACACCCCCGTCCTGCAACTCCGCCGCCTCGCACCCGCAGGCTCCGCCGACCTATTCGCCAAGCTCGAATTCCTCAACCCCGGCGGATCCGTCAAAGACCGCGCCGCCCTCGGCATGATCCTCGACGCCGAACGCCGCGGCCTTCTCAATAAAAATTCCATCATCACCGAAGCCACTGCCGGCAATACCGGCGTTGGACTCGCCCTCGTCGGCGTCAATCGCGGCTATCGCGTCGTGCTCTACGTCCCCGAAGGCTACGCGGAAGAAAAATGCGCCCTCATGCGCGGCTTCGGCGCCGAAGTCCACCGCACCCCCGAGGCCGAAGGCATGTCCGGAGCCATCCGTCGCGCTCTCGCCCTCGCCAAATCCGACCCCAATGTCTGGGCCGCCCTCCAGTTCGACAATCCCTCCAACCCGCAGTTCCACCACGACACCACCGCCGTCGAACTCTGGGAGCAAATGGACGCCCGTATCGACGCCTTCGTCGCCGGCGTCGGCACCGGCGGCACCTTCTCCGGTATCGCGCGCTTCCTCAAGGAGCAAGACCCGCGCATCCTCACCGTCGCCGTCGAAACCCAGGGCTCCATCCTGCAGGGAGGCGAACCCGGCCCTCACAAAGTCGAAGGCATCGGCGTCTCTTTCGTCCCGAACACCTTCGACCGCTCCGTCTGCGACGAAATCGTAATGGTCACGGATACAGAAGCCTTCGCCGCCGTCAAACGTCTCGCCGCCGAAGAAGGACTCCTCGCCGGTTCCAGCTCCGGCGCCATCATCCACTGTGCCTGTGCCATCGCCCACCGCCTCGGCCCCGGCAAGCGCGTCGCCACATTAATCCCCGACTCCGCCGAACGCTACCTCTCCAAAAACATCTTCGCCGGTGGTCTCTGATGTCCGGTCGAAGGCTGCTCGTTCTTGCGGTCTCCGCCCTCAGTGCAACAACCTGCCTGTCCCAGGGCAACATGACGATCCAGAATCGTGCTGTGAAATCACAAAAGCTCGCCGGGATCGTGATGGCCGCAGACCAGCCAGTGCAGAATGTCCATGTCGAGGAATGCGATGAGGACTGGAGGCGCGTCCTTACATCAACGATTACGGACGCCAACGGCCATTTTCAACTCACGCCGGTCGGCAAAGGACCGATACATTATCTCCGCATTTACGCGCCCGGCTTGGACATCTCGGAGTATCCGGTCAAGCTGTCGAAGCTCGCTCACGCCGAGCTCCAACTCACGGTAAAACCCGGCACCTGAGGCGCGGACCGACAATTCCGCCGCGTTGCCTTTTTCCGGAGTCCTTCTGCCCCTGTAACTGCGGAAAGAAGCCCTCACAAAATCCTGCTGCGATCCCCAACCCCGCTGCGGTACACTGCTGACCTAATTCCTTCGGCATGATTCAAATCCGCACCCACAAGGTCTATCCGCCCATGAAGCCTCTCCGCGTTCTGCCCGCCTGCCTCGCCGTCCTCGCCCTCGCCGCTACCCTCCACACCGCGGCCGCTCAGGCCCCCGACAATCCCGACCTCGCTGAGGCCCGCAAGTACACCCTCACCATGGATAAGGTCCAGAAGCTAGTCGCCGCCTTCGGCGCCGTCAACAAGCTCACCGCCGCCAATCCCGCCCTCAAGGCCAAAATGGATGCCGACTCCGGCCCCAGTCTCACCATCGATCAGCGCGCGAAGAATATCGACACCAATTTCCCCCAAGTCGCTGCCGCCATTCACGCTCAGTCGCTCACCACCCGCGAGTTCATCGTCGTCAGCATTGCCTTCATCAACGACGTTACATTTGTCGGCATGAAGAAGCAGGGCATGATTAAGGACTACCCGCCCAACTCCGTCACTCCCGAAAACGCCGCCTTCGTCGAAGCCAACTTCGACAAGCTCCAGCAAATGAGCCAAAAACTTTCCCAGGGTCCGAACTGAATCGCGCAGCCGCGCGTTTCATCCTGAGCGAAGTCCGTCTCCGCGTGAGGTGGGTTGCCTGTTCCATACCGGCTACTGGCTACCGGCTACCGGCTATCCCTGCACGCTGTCCCCTGCACCCTGTACCCTCTCCTCATGCCCTGGTACAACTACATCGCCTGCTTCTTCGCCGGAATGTTCCTCGCCAACTTCGTCCCGCACTTCGTCAAAGGTATCTGTGGCGATCCCTTCCCCTCCCCGTTCTCCAAACCGCCTGGCAAAGGACTCTCCTCGCCCACCATTAACGTCCTCTGGGCTCTGCTGAATCTGGTCGTCGGCTGCATCCTCTTCCGCGTCGGAAAAGTCTCCGCCGAGAACCTCTCCGCCCTCTTCGTCTTCTTCGCAGGCATCGCCGCCATGAGC
>JBEKIN010000515.1:0-2530 GCA_050011735.1 Acidobacteriaceae bacterium | reverse complement strand
CACCGGGAAGGTATTCTCGGATCGCGGACCTCAGAGGCTGGCTTACCCGTCCGAACACAGTCGGTCAGCAGCGACCAGCTGTCGGCCAGCAGATCCGCCCAGAAGATGACGGCGGGCCAGACCGACTGCGGCGCATCACGCCGCAGCGGTTTGCCAAAGTCAGTCAGCCGAAAGTGTTCCGGCGTCGTCTCTTCCGTCACGCCGATGCTGGCCAGAGCGCGCAGCAGCCGGTACAACGCACCGGCATCCGCCTGGCACGTTTCCGCCAGGAAGCCAACGCTGCGCACCTCGTCTCCCAGCGCATCGGCAACCCCGAGACGCGCAGCCGCGCAAAGCACGCGGCTCCGCGAATACGCCATGGCCATTTCCACGAGCCCCGTATTCGCCGTGACATTGCCGATGCCGCTGTTCGCTTGGGCCATGCAACGCCTCCAATCCAATGGTCTCATCCAACTACGGCGTGGTGGCGACGGGGTGACTCCCCGCCTGCCCGAAGATTTGCTCGATCTCTTCGATGAGCTTCTCGTCGTCGGGTTTCTCGTCTCCTGCTTACTGCTTGACCAGCTCGACGCGACGGTTGAGGGCGCGGCCGTCCTCGGAGTCGTTGGACGCGACGGGCGCGGTGGGCCCGTCGCCAACCGCCTGGAGCTGAGCGGCGGAGACGCCGTACTTGGTGGTGAGCGACAGCACCACAGCGGCCGCGCGCCGTCTGGATAAATCCATGTTGGCAGCGAAGGCCCCAACGTTGTCCGTGTGCCCGACAACATAGACTTTCAGGGCAGGGCTCCCCTTGAGCAGCTTCGCGACCTCCTGCAGGGCGGGGTCGGACTCGGGCTTGACGTCGGCCTTTGCCGTATCGAAGAGAATGCCATTGACCACGACGTGGCCGGCGCCGTTGATGCCGGTGGACAGTGCGGCGGCATTGGCAACCACTTCCTGGGTCAGTGCGGTTTCAATCACGATGTGCAGTTTGTAGTTGTTGCCGTTGGTCACGTCCCCTTCGATCCAGGTCTTGCCCATATGCACCGTGAACTGGCCGTTACCGTTGTTTTTCAGAAAGGTGTAACCCGCGGTTTTGAACGCTGTGACGAGATTGCGGTTCACCTGCGCAGGAGATACGCCGTCCGGTTCGTCGTACACCACATAGTGATACTCGCCCTCGATGGCCTTGTCCTCATGCTTGTCGCCGAGATCGGTGAAGGTATAGGAGTTGTCCGCCTTGTCGTCGCACTCGTCAATGATGGAACCGGGGTAGCGCGCAATCAGCGGCGAGTCCTTGCAGCCGGCGGCGTCTTTGGTTTGCGCAGGGCAGATGCGGGCCGCAAATGGCACGGCAAGGGACACAACCAGGGACAGCACCAAAACTCGGCGTACTTTCATCGTTCTCTCCTCGTGAAGCTTTTCACGACTTGTCCTGGGGGAACTTCTCCTGCCGGGATGATGGCAAGTGCGGGCCGTCGATGGGGACAACTCCGCCTGGCGGCAGACAGGATGCATTTTGGGCGGGCGTGAGGAGTTTACCCCCCAGGTGATTTGCCAGTCGATTGAATTCTCGCAACGTGGATTTCGCGGAAAGATGGGACGCTGACTGCACGGCCCTTCGCTGGCTCCCCTTCAGCGCGAGGCATCCGCGTGGTGGCGATGGTGGGCGCGGAAGACGTAGTGCCCCACCAGCCATTCGGCGGCGCTTCCGGCGAGGACGTCGCCGGGAAAATGCTGCTGCCCTAAAACTCTGGTCAGGCTCACACCGGTGGCCACCGAATAAAGGCTGGCGCGGATCCACGGGGATCGATATTCGCCGGCGAGGCTGGCGGCTCGATTTTGAGACCCGGGATCCACGCGGAGACCGGGGCCCCCGGCACACCCGCTGTTGGTGTGACGGGGTGGGAGCGCGCCGCCTTCTCCAAACCAGCCACGAACCGTGTCAGGGCATGACTACAGTCGTGCCGTAAGATTCCCAAAAAGGGAGCGGGCTTCAGCCCCTGCGGGAAATTTCCCCACCCGGGACGTTTCCGAAGGCAGCAACGTTCTTCACCCCGAAGATCCCTTCCAACCGCCCTTCTCTGTGACCTCTGTGCTCTCCGCGGTGGACGCAACGGAAGATCCCCTGAGACGCACCACCGAAACTCGACCAACCCGTCTTCCACGCCAAATGTGGAAAACTGTCAAGCTTTTCCTGCACGGTACCAAAGTGTTGTCCCTCATTCCACACGACTTCCACCACAATACTCTCAAAGATATTTGGCCGATTTTAGTGCTGGACTTGGTATCCTGATAATAGGGGGTAAAGAAAAAATTCTCCCCATCAGATCAAACGAAACAAGGCCGCCCAGCGCGGCCTTTTCCTTTTCCGGAGGTGAGGAAGTGGCAAGCTTCTGTACCGCGCTCGACACCCTGCGATACCCCTCGCCCCCCACCCAGGCGCCAAAACGCCCCTGCAAGAGCCCCATTTTCAGCCATTTGCCACAGTCCAAAACGACCCCTCCGGAACCCCTTTCACCTCAACAACATGCCACAGCCCCCCTGGGGG
>JBEKIN010000514.1:0-2557 GCA_050011735.1 Acidobacteriaceae bacterium | reverse complement strand
AAATGGCTCGACGCGGACGCGGTCTTCCGAAAGCAGGTTCTTGCCCTTCTTCTTCAGGAAGCGGCCGTAGTCTTCCACCACCAGGTCTTCGGGCGGGTAGGAGCAGATGCCAGTGCCGTCGACCTGGCTGGCCCATTCGCCCGGGAACTTCTCCTTTTTGCGCGGCTTCAATCCGAACGGCCGCAGGCGGCGCTTGGTGCTGGGCAGACGGCGGCGAAGGCGTATGTGGCGGGTGTCGCGCCACATCTGGTCGCCGGAAATGCGGACCGTGAGCAGCGGCGATTCCAGAGTCTGCGGCGGATACTTGCCGGCGGCCTCCCACACATCCCACGCGTAATTGTCGTCGGCGACGCCGCGCGCGGCCACGGCCATATCGAAGATGCCGGCGCACAATTCGTGCGCGGCCAACGCCAGGTTGCGCGTGTAGCGCGCCAGGAGGCGGCGCTGCCAGTGGGCGATCCGTTCGCCGGTGGAGGCCTCGTATTCCTTTTCCGCCGCCAGCAGCACCGCCAGTTGGGCGTGGCGCCGGTCGATCACGTTGTGATCGGTCATGGCCGCGCGGTAGCCTTCATAGCGCCACTGAAGCTGGGGATATTCGACCGCGATCTCGGACAGCGAATCCGGGTGCGGGTTCAGCAGTTCGATGCCTTCGCGGTGGCTGCGCGCGAGCGGCTGCGCCTGCGGCTCTTCCATGGCGTCTAGCACCGGGTCGAGCAGGTTGAGCGAGATCACGACGAACGCGCGGGCCAGCGGGTCAACCCCCTGCAGCTTCCAGGCGATCCCGGCGGCATGGCGCGAAATCTCCTCCGAGCGCGGCTGCGGGTAGACGCGATAGGCTTCGACGTAACGCTCGAGGCCGATGGCACGAATCGCATACGGATCCGGGTAGGAGTCGGACAAGTGCGGCCGCTCGCCGGCCTCGGGATCGGCGAAAACAATCTCGGCGCCGACTTCGAGGCCGGTGCGAATGGCCTCGGTGAACGGGTCGGCCGGCTCTCGAGCACGTAAGCCGCCTCTTCATCCTCCGGATAGAAGATCAGCGACATCTGCGGCAGCCGTTCGACGCCGCGGATCCAATCCTGCTGCAGGCTGGCCGGGAGTTCCAGCGCGATCACTTGCGGCTTTTCGCGGAGGATGGCCTGGCGCACTTCGATTGCGAACTCGAGGCGGCCTGGCGCCACGGGGAAATAGGTGAACCGGCCGCGCTGCAGGCTGCCGGCTTCAGGAATCGGCAGGCCGTCTTCGGGCATAACGCAGCGCTTCCTCTCCGAGGACGCGGGTGATGGAAATCTCCAAAGCCTCGTGCTCGTGAGTCTTCTGGGTGGCGAGGTTCTTCAGTTTGATGGCGAAGCGGGCGACGTTGATACCGTCGCGCACCGTGTAACGCTCGTCCGCAGCGTGCGCCATTTGCAGGAAGTCGGTGACGTAGTCGAGAATTCGCTCTTCGGCGAAGGGAAGATTCTCGCGCAGAATCTGGTGTTCCTCGTCGCGCTCCGGAAAGTCGATGAAGATCTGCGGCTGCAGCCGGGAATGGATGTACTCGGGCAGCTCGAAGGTGGAGGCATCGTCATTCATGGTCGCCACCAGGCGGAACTGCGGGTGCGCCCTGATCTTGATGCCGGCCACGATCGATTCCACGTAGCGGCGGTTGTCGAGCAGCGGCGCCAGGCTGGCCCAACTCTTTTCGCTCATGCGGTTGCCTTCGTCGACGATGGCAATGCCGCCACGAATCATGGCCGTGACCAGGGGCGAAGCCACATAGCGAAGGCTGCCGGTCCCCTCGATCACCGGGGTGACGAGCAGGTCCTCCGGACGCGTATCGAGGGTGGCTTGCAAAATGTAGACTTCCCGGCCCATGCGCTTGGCAGCGGCGTAGGCGAGGGTGGTCTTGCCGACGCCAGGCTTGCCGAGCAAGCGCGGGCTCATCGGCAGATCCTGGTCGTTGATCACCATCCACGCCGCCAGCAGGTGGCGCATCAGCTCGCTTTGCCCCACCCACTCAACTGCCAGTTCATCGGGATGAGCCAGGTGAAGAGTGACGCCTTCGATTTCAACCGTCATGTGCTTTCCATTATCCAGCAAGCGGGCGCTGGCAAGCTAAACCATGCCCCACCAGGTCTCAATGCCCGAAGGGCCACAGGTGGCCCAGCCAGCCGCGGGGCTGGGCGAAGCCTTCGAGCATCCAGATATCGGATTCATAGTTTAGGACCGAAGCCGCCAAAGAAGTGTGATCGCTGGAAAGGCTGAGCGAGAACGACTCACCGTTGGCGCCGGCAAAAAAGTATTGCGAGCCCAGATCCGAAATGGTGCGCTCTGATCCGCTGGCCGCGTCGATCGAATCGAGCCGCCATTTCGCGCCTTCTCCATGCGACAAAGCATAGAGTTGACGGCCGTCGCTCGCCCAGGCCACCCAAGCCTTCCGCTTCCCGACTTTGCGCGTCTGCTTCCCGTCCGGCGAGATCAGCAGGATTCCGTCCTCAACCGTACAGGCGATCCATTGGCCATCCGGCGACCACTGTGCGGTTCCCCGGCAGTTGTCGTCATGCACCATCACAGG
>JBEKIN010000513.1:0-2557 GCA_050011735.1 Acidobacteriaceae bacterium | reverse complement strand
GTCATCGACGGGCGCAACCTGTACGATCCGGCGGTTATGATGGAACACGGATTCACTTATCTGAGCGTGGGACGCCCGGGGTTATCGCACACTCGGGACGCAGCGGTGGGTCAGAGGCTGCCGTAAGAGCGAGCCGCACCGCAAAATTCTTTTTTTTGCAGTTCCATTCTGTCTTGCGGCGCGCGGCTGGTCTTTTCCGTCTATAGAGGAACGAAACCCACGGTTCGGCGGCAGGCCGACTGACCGGAAATGGCTGCGTGAACCCATCGTCACTGCAATTCGACCCGGCAAGCGTGAAGCGGGTGCTGATTTATCGCCTGGGAAGCCTCGGCGATACGGTGGTGGCGCTGCCGGCGCTGCACGTGATTGAACGGGCTTTCCCGGCGGCCCAGCGCGTGATGCTGACCAACGTACCGGTTCAGACAAAGGCGCCGGCGGCATGGAGTGTTCTGGAAGGTTCGGGGCTGGTACATGGGTATATCAGCTATCCGCCGGGCACGCGCAAACTTGCCGAACTGGCGGGAGTCTGGCGAGGGATTCGGCGCTTTCGTCCGGAGGTGCTGATCTATCTCACGGCGCCGCGAGGAGAGCAAACCGTCAGACGGGATGCGCGGTTCTTCAGGTTCTGCGGAGTTCGTCACATCGTGGGCCTTCCGTTGGGAGATCTGGAGGAATGCCGCTTCCTGCCGGAGAAGGACCTGTGGGAAGCGGAGGCGGCGCGACTGCTGCGCTGCGTGCGATCGCTGGGCGAGGCGGAGGTCGATGACCTGCGCTGGTGGGACCTGCGCCTGACGGAGACGGAAAAGAGGAAGGCGTGTGAGGTCCTGACCGCGGTCGTGGATCGACCGATCGTGGCCTGCGGGCCGGGAACGAAGATGCAGGCCAAGGACTGGGGGCAAGAGAACTGGAGGACGCTGCTGGCCAGGCTCAGTGTCGAGTTTCCCCATCACGCCCTGGTGCTGGTCGGCGCCGAAGAGGACGCGGCCGTGAGCGAATACGCCGCGGCGGGGTGGCGAGGCCCGGTCGTGAATCTGTGCGGGACCGTAACGTCGCGGGAGACCGCCGCGGTGCTTCGAAATGCCGAATTGTTTCTGGGTCCGGACAGCGGTCCGATGCATTTGGCCGCGATCGGCGGCGTACCGTGCGCAATTGCATTTGCGGCGAGGGATTACAGGGGAAAATGGTATCCGGCGGGAATCGGGCACAGCATCGTCTACCACACCGTGGAGTGCGCGCATTGCCGGCTGGAGACTTGCGTGGTGAACCGGCAGAAGTGCCTGACTTCCATCACCGGGGATGAAATGTTCGCAGCGGCGATGGTAGCGTGGAATCAGGGACGGGGTGCGCGGGTTTCGCAACGCACCTGAAGGCGGCCAACATGTATATCGTGACGGGCGGTGCGGGGTTCATCGGCAGCAATCTGGTTCACGAACTGAACCGGCATGGAATTGCCGACATTCTGATCGTCGACAACCTGGCCGACTCGCGCAAGCTCGTCAACCTCCATGGCGCCCGGTTTGTGGACTACATGGATAAGCGGGAATTTCGCCGGGCGCTGGCTGCAAAGGCGCTGGGGATTCCGCGCGTGGAAGCCATCTTTCATCAGGGCGCCTGTTCCAACACGCTGGTGGACGACGGCGTGTACATGATGGACAACAACTTCACCTGCTCGAAGGAGATTCTCGGCTATGCCATCGAGCAGGGAGCACCGCTGATCTATGCGTCCACTGCCGCGGTGTATGGTTTGAGCGGTCCTGGCCACTTTACGCCCACGCTGGAGAATGAAAGGCCGCTGAATATCTACGGCTTTTCCAAGCTGGCATTCGATCATCATGTTCGCCAGCGAATCGCCGAAGGATCGTTGCCGATCACGGTGGTGGGGCTGCGCTACTTCAACGTCTACGGGCCGCGTGAAGCACATAAGGGACGCATGGCTTCCGTCATCCATCACTTTTCAAAACAGATCGTCGATACAGGAAAAGTGGAACTGTTCGAGGGGTCAGGTGGGTATGGCAACGGGGAGCAGCGCCGTGATTTCGTTTTTGTCCGCGATCTTGCGCAGTTGAACCTCTACTACGCGCAGGCCGGACCCTGGGCGCCGCAGGCGGGGGAAAAGAGGAAAACCTGGCAGGCCGTGGTGAATGCCGGATCCGGCCGAGCGAGCAGCTTTAACGAGGTAGCGCGAGCCCTGATGCAGGTCCATGGGAATGCCAGGATCGAGTACATTCCGTTTCCCTCTGATTTGAGCGCTCGCTATCAGCACTTCACGGAAGCCGACCTGACCGGGCTTCGTGAAACGGGATGCGATCTTCCCATGACCTCTCTCGAAGAGGGTGTGCGGGAGACTTTCGCGCAGACCGAGCCGATGCTGGTTTGAAATTCAGGAAAGATACTCTTCGACGGCCCGGAGCAGCGAGCCGGACACAGCGTCAGCGAGCGCGACGGCCTTGTCTGCGCCAGGTTTCCGGGTCTCCGGATCGCCCTGAATGAAAATCGAATGAATCCCGAGCCGTCTGGCTGCTTCGATGTCGGAAAGGGAATCGCCGATCATCACGCT
>JBEKIN010000512.1:0-2561 GCA_050011735.1 Acidobacteriaceae bacterium | reverse complement strand
CGCGTCTTCCACCGCCGATGCACCCACAGCCACTGGTCCGGATAGCGCTGAATGAACCGCTCGATGGCGGCCGTGAATCGTGCCGTGTTTTCGACCACGTCGCGCTCGTCGTCGCCGCTCTCGACCAGCGGAATCTCGCGCCCGAAACGCAAAACGTATTTCCCTTCTCGGGCTTCCCAGACCAGAAATCCCGGCAGAACCGCCGCTCCCGTGCGCAATGCCACGCGCGCCAGTCCCGACGCAGCGCACGCCGCCACCCCGAAGAACGGCACGAACACCCCCTGCGGCGGCGTCATGTTTGTGTCCATCAGAATCCCGATCGTCTCGCCGCGCTTCATCGCCGCCAGCAGCCCCCGGGCGAAATCGTCTTTGTGCAGAACCCGATTGCCGTGCAGGCAGCGAATCTCGTTCACCAGCCGATCCACCCGCGGGTTGTCGAGCCGCCGGATCACCATCGCCATGGGATGCCCCATCAGCGAATGCCAGAAACTTGAAAGCTCCCACGCCCCAAGGTGGCCGGTGACGATCAGGACACCCCGGCCTCTCTCCTGCGCTGCCAGGTAGTGCTCGAGCCCCTCATAGCGGATCAGGTCGCGTGTATTCTCTCGGGTGAAGCGCGACATGTGGCAGAACTCGCCCAGCTGCCAGCCGAGATGACGATAGACCCGTCGCAGGAGCGACGCGCGCTCCGCCGCCGGCATCTCGGGGTACGCCAGCTCCAGATTGCGCATCCCGGTGCGCTTCAGATGCGGCAGCACCCACCAGGCCACCGCTCCCAGTCCGGCGCCCGTGCTCCGCGCCATTCCCCGCGGCAGGGTTCCCATCAGCCGCAGCAGAGTCCAGGCAAACGCATATTCCAGAGCTTCTCGCATCGATTGCGGCGAAAAGCCAGTGTAAATGGCCGGCGGAGGAGTGCAACTCCCGCAGACGCCCGAAGAGATTCAGGCTATGGGCCGAGCGGGACGTGCGGAGCTTCCGCCCGTCCCGCTCCTTTGGCCCACAGAATTACTCGTTTGCTGCGTGGAAATACTTCACGACCGTGCGCACAAACGGCCGCGCATCCGGGGGCACCGGCACGTCGCCGCGCAGAACGCCTTCGAATGTCTCCGGCGCGCCGTAGAAAAGGTCCGTGTCGGCGTGATTCTGGCTCACCGCAACCCCGCTCAGGTCTACGCCGGCAAACAGCCCCTTGCTCCGCGACCAGGTCAGCAGCTCCGACTGCAGCCTCCAGTTCGTCGAAGCCTGCGCGTCGCGCCCCACCGGGCCGGCCGCGGCAGCCGCATCGGCGCCAATCTTGAACTTGCTGTGCAGCAGGTCCTGGAATCCCTTGTCATTGACGGCCACCAGCACCAGATCGGTGCCCTGTCCGCCAATCTGGAAGCCCCAGGAACCGCCCTCCATCCGGATAAACACTGGCGCACTCCACCCGCGTGGGGATCGGCAGGTAACAACTCCCTGGCCGTATTCGGCGCCAAAAACGAACGCACCCTTCAGCATGCCCGGCACCACCCCCACGCACGTCGCCTGGCGCAGGATCGAATCGGGAATCTGCTTGTCGGGGGTGGCCATGATCTGGTTGAGAACGTCGCGTGCCGCGTCCAGACGCGCGTCAATCTTCGCCTTGTCCTGGGCTAAACCCGGAACCGTCAGTGCGAACGTGCAAAATAATACCGTGCAAAGTAGGGCTGCAAGTCTTTTCATTTGTGCTATTTCTCCCGTATAAAAGATGATCCGTGGGACATCCGCTATGGTACAGCAATTCGATGAACACCACGCAAAACCCAGCGGTCTGCGATTGGGGTCGAAAAAGCTTCCCAAAGCGCCTGCTGGACCCTCCAGTACGATGCGCATCCAGCCCGCAAGGTTGATGACGACATCGGAGAATCCTGGGGATAAACGAAACAAAAAAATGGGGCTGCGGATGCAGTCGCCTGCCAGCCATCAGCCCCGTTCCCCAGATCTGCGTTGTTAGTGTGTTCAGTTGTAGCGAGCCCTGTCGTAATTTCGCAAGATAACGGAAGTAGGCGCAACTTTAGTAATCGCCGGTTCAGATCTGTTCACTCATTCAATACCCTTGAGCAAACCACGAACCCCCTCGGGAACTTATTCCGCCCCTGAAATAACTGGCTGGCAAACTCCCGAATCGAGGGCCATCACCGTCGGAATGGCCTTCGGCGTGTCAATCCTGCACCGTTCCTGGTGCACCGGATGCAACGCTATAATCGAAGAAGCATGGCAGAAACCGACGCCGGACCCAGTCTTGCGGTCGTACAGTCGGTCACCGGCGTCTTTCATCACTTCGATCTCGCCCGCGAACTCGACGCACGCGGTTACCTCAAGGCCATTTACTCCACTTTTCCCTGGCGACGCCTTGCCCGCGAGCGCGTCCCCCGTAACCTCGTTCACACGTTTCCGTGGATCCATACCCCGCAAATGCTTCTGGGGCGCTGGTGGAGAATCCCTGCCCCCCTCGATCGCGCGATCTCCAGACAGGTACAGCTCACGTTCGACGCCTGGGTTGCACGCCACCTCCCTCCCTGCGACATCTTTGTGGCGATCTC
>JBEKIN010000511.1:0-2579 GCA_050011735.1 Acidobacteriaceae bacterium | reverse complement strand
TGCGGGAGTCGACGGCGAAGGCGAACGGTACCTCCTAGCGCCGCGGTTCCGATATAGTAGCCGCAGAGCCTGCCGCTCCTTTCATGCCCTCTTCTGACCCACCCAACACCTCATCCTCCGCTCGGGCGCTTACGTTTGCCGCTTACGCGTCGTTCGTGCCGATCGGGATCGCGACCGTGCTGCTCGGCCCGATGCTGCCGACGCTGTCGGCCCGATGGTCTTTGAACTATGCACAGGCGGGCGCGCTGTTTCCTGTGCAGTATGTGGCATCAACGCTGGCGGTTGCGGTTTCCGGCGAACTGGCTTCACGTTGGGGATTTCGATTCGCGATCAAGACCGGGCTAGCGCTCATGAGCGCAGGCGTCGGACTGCTGCTGATCGGTCCGAAACCGCTCGGGATGATTTGCATCGCGGCCTATGGTGGAGGGCTGGGCCTGGCCGTTCCTGCGGCGAATCTGATGGTAGCGGCGGTGAATCCCGGACGGCGCAGCGCGACCCTGAATGTGCTCAACTTTTGCTGGAGCGCGGGTGCGGTGACGTGCCCATTTCTGGTGGCAGCGGCCGTCAAAAGCCATCGGGTTCCGATGTTCCTGGCAATCCTCGCAAGTTCCGCGCTGCTGATGGCGGTTGGAATCGCGGCGATGCCCTCATCCATTGTCGAGCCGATGGCGAAGAGAGATGCCATTGGGAAGACTGCAATGGCGATTCCGTGGAGGAGCAGCGCCTTTCTGATTCTGGCGTTGCTCTTTTTTCTATACGTGGGCGTGGAAAATGGTTTCGGGCTTTGGCTGGCGACATACTCCAAGAGTCTGGGCGAGATGTCGCCCACGATGGCGATCATCACTTCCTCATTTTTTTATGCCGCGATGACGCTGGGGAGATGGCTGGCTCCGCTTCTGTTGCGCCTGACGGATGAGATTCGACTGGTGCAAGCGGGGCTAGTGGCCGCGTGTGCGGGAATGGCCGGCCTGATTTTGTCGCACGGCTTACGTGGTGTAATCATGAGTGCCTCGCTTGCCGGACTGGGGCTTTCGTACGTTTACCCCATCACCATATCGCTATTATCCAGAGAATTTCCGTCGGCTCCTGCGCGCCTGGGTTCCATCATGTTTACGCTCTCCAATATCGGAGGAGGACTGCTTCCGTGGATGGTGGGCGTTTCGTCCACGCGTTTCGGAAGCCTCAAGGCAGGACTGGCCGTGCCTCTGATCGGATGCGGGGCGATTTTCGCTCTCTACTGCAGAGAGTGGAGCGTGACAAAAGTCGAGCAGAATGCCGGTGTGCCGGCAGTCTAAACGCTTACAAGCCTAGCCGCCAGCCGCGCCAATCGGACAAGCCGGTACAACGGAAACAGCGGTGCGGGAAGACGAACTGCTTGCCATTCGCTTGGCCCGGGCGTGAAGACAAGACGACGAAGAAATCGCCGGCGATCCGCTGGTCGTTCCCGCAGGCGCATCATCAGCCGGAAGTAAGCCAAAGACTCCACGTTGAGAGCCGTTTCGCTCACGATGCGAGATTGAATCTCCTCGACCAGTGGGAGCGTCACCCGATCTTCGCCCTGCTTCGTTTGTGCAGGTGGCGGAAGTGCGGCGCTCAGCATCCGATTCGCGAGAATCATGCTGACGCGCACGATACGCACAATGCCCAATTCGCTCGACTGAGATTCGATCCAGCTCCAGTTCAAAGTTGGACGGCTCATGATCCGCGCAATGTCGCACAGCCAGCCGAGGCGTCCCCACACATGTTTGGCGGCATGCGCTGACAGGATGAGAAGCAAGTCCTCAGGGGCAGGCGTCTTCATGGCGCGGCCCGCGACCGTGACCGTCGCGGCCCTGCGAAAAATACCGTCCATGTCAAAGTCGATTGCGTAGAAGCGAGGCTGAATCGCCCACTGCACTTCGAGCAGATTCGTACCGGCAGCGCCGTCGAAGGCACATTCGTATCCAGATTTCAAATAGGCGCGCTCCTCAGCCGATGAAAAATTCAGGTGAGGCGTGAAGCCAAGTTCGCGCACTGCTTGGCGAATGCGCGGCAAATCTTGCGGATGAATCAGCAGGTCGATGTCCCCTGCCTGCCGCAACGCAATATCGCCGTAGGCCAATTCCGCCAGGGCCAGGCCTTTGTAGGGCATGACCCCGATGCCGAGAACTGACAACTGATCGACGATTCGGATTAACTCGCGCGACAAAAACAAAGCTTTGTGCAGATTGGCCTGATAGCTCTGCTGCAGCCCCGACATCTCAACAGCTGGAACTGTTCCGTCAAGGTCAGCCAGAGCCTGATGAAGAAGCGGCCGGGTGCCGTGCCGGTCAGCGAGGTCGAAAAGAAGGTTCCAACGAATGGGCTCGCTCGACAGCAGACGCAGGCGCTCGGTCTTCTCCTGGCGGGGAATCTCGGAACATGCGGCTAGTAAGAAGGACCACTCGGCTTCGAGTGTGGCGCTGCTGGCCAAGAAGCTAGTCCCGGACATGTTGTTGGCTGGAGCGGTGGACTCGACTCCGAATCACGCAGTAGCGCCCGCAAAATTCGGGAGCGCTCGAATCTGCACCAGATTACGCGCCTCGGTTGCGGCGTGCTTC
>JBEKIN010000510.1:0-2579 GCA_050011735.1 Acidobacteriaceae bacterium | reverse complement strand
GCCAGCGGCGGGCTGCGTCGTTTCGCCGTGAGCTGGCCGATGGCGCAGCGCGCGTCACGGACGCTATTTATGATGCGGGCTATTCCGGACCAGGCCGTGCCTACGAGAACACGCAGCTGGGCATGGCGCCCGGCGAGTATCGCGCCGGCGGCCGCGACGCGCAGATCGGCTTCGCCGTCGGAGACTGTCCGCTGGGCAAGCTGCTGATCGCGGCGACTCCGCGCGGGCTCTGCTCGGTGATTCTCGGCGACAGCGACAAGGAGCTTGCGCGCCAGCTTCGCGCGCAGTTTCCGCTGGCGAAGATTCAGCCGGAGCCGCGCCTGGCGTCGATGCTGGTTCTGGTAGTTTCCCAGTTCAGCAAGCATCCCGCGACGCTCGATCTGCCGCTCGATCTGCGCGCGACTGCTTTTCAGATGCGCGTTTGGGAAGCGCTGCGCCGCATTCCTCGGGGAGAAACCCGCAGCTACGCCGAGCTCGCTCGCTCGCTGGGACAGCCGACCGCGGCGCGCGCTGTGGCCCGCGCCTGCGCGACGAATCCTGTCGCCGTGGTCGTGCCCTGCCACCGCGTGATCGGCAGCAACGGCAAGCTCACCGGCTATCGCTGGGGCGTGGAGCGGAAGAAGAAGCTGTTGGAGATCGAGGGAGCCACAGCCGATCGTCGGGCGTAGCTGAGGGGACGGGTAAAAGAGCGCTCAACAGCCGGGAAATCTGCATATCGCAACGGTTCATGCGGGAAAGACTAGAGTTACTCCGCGCTTCGATCACTTGCGATCAGTTCAGATCATCGCCAATCACTACGGTGACGGGGGGATTGGTGGTGAGCTGCGCGTCCATGATGAGCGCGGTCCGCACCTGTCCTGCCACGAACGTGATCGATGAGCTGGTGTAGGGCGTGGTGATGACGCCGGTGGGCGTGATGACAATCGTGTACTGACCGGCCATCACGTTCGTGTAACCTTCGACCGACCCCGGGGTCACGTCGCTGAACAGCGGCTTAGAGCCGGAGAGTGTGCTGGTGCTCGGCACCAGATAGATGTCCACCGCGCCCACGTTGACCGCCTGCTGCAGGAACCGGATCGAGAAATATCCAGTGGGGGGCGTCACCGCCTGGTCGGTGAGGATGGTCGCCGTGTAGCCCGAGGTCGAATCGGTGATAAAGACGGAGTGCTGCTGGGAGACGAGAAAATCTCCCACGGCCGACGCCGTCGCCTTGCTGGTGCCCGTCGGATAGACGTAGGCGGTGGTGTCTTCCGGCGGCAGGAAGGCGTAGTTGGTGAAGGTGGCTGCGCCGATGTTGGTGGCGATGGCCGTGGTGCCGACCTTTACATCGACCGCAGGTGCGTTATACGAGGCGTCGATGACCCGCACCTCGGTTTGCGAGGGAGCGGAATTCTCGACACTCTGGCAGCCCTGCAGCAGCAACAATGCTCCGGCCGCTGTCGCGCCGACGCCTGTCCAGAAGCGCTTTCGATGCAAGCCTGCCATATCCGAAAAATGCCGCCCCAAATGGATGGGAGATTGCTTCTCATCTTAATTTGGCGCGGTATCCGCTGAGAAGGAAAGCACGCGCCGGCGCGTGCCACAAATGGGTCAGGCAGGCCGGACGTTGGGGCGAGACTCGGCTGACCAAAGTACCCAGGGGGTAACGGTCATGCCGGGGCAGGATCGCAAAATCTGAAACCGGGTCCCGGCGCGGGAGCAGCCAGGATATTACAAGTCCTGGCTGTGGTAAAATGGCCTTTGTGGGAAGGAAAAAGCGGCCAGACCAGGCCACGAAAGTCGAAATCCACCGCCTCGGAGGAAAGAGAAAAGGGGCGGTGTTGAAAGAGCAGGTTCGATTTGAGGGCGGCGATGCAGTCGCCTATAGCCTCGCGTACATCAACCTGAAGCGATGTTCGGTCGATAATGGGCGCGTGCTGGGATATGACAACAGCCACGATTATCACCACAGGCACTGCATGGGGAAGACAGAAGCCTTCCAGTTCACGACCTATGCCGAACTGGTGGAGCGATTCATCGCCGAGGTGCATGAACTCTGGAGGATCGAAGATGAAGAAGACTAAGGTCAGCGTCAGGACCGGTACCACAAACGAGTTCTTCGGTCGTGTCCGCGAGCATGCGGCGAAGCTGGATCGGGGGGAGTCTTTCCCTGCGGAGATCACAATTACCTTTGAGGATCCCGAGGAGCTTCTGAACGTCCTGACTGCCGAGCGTGTTCGTCTGCTGCGGCGCGCCAAGGCAGGCTCGCTGCCCATCTCGGCTCTGGCCTCCGGCCTTCGGCGGGATATCCGAGCGGTCAGCCGCGATGTGGTTCTTCTCGAGAAGGCAGGCCTGCTACGCACCTGTTACCGGCCGAATCCTGGACATGGCAGGATCAAGCTTGTGGAACCTGTCGCGCGGGAATACCGGCTGACTGCCAGTCTGTAATCGCGGCAGATCCTGGTGCGCCTCCCTCCGGGCCGATCGGGGGTTTTGAACCGGAATCGCCTCCTCTGCGTATACTGCTCACCTATGTTCTCCGCTACCGAGAAAATTGCTCTTCCCCTCGTCCTTGCCCTGGCTACGGCCGGGTTCGCCCA
>JBEKIN010000509.1:0-2583 GCA_050011735.1 Acidobacteriaceae bacterium | reverse complement strand
GAAGGGAATATTTAGAAAATCCGTGACTGACCTTTGGCAGGGGGCGGGGTTTCAGGGAACTCTTTGCAAGCTTAGCTTCCCGAGACGCACATCCGCATAGATCCGCTTGATCTCCGCAAAACTGGCCTTGCTAAAGGTCTTCCCTTCGTACCTTCCTCTTAGCGCATCCTCGAAGCGGTTCCAATAGTAGGAGAGATCCAGTTTTGGCTTGGCTTTCATCTCGAAACCAGATTATATCGATCATTGGATACGGGCGTCGCGTCTGCGCTGGTCCGGCGTGGGACAAGGCCCTTCTGAAGCCGGGCATGCACCAATCCAAGTTGCCGGAATGTCGCCATCTCGTCGAAGTGGCGCTGAGGGCGAATCACGCGGCACTCTTCTATAGCGGTCTGAAGCGATCCTCCCGAAGCCCGGAATCCGACTGTGGAAGGGTGGCCGACTGTACGCCCAGTGCAATGAAGTACATCCGCGAGTAGGTTTAGTCGGCCAAGTGCTACCTACGTTGCACAAGACCAATTCCAGCCGGCGTCCGGAACGTCGAGCGACCAGCCGGGATTCGTGCAACTCTCTGGCGCAGGCAGGCTTGGAGCAGGAGACCCCCGTCAAGCTCTACCCAAACGAGTGAAATCGCCTCCAGAATACATCCCACGGCTCACGTGGGCGCCGACACACGAAAATGTCCGTGTGATCCCCGATGGCGTTATTCTCGATGCCGTAGGGAATCGTAAAATGGCCAGCCAGTTCGCAGGACGAAAAGACGGTCTCGAGGTCGGCGCGCAGAAAACCGGCCGCGACAACCGTCTCGGGCTGCGGATTGCCGTACCCGCGCAGCCAATGCGAGTTCGAGCCGCTGATCACTTCCGGAAGTCCGTGACCGCTGCCGTAGAGATTGATGGCGGCGGCTTCCCCGGCGTCGCCAGCCAGAACGCCGACGGGGGCGTTATCTGCTCGCAGCGAATCGCGAGCGCGAATCACTGCATCCGCCATTTCGCGCCAGCCGAATTCCTCATTGAGATTTTGGGTCGTCGCGTCAGCAATTCTCCACCAGCGTGAACCGAGCGGCGCCAGCGGCAGAACCAGGACGGATGTCGCAATGCCGCTGACCACCATGCTTGTCCGAGCCACCCTACGTATGGTGCCAGCAGTCGCGAGAGACAAGGTTTCCAGCCATCGCTCGCCCCAAACTGCGCCGAAGGCAAGCAGCATGGGGTAGGCCGGTGCGAGATAGTAGGGCCTGCCTCGGGCAATGAGCAGGATTACCAACGGGATCAGGTACATCCAGCCGATCATGCGAAAACGCTTTCCCTCTGGTTTGACGAACAGAAAATAAAACCCCGCGATCCATATTGGCACCGTGACAGGATTCGTCACCGCCCAGAACTGCGCGGGCAGGAACCCGTCTGCGCGGCCAAGCCTGACGTCGCGGGCATGGATGAACCTCAGAAAATCCAGCGTGATGAAATCGTGCCGGACCTCCCAGATGAGATTGGGCAGGAAAATCAGGAGGCCGACGGCGGCTCCGTACCACAACCATTTGTGGAGCATCCAGCGGGGCCGGGTGAGAACAATGCCGCCGACGATGCCCGCCAGCAGGAACGCCATTGTGTACTTTGTCATCATCCCCAGGCCGACGACGGCCCCCAACGCCAGCCACCAGCGCTGGTCTTCGGATCTCAGCAGACGAATGGTCACCCAGGCTACCAGCACCCACCACAGATAGTCGAAGGAAACATATTGGAACAGGTACCCAAAACTCACTGCTGGCCCAGCGATCACCGCCGCCCACGCAGCCACCAGCTGCGCCGGTCGTCTTCCGCCGATTTCGCGAGCCATCAAACCGGTCAGCACCATGGCGATTCCCACTGCCAGGGCGGCGAAGAAGCGCAGTCCGATCATCGACGCACCGAACAACGTCAGCGACACTCGGGCAACGAAGGGAGTAACCGGCGGGTACACCACGTATCCCCAGCTGAGGAACCGAGCGTCGTCCATTGTGGCCAGCTCGTCGCGGTGGAATCCGTATTCGCCGTTAGTCGCGGTGTGCAGCGCGACCAACGCCAGCGCAGATAGAACGAGCACGCCAGTATCCGTGGCGATGATCCTCCGGCAGATGGCGGGCAGCCGCATAGATGTCTAATCACTATAGCTGAACAGCTGACCGCAGAAGGCACGATGGGGCCCCAGTCCGCGGCAGAGACGCTTGACCCGTGGTCGCCACGTCGCGTCTGGCTTCCTGCGTCGCTGGTCGAATACCGCGCCACTCGTACACTGGTCCAGCCCAGAGCACGAGGCTCATACGGTGCGCCGATGGATTCTTGCCATCAAACACCGTCCGCTCGAACACCATATGGACGAATAGTCGCCATCCCACTGAAGTGGCTGCTCCGGTCGTATGAAGCCCTTACTCGGAGACAACTCCAGCGGGGAACGGCGTTGCGGTTCGGAACCAGCGTCGGGTCCGACCTCGTGCGGTACAAATTTTCCGGTAACGGCTGTGAAACGGGCATGTCGGAAAGTAACGGTGCCCCGCGCCAGATGATCCCTCGATCTGTGGGCGCCCTCCGATTAGTTGCCATTCATGCG
>JBEKIN010000508.1:0-2584 GCA_050011735.1 Acidobacteriaceae bacterium | reverse complement strand
CACGCCGAGATACAGAAAGAAAAACGCCGCGAAAAACACCAGCGTCCCCGCTTCTGCCATCGCCGAGGTCCGCTCTCCCACCGCAAGGCCCGGCTCCGGCTCACGAACCTGCGGCAGCAGCGCCGCAAACATGGCCGCCGTGCCCACCGCCATCAGCAGCAACAATCCGTGCACATGGCCGCCGTGCTCGGCCGCCGCGATCATCCATGGACAAGCGACCGCCCCCATCCCCCACCACAAATTCACCACTGAAATCCTGCGCGCGCGCGTGCTCGCACCCCGCTTCGCACCGGCTTCCTCCCCCATCATCCCGACCACCAGGTTTGTCGCCGTTACTGACAGCCCCGTGCCCAGGCCGATCAGCCCAAACGACGTCAGCGCCAGCGCGTGTCCCAGCGCAGCGTGCCCCGTCGTTCTGGCGAACGTCAGCAGCAGAACGCCGCCCGTCATCACCGCGTAGCCCAGCGGCAGATTCCGCCGCAGCCGCCGCGGCGAAAGGATCGACCCCACCATCGAAGCCGCGAACTCCGCCGCGAAAAACGCGCCCGACTGCACATCGCGCAGCCCCCAGCGCGCCGCCATCAGCGGCAGCAGCGGCCCGGGCAGCACCGTCACGATGCCGCACACCACAAAGCCAAAACATAAGAGGGAAAAACGAGGACCGCGGCTGCTCAAGGGCGCCATCGCATGCCGATTCTACCGTCCCCCTACGAGCTAAAAGCCAGCAGCTATTAGCTACCGGCTACCGGCTGCCTTACTTCCTCTTCATCCGCGTCGGATTTGGCGGCAGCGTCGATTCCCGGATAATCAGCTCCGGCACAATCGGCACCTCTTCGGGATAATCCTTCATCCCGCGGATCCTCTGCAGCAGGATGCGCGCCGCCGTGTTGCCCATGCTGTTCAGCGGCTGCCGGATCGTCGTCAGGCTCGGCGTGTGATACGCCGCGCCCTGAATATCATCGAACCCGATCACCGACACGTCTTCCGGTACGCGCAGCCCGTAGTCGCGCAGCGATCGGATCGCCCCAATCGCCGCAATGTCGTTGTACGAAACCAGCGCCGTGAACGGACGCTTCGCCGCCAGCAGCTGCGGAACCACCGGATACCCCAGCTCCGGCGACGACAGATTCTGTTCCAGCTGCACCACCAGCTCCGGCTGCACCTCAATTCCCAGCTCTTTCGCCACCGCCATCAGGCTCTTCCACCGGTCGTCCGAGTCCGAGCTGAACGTCTGGCCGCGCATGAACGCTATCTGCCGATGCCCCAGCTGATACAGGTGCCGCAGGGTCAAATCCGCGGCCCTCGTGTGATCCAGCACGATGCGCGTCACTCCGGGCAGCGGTTTGTGCGCGGCCACCGCCACCACCGGCAGCGGCAAACTGTGCTGCAGCGCCGTGTCGATGGCCACGAACCCCTCCACCGACCGATCCATCAGCAGTCCCGGGTACTCCTCGATCAAATCCGCCTTCCGCCGGTGGCTCGCGGTCAGGTAAAAATACCCCTCCTCGATCAGCACTTCCTCGATGCCGCTCATCACCAGCACTGAGTACCCGTCGCTCAGCTCCGGAACCAGCACGCCCACTGAAAAGCTCTGCCGCCGCCGCAGCGACCGCGCAAAAAAGCTCGGCCGGTATTCGAACTTCTTCGCCGCCGCAATCACCCGGTCCCGCGTTTCCTGCGGAATCGATCGCACCCCTGGCGCATTGTTCAGAACCAGCGAGATCGTCGCCGGCGACAAATCGAGATAATCCCCCAGCGTGCGCAGGCTGATCGGCCGCGGCGGCAGGAACTCGTTCTTTGCCCCTTCGCCCGGTCCGTTACGCCCTTTTGCCACTTTTTTCGCCGATGCTTTCTTACGTTCGGCCATGCCCCAACGTTTGTACCTGCTCAGGTGGGAATCTACAACTAAAATGCCAGCCAGCCTCGAGCCGCCTGGCGTTCGCGCTATCCTTATATCACCCCTTTCGCAAAAAGGACGGCCCGTTTGCACGCAGCGGGCTCGGGAGTAACACCGTACCGTGTTCAACCGCGACGAAAAGCTGCCCGCCGTCCGACTCGCAGTCATTCAGTACGCCATCGCCGCCGTCATGGCCATTCTGGTCTTCGGCCTCTGGCGTCTGCAGGTGGTCGGCGGTCAAAACTACCACGCCCTCGCTGAAGCCAACCGCATCCGCAAAGTCCCCATCCTCGCGCCGCGCGGCAAGCTCTTCGACCGCGAAGGCCGCCTCATCGTCGACAACTATCCCTCCGTCTCCTGCTTCCTCATCCGCGAGCAGGGCCACGACATCACCCCCGATCTGCCCCTCATCTCGCGCGGCCTCCACATGACCGCCGACCAGATCGACGCGATCCTCAAGCGCTATCTCAAGGCGCCCAAATACCAGCCCCTCCCGCTCAAGCAGGACATCACGCCTGACGAAGAGGAATTCATCGAGGCCCACAAAGACGAGCTCCCCGAGCTGGAGACCATTCAGGAGCAGCGCCGCCTCTATCCCCGCGACGGCTTCGCCGCCCACCTCATCGGATACGTCGGCGAAGTCAGCGAAGACATGCTCAACGACTCTCGCTACGCCATGTATGAACC
>JBEKIN010000507.1:0-2590 GCA_050011735.1 Acidobacteriaceae bacterium | reverse complement strand
CCAGTCCTTTTTGCCAGCCCAGCCCAGCCCCGTCTCCTTCGGTCTGCTGGCGCAAACCAGCACCAACCTCCGCGGCGAACTCGGCGATGAACGACTGGCCAGCGTTCACTTCGTGGATCACACCCTGCCCGGAACCGACGACAAATTCTTCGTCATTCAGTTCGCCCGCGAGGTCGATCTGCTTGAAGATCCCACCGCGACCGCTAGCAAGCTCCACGACTCCATCACGCAGCTCGGATCGCCCCAGTTCGGCAATCAGAACAGCAGCAGCGACAGCAGCGATCAGAGCTCAGGCGACTCTCACGCCGCGGGTAGTGGTGGCGGAACGCTCTATGACGCGATTTATCTCGCCTCCAACGAAGTTTTGAAGAAACAGCCCGGTCAGCACGTCATCGTTCTTATCACTGACGGCATCGATCACGGCAGCAAGGAAACCGTGAACGACGCCATCGACGCTGCTCAGGCCGCGCACGCTGCGATCTTTGCCATCTACTACAAGGGCGAAGAGGAACGCACCAATAATCCCAATCAGAACAACGGCCGCCGTAGCGGCACAGGCGGCGGCTATCCCGGCAGCGGCGGTGGTGGCTATCCTGGTGGCGGAGGTGGCTATCCTGGTGGCGGAGGTGGCAGCGGTCGACGTGGCGGCCAGGCTCCCTCAGAACAGCCGCACACCGACGGCAAGGAGATTCTCGAGCACATTTGTTCCGCGACTGGCGGATATATGGTCGAAGGCAAGAAGGACAAGGCTGACGAATCCTTCGCGAAGGTCACAGCCCTGCTGAAGAATCAATACACGCTTTCCTGGACCCCGGATAAGGACGCCTCGGATTCCGTTTCCCACCACTTGACCCTGACCTCGAAGAAAAGCGATATTTGGACTCTGGTGCAGCAGGAATACTCGGCCACGCAGTAGCAGCACACTTTCGGCTCTGGACCGCTGCTGCGCGCCTGTCCGAGCCATCTTGTTAGGATGAACGAATGCGACGCCCGTTCGCAGCGACCCTGGTGGTCATCTTCAGCCTTCCGCTGATTGCGCCCCTGCTCGCGTCGACGCCCGCCGAATCGCAGCTACCCGCCTGCTGCCGCCGCAACGGCAGGCATCATTGCTCCATGAACGTGGAGATGGGAAATATCCCTTCGCGCTTCCGCGTTGTTTCCGAGAAGTGCCCGTTTTCCGGCTTCGCGCGCACGCCGCTTCTGCAGCCTCACCCATTCACCTCAATAAGTGCTCCCACGGCTGCACGCCAGGCTGCGGGTTCAGCAGCCATCGTCCGCGCGGCCGAAGCCGGCTATCGCATCTCCGCCGATCGCGCCCGCCACAAGCGCGGCCCTCCTCGGCTCCTCGCCCTGTAACTCCGCAATCAGAAGAACGCCGCAGCTTCGCGCGGCGATGCTTCTTTTTTGCCACCATCACCGTTACATGAGCGAGCTTCTCCTCAGGAGCCTTGATGCTTCGCAAGATCCTGCTGTTCCTGCCACCTCTGCTGGTGGCGCCGCTCGTCTACGCCGCCCTGCTCGGTCAGGTGCAGGGCATCGTGCACGACCCCAGTCACCGCCCCATCGCCGGAGCGCTCATTGTCCTGCGCGCAGCCCACTCCGATCTCTCCTTCACCGCCAAAAGCAATTCCGAAGGAGCTTTCTCGATTCCCGCTGTTCCTCCTGGCATCTATATCATCCAGGTTTCCAGCGACGGCTTTGCCCCCATGGAGCAGACCATCACCGTCAGCTCCAGCAGCTCTGCAATCCTGCACTTTCCTCTCCAAATCGCGCCGGTCCGTCAGACCGCTCTAGTCCAGGCTCAGTCCGATTTCGCCAACCCGGACTCGGTCACGCCGACAACAATGGTCACTCGCTCCGAAATTAGTGAAACCCCAGGCGCGGATCGAACCAACTCGCTCGCCATGGTCATCGACTACACTCCCGGCGCTTATATGACCCACAACATGCTCCACATGCGCGGCGGCCACGAGCTCAACTGGATGATCGACGGCGTTCCCATTCCCAACACGAATATCGCGAGCAACATCGGCCCGCAAATCGATCCTCGCGACATCGACACCATTGAAATCGACCGCGGCAGCTATGGCGCCGACCTCGGCGACCGCACCTACGGCATGTTCAACGTGATCCCGCGCACCGGCTTCGAGACCAGCCGCGAAGGCGAATTTGTAACAACGATTGGCAGCTTTGACCAGACCGACAGCCAAATCAGTCTCGGCAACCACTCCGAGCGCTTCGCGTGGTTTGCCGCGCTCAATGGCAATCGCAGTAGTTATGGACTGATGGCGCCCATCGAAAGACCCGTTCACGATAATGAGAACGGCTACGGCGCCCTCACCTCGCTCATCTTCAATCGCGACCCGCGCGATCAGCTGCGTTTCGTGGGCCAGCTGCGCACCGACTACTACCAGATCCCGTACGACCCCAATCCCGGCGACTGGGAAAGCCAGCTCTACGATTCCTCCGGGCTCCGCGACGGCCAGCATGAAACTGACGGCATCTCCGCGTTTTCCTGGATCCACACGCTCAGCGCGGCTTCGCTGTTTGAAGTTTCGCCCTTCTATCACTACAACGACGCCAACTATCA
>JBEKIN010000506.1:0-2608 GCA_050011735.1 Acidobacteriaceae bacterium | reverse complement strand
ACCGTCAGACAGCAGAAGCAGCCGGTCGCCGGGATGCAGATACAACCGCACTTCGTCGTAACTGACTTCGGGCACCGCGCCCAAGGGAAGCCCTCCGGGCAAAATGATCTCCTGGCTGTTCAAGTAGGGAAACAGATGGCCCGCGCTGGAGATCACCAGCTCGCCGTCTTTTCCGAACCAGATTGCCTGGCATGTCGTCAGGCTCTCGCTTCCCGAGAGCACACGATTGAGGGACTCCAGAATCTTCGCCGGGCTTCGTTCCGGAATTCGTCGCAGTGCGCCCATCAGCATTGAGACGTTCATCGCCGCCACCAGTCCGTGGCCGGCCACGTCCCCGATCACGACAAGCAGGCTGCCATCGCTCGCGGGCTGAATGTGGAAGAAATCCCCGCCCACTTCGTTTGCCGGGTTGTAGACAGAGTCGACTTCGTAGCCCGGGGTTTCCAGCTTTTCGCGAGGAATCATCAACTCCTGCACGCTGCGTGCGGCGGCTAGCTCGCTCTGGGCGTGTTCGCGTTCATGCTGGATGCGCAGAAAACGGACAAAGATGATGAGCACAATCGCCAGCAGCCCAGTGAAGTCGGCGATTGAAGCAAAGTGAATCGGGACCGGTCCAGCCTGGATGGTGAGGGGTGAGCGGTAGGGATGACCCTCCGAGTCGCTGAGAATGCTGGTCATGATCGGCTCAGCGATGCCAATGATGGTGAGCACGAGAGGAATGAGCAGAAGGCCGGCCTCAAAGTTGCGGCGGATGGTTGCGGCAATGAGAGTCACGAAAATGAACAGCGACCATCCAATCATCCAGAGCACGCTGCCGAGACCGACGATAATCAGCGTCGCTACCACGAGAAAACCATGGCCACCCAGCAGGAACAGGGCAGGACCGATCCCGGCGAGAACCGGCGCGGTCCAACGAAGTGCCTTGATTGTCCATCGTTTGCGCAACGACAGGAATGCGATCAGAAATTCGAAGTAGAGGTAAGCTGAAAGCGCCACCAACTGTAGAACCAAGGCCGCGTACCAGATCTGGTCAATATGCGCGAGGCTGCCGGCCAAATCGATGAAGCCGATGGGAGCCTGTGCAAGTTCGTGCAACGCGAGCCAAAGGTATTCCACATGTCCTTTCTGTGTGAAATAAAGGGCCAGCAGGAAGAGCGACAGGACGGTCAGCAGAATTGCGTTGACGAGCCGCGGCAAGCGCTCGAAGAGGCTGTGCATGAACCACAAGTCCCACGAGTGCTGCAGGTCTTCCGGATTGCCAATCCGAAACGCTCGCTTCGAGAAGAACGAGGTGTACGCGTAATAACCAAATGGGACATAAAGGGTTCGAACGGCCAGCGTCAGGTCGGTTGCACTGGGGTCCAGGCCGAGGTTATAGATGCGCGAGATTTCCTGGTACCTGAAGGTTGCATCGCCGTGTGGTCCTTCCGGCTGAATCATGCGCCCGTTCGCGAAGACGTCCAGCCCGGGTCCGGAGGCACCGATGGTCATGTTCGTGTTCTGCGTCACGGGAAGCTCGATCAACAGGGAAATCGGGCCGTGATTGGGCGCAAGCTTCAGATGAATGCGGAACCAGGCGAACGGCCTTTTGTGGCCTGGGGGTAGATTCTCTGCGGAATCCATCGCTTCGCTCGTTGGGTTGTCGGCCGGGTGGTCCTCATCCGGAACGTCCGCAATGGCGTTTTTCGCATCGCGCACAACCCAGGTGGAGTCGTCAAAATCCGGCAACGCGGCGGCCGGATCGGCAGTCACGCCGACGCGCCAATTCTTGTCCAGAACGAGCGGCGCGCCAAGGTTTGTCGCGTCCAGCGAAACATCCGGGATATGGAGGGCATTTGCCGGCGCGGGTCGGGAATGACGATGAGGAGCCAGGATCCCACCCAGCGGGCCTGGCGGGGGTTTCTGGGACGGCTGGGCCTCCACTTGCACCGCTCCGCACACGGCCAGAATGGCCACCGTCAGAAATCGCCAGCCCACGTACCCTCCCTAATCTCCACGTGAACTCCACTCTAATTTACCCAGAGGCCTCATCCAAAGGAATGGGATCAGTGGGACGAATCTGGTTCGCAAAACACCATCGCCTACGTATCGATCGTTGCAGTAAGGTACCAATTCATTGATTTCCTCTTCCGTTTCGCTCCCGTCCGGGAGGATACTAGCGTCTAACAGATCGAGCGAAGCGAAAAATCCCGCGGGGGACATGAACGGGCCGGAGGATTCAACATGAGAGCAGCTTTCAACGGGCTCAAGGCTGGCGTGCTCACAGGGCTGGCGTTGGCAGTCGCAACCACACTGTGCGCGCAATCGACGTCCCAATCCGGAGCCGGGAACGCTCCTTCCAGTTCCCCGTCGGCTCAGACGAGCACGCTGACCGATCCGACTGCCCAGCCCGCTCCGGCTGCAACCACACCGCCCTCGGCCAGCGCTCCTCAGGCGCAGCAGCCTCCCGCCAACACTCCTTCTAACCCGCCCTCGGCACAGCCTGCGCCTGGAACCGAGCCCGTCGCCGGCGACACACCTCCAGCCCCACCTTCTACAAAGGACTCGAAGAAGGATAAGAACTCAAAGAACGACCCTGCACCCGGCACCGCTCCAGTCGCAGGCGATG
>JBEKIN010000505.1:0-2623 GCA_050011735.1 Acidobacteriaceae bacterium | reverse complement strand
GTGGAAGATCCGCGAGTGCTCGAGGAAGCGGCCAACAATGGAGCGGACGCGGATGTTGTCCGAGAGACCTTTGACGCCGGGCCGAAGGATGCAAAGGCCTCGGATGATGAGGTCGATTTCGACGCCAGCCTGCGAGGCCTGATAGAGAGACTCGATGACGCTGGGCTCGAGGAGCGCATTCATTTTGGCGACGATGTGGGCGGGGCGGCCGGCGCGGGCGTGATCGATTTCGCGGCGAATAAGGCCGAGGAAGCTTTCCGCCATGGTGAGAGGCGCGACGAGCAAAGGGCGGTAATCGTCAATTTCCGCATGGGCGGTTAGGTAATTGAAGACCATGTGCACGCGCTCGGTGATCTGTGCATCAGAGGTGAGCAAGCTCAGGTCGGTATAAAAGCGTGCGGTAACGGGGTTGTAGTTGCCGGTGCCGAGGTGGCAGTAGCGACGAGTCACGCCATCCTCGTCGCGGCGCACGAGCATGGCGAGTTTGCAATGTGTCTTGAGGCCGACGACGCCGTGAAAGACCTGCACGCCTGCGTCTTCCATGCTGCGTGCCCAGCGGATGTTCGAAGCCTCGTCAAAGCGCGCCATCAGCTCGACGACCAGCGTGGCCTCTTTGGTGGCGGCGGCCTCGATCATGGCCTTGAACACGGGCGAATCTTCGCTGGTGCGATAAAGAGTCTGCTTCATGGTGACGACGGCGGGGTCCTGCGCGCCCTGTTCGATGAATTCGACCACGGGGTCGTACGAGTCGTAGGGATGATGGAGCAGGATATCGCGGCGACGAAGCTCGTCGAAGATGCCTGTGGAATTGCGGCTGAGGTGGAGCGGCCTGGGGGTGAAGGGAGGAAATTTTAAGTCAGGGCGCTTCACGTCGCCATAGAGAAACATGAGGCGCGAGAGGTTGACGGGGCCGTCGCCGCGAAAGACCTGGTCTTCGTCGAGTTCGAAGTTGACGCGGAGGCGCTCGATAATCTCGGGATCGGCGCCGGATTCGATTTCGAGGCGAACGGCGTCTCCTTTGCGGCGGTTGTGCAGTTCGACGCGGATGGTTTCAAGTAGGGAGCGCGCTTCTTCCTCTTCGAAGTAGAGGTTGGAGTTGCGGGTGACGCGAAACGCAGTGCGCGCGAGAACCTCGTAGCCGCGATACATACCGGCGAGATTCTGCGCGATCAAGTCATGCAGCAGCAGGTAGTCGTACGCTCCGTCGGCAGACGGGAGACGGACGAAGCGCGGCAGGGCGCGCGGCACAGTGACGACGCCGAGGACCTGGGGACCAGAACTCTTGCGCTTGCGGCGGAGGAGCAAGGCGAGGCAGAGCGCTTTGTTGAGAACGCGCGGAAAGGGATGGGCGGGATCGATGGCGATGGGAGTGAGCAGGGGATCGACTTCGCGCTGAAAGTAGGTCTGGGCAAAGGCCCGCGCTTCTTCATTCAGTTCGTCCCACTCGAGCAGGCGGACACCCTGCTTGCGCAGCTCTGGAAGCAGGTGCTCGTTCCAGCAGCGATATTGGGCGTCGACGAAGCTGTGGATTTCCGCGGTGAGCTGGGCGAGAGATTCGTCCGGGCGGAGGCCGTCGTAACCGGGCTCGCGGTAGCCGTCTTCAATGCGCTGCATGAGGCCGGCTTGGCGGATCTCAACGTATTCGTCGAGGTTCGAGCCGGTGATGGCGAGAAATTTGACACGCTCCAGCACTGGATTGCCGGGATCCTCGGCTTCTTCGAGGACGCGGCGATTGAACTGCATCCAAGAAAAATCTCTTCCGTTGAACATTTTTTGTTTCTGTGCCGTGCGGGCCATCGAGTCCGTCCAGTGCGCTGTGTTCGTCAGTCTACCGCGTTTAAGAGCATTCGGCATCTGAGAGCCGGCTGGCGCGAAAGACTCTCATGGGAACTGATACAGGAGGGCAGTGCGTAAGTATGTTAACGGCTGAGGAAAAGCGAAAGGGAAAAGCACTCTGATGCGCGCAAAAAGCACACCGATGAGCGCATGCGACACGATGGCCGGCGAAGATACCCTCATCTTTCGGTCGGCGCGGAGAGCACGTGTGCGAGCAGTCAGCGAGGGGCGTCGCCCTTCGCCCTAGGTTAGTGAACTCTGCCGGCGGCGTTTTCGAGGAGGACGTTGGAGAGAACTCCAGTGTCGACGGTGGCGGGCAGGTGGGAGCAGAAACCGATGCCCACATAGAAGGGGGAATCGAAGTGGATCTGGATGGGCGGGCCAAACTGATGCATGGGCTCTCCCTGCAGGCTCACCAAAATGGCCACCGAGTCGCCGTGTTTTTCGATGGCGATGCGTTGAGCGAGGACGCCATTGAGGCCGCTGCCGAAGCGGTACTGCATATCGGTGATCATGGCGCCCTTTTCGGCGCGCTGGGCAAGGTGGATCATGCCCGTCCCGTGTTCACCGATCATCGCCTCTTTGGAATCGTCGTCGAGCGACTGGCGCAGAATGAGGACGACTTTGCGGTCGTTGTAGCCATTTGGGTCGGGGAAGGCAGCGTCGGCGGCGAGGGAGACATCGCCGGAGATTTTCTTCCAAAGGAAGCGGAATTCGTCGCGGGTGTACCAGATGTTGTAGCCGGCGGAGTGGATCGTGTAGGCGTTGGTCGCGGGGTCGTAGCTCG
>JBEKIN010000504.1:0-2639 GCA_050011735.1 Acidobacteriaceae bacterium | reverse complement strand
AGGCCGTAGGCAAATGTGCCTGACGCTGCCAGCACGGGATTGCGGAGCGCGATGCCGCAGAGCGTGGTAGCGAGGCGTGGATCGGGAGGTGTCATAGATTGCGCTGCGGATGGCCAGGATCAAGAATAGTGGACTGCGGTCCGTTTTGAGACACGGTGTCGATTAGACACGGCCAGTCCGCTGAAAGTTGCTGGGCGGACGAACTCTTATCGTTGCACAATAACCCCGGAAGTGGAGGCAGCCTCCTATGGACGACCGGGGGTTCTTTCTGACTCGGCACGCGATTTCGAGACAACTCGCGGCCATGCCGAGTGAACTGTATTTGGTCCGCTTGATTCATACTCAGAGCCGATGTGCTTTCCCAGGAGAACGGCTGTGGAGCGCAGGGCAATTGGCGAGCGCCAGTACCATCCGGTTTCTGCGCGCCCGCAACCGCGAGGGATGCGATATTTATCTCTACCCCTACGCCGGGGACCAAAACGCAGGCTATATTCTCGTCGACCTCGACGTCCCGCAGCCAATGGTTTTGGAGACCATGCGGACCCATGGGCATAATCCCTGTGTGGTCTTGCAGACTAGCCCCGGCCGCCTTCAGGCCTGGGTTTGTCTCCGTACCGGTCCGCTGGAACCTGCGGTCGCGACCGCCGCGGGCAAGTGGTTGGCGCGTGCCTATGGCGGCGATCCGGCGAGCACTGACTGGCGCCATCCGGGAAGACTCGCCGGTTTCACCAATCAGAAGCCTGCGCGGCGCGCTTCTAGCGGCCACGCTCCCTGGGTCAGACTGGTGTACGCCCGTGCGGGGCTGGCGGCACAAGCCGACTCCCTGTTGCAGTCGGCCCGAGCCACCGCGCCACTGCGGCCGCTGGCGCCCCCTGCCGACGCCCCTGTTCCCTCTTCGACCAGCGACCAGGACCCCGTTCCAAACATCGCTGCCGCGCAGGCCAGCGCCATCTACCATGGTTGTATGCAGCGGTGGAGGATCGCCGACCGCTTTCCGCAAACCGATTGGAGCATCGTCGATCTGTGGGTCGCCCGCCACCTCTTGTCGCAGGGAACGCCGGCGACTCGGGTCGAGACCATTCTCCGGCTCGCCAGCCCGCATTTCCCCCGCCGTCACCATCATCCAGACGACTATCTGCGCCGCACCCTCGCGCATGCTGCTTTTCCCGCCCCAGGGGGCGCGCTGTGTGACGACCAGCGCTCCGCTTCCGCATTCGCTGCCGGCCACCGCGCTGCTTGGAATCCAACTGACGGAGAGCGTCCAAAGGCAGAGTGCCATCGTTGTCCGCCATCCGATCCGAATCTTACACATCGGGATGGACCTCCTCGTGTCTGAGAAATTTCAACGCCGCCGGGGTCCATTTCTCTGCCGGCCCTTGTGACTGCTCGAACTCATCCGGCGAATGGTAGCCTAAGGCGGAGTGGAGGCGAACTTTGTTGTAGATCTGTTCCATAAACTCCTCCAGATGCTGCTGCAGTTCCGCAAAGCTGCTGTAGCGGCGAGCGTCGATTTCTTCTCCCTTCAGCGTTTTCAGAAAGCTCTCACACTTGCCGTTTTCCCACGGACGGGCCGGCCGGCTCATGCTCAAGTGGGCGCCGCAACCCTCCAGCCGCTTGACGTAATCGTTGCTCGCATACTGAGTTCCACGATCGGAGTGATGCACCAACCCGGGCTTCGGTTTTCGGCTGGCAATCGCGGCTTCCAGGGCGGCTAGCGGCAGCCTGGTTTCCAGGGTTCGGCCCAACTCCCAGCCGATCACTTTGCGCGAGTAGGCGTCCAGCACCACCGCCAAAAATACGAACTCCCCGCGCAGCCGGATGTACGTAATGTCCGCTACCCACAACTGGTCGACCCCGCTCAGTTCCAACGACTCCGCCAGGTTCGGGTGTACCTGGAAACGGTGATTGGCGTCGGTCGTCACCACAAACTTGCGACGGCGCACCGCCAATAAATTGTCGTTTCGCAGTATCCTTCTTACCTTCTCCTCCCCCACCACCAACCCGGCACGCTGCAACAGCGGCGCGATCCGCCGATACCCGTATCCCCGATTGGCCAGCGCCGTTCGCTGTACCGCGTCCCGCAGTGCCGTCTCTGCTTCTCCCGGCGCCTTCTGCTCCCAGTCCCGGTAGAAACTTGCCCGGCTCACCCCTGTCAGTTCACACATCCGCTGGATACTCATTTGGCCTTGCGTCTCCCAGCCGCTGATCTCGTCGTAGATGGTATTCCGCCAGGTTTTTCGCTCTGTCGCCGTAACCCCTCGACTTTTCGCAAGGCATTTTTGAAAAAACTTGCTTCCAGGCTCCGCCGCCCCAGTTCCCCTTCCAGGCTCGCCACCTTGGCTTCCAGTTGCTGGATCTTCCGGGCCTGCTCGTCAGCCGCTGCCGCGACCGAACCCTTCCCATATGCCCGCAGCCCTTCCGCTTTCCGCTTCCACAGATATAGCGCCCCCCGGCTCACACCCAATTCCGCGGCCAACGCTCGGATGTCGTCACAATGCTTCATTCGTTCCAGCGCGTCCTTCTGGAACCCGACGGGGTACTGCCGATACACCCTTTCCGATTTTTTCTCCATGACACTTCTCCCGCTTAATGAAAAGTGTCTAATCCTCCTCTGTCTCAAAACAAGGGGGCAGTCCATG
>JBEKIN010000503.1:0-2644 GCA_050011735.1 Acidobacteriaceae bacterium | reverse complement strand
CTGCCAAATCGCCATAGCACCTCCGAAGCCTATTTCAACCATAATCCTAGTCGTTTTAGTCGTAAAGTGCAATTCTGGCGTTCGGTGGTTTTTGTCACAGGACGTTCATATATCGGGTGTGATAGCATCCGTTTTCTTAAAGCGAGACGTCCGTGGACTCCCTCTGATTTTGTTCCCGGACGCCTGCCGGAGACTCTCCTGATGGACGAGGAAGACGGCAGAGCGGGCCCTCGAGCCCGCCAATTCGGACCCGTTGACGTCCAGATGGACGTGCTTGTGAGTTCCCTGTGCCGCCCGGCACCAATTCCTGAACAAGCTTCGCTCTTCACTCGAATCTCAATCGCCAATATTTGTTCGCGCCAATCTCTTACTGCAATTCAACCCACATCAAATCCCGCGCCCCTTCACGGTCGCGGACCTGCCGAAGGCGTCCGCCCCACCGCAGGTGGAGGAGAAGCACATGAAAACGTACCAGGGAAGTGAGATCCGCAACGTAGCTGTAGTGGGGCATGCGCACAGCGGCAAGACCACCTTGATTGCCGCTCTGCTGCATGCCGCGAAAACAACACCCACCCAGGGCCGTGTGGAAGACGGCTCGGCCGTGACTGCCTACGACGAAGAAGAGGTAGCCCGCGGCATTACGATGCAAAACGCCGTTGCCTTTGCCGAGTGGCAGGGCACCAAGATCAACTTTGTCGATACGCCAGGGTTCCACATGTTCAACCACGAAGCGCGTGCTGCCCTGCTGCCTGTGGAGGCGGCCGCCGTGGTGGTGAATGCGCAGAACGGCGTGGAGGCCGTGACGGAGCGGGTGTGGAAGTTTGCCGAAGAGGCCAATGTTCCCCGCTTCGTGGTCGTGAACCAGATGGACCATCCCAAGGCAGGTGGCGCGAACGGGTTGAGCGCGCTAATTGAAGACCTGCACGAGCGCTGGGGCCGGCTGTGTGTCCCGGTGCAGCTGCCCATTAGCGGGCCGGATGGATTTCATGGCGTCGTCGACCTGGTGACGATGGAGGCGTTCTACTACACCCCCGGCGGCGATGGTCGGGGGAAGATCGGCGAGATTCCCGCATCCCTGACGGGCGCTGCCAAGGCTGCGCATGAGGCGCTGGTCGAGCTGGTGGCCGAGGGTAAAGACGAGCTGATGGAGGAGTACTTTGCCGAGGGCACGATTCCGGAGCAGCATCTGATTACGGCGTTGCACGAAGCCATTCGCGAGGATCGCATCTTCCCGGTGCTGTTTGTGAGCGGTCAGGCAAATATGGGCGCGGATCATCTCCTCGACTTCATCAAGGTGTATGCGCCTGCGCCAACCGAGCGCGCGCCGATTCCGGTGAAAGCGGCGGCGCTGCAGGCTGTGACTGCGAATGGAGGCGGCGACGGTGCTGCCGGTTCGAGTGTCCTGACGCGGAAAGTGGATGATCGCGAGCCTACGGCGCTGGTCGTATTCAAGACCATGTCCGACCCATTTTCCGGACGCATCTCGTTTTTCAAGGTGATCAGCGGCGTGGTGAAAAACGACGCCACTTTGGAGAACTACACGCGGCGCGGTCAAGAGCGCTTCTCTCATTTAAGTGTCATGCAGGGACGCAAGGCCATGGAAGTGGTCGAGCTGCACGCGGGCGATCTGGGCGCGGTGGCGAAGCTGCGCGAAACCTTTACCGGTGACACGCTGGGACAAAAGGGTGGCGATATCCAGGTCGAATTGGCTGCTCTACCCGAGGCCGCGATGACCTACGCCATCGAGCCGAAGAGCCGTGCAGACGAAGACAAGCTGGCGCCCGCGATTCACAAGCTGATGGAAGAGGATTTGCTGATCCGATTCTTCCGCGATCCGCAGACCAATGAGTTTTTGATCGCCGGAGCTGGGCAACCGCACATCGAGGCGATTGTGTCGCGCCTCAAGAAGCGCTACCACGCTGAGGTGACGCTAAAAGCGCCCAAGGTGCCGTATCGCGAGAGCATTCGTGGCCGGGCGGAAGGACATGGTCGCCATAAGAAGCAGAGCGGCGGTCACGGCCAGTTCGGCGACTGCAAGATCAGGATGGAGCCGACTCCGAGGGGGGGCGGATTCGAATTCGCCAACGAGGTCTTCGGCGGTGCGATTCCCCGCCAGTTCATTCCGGCGGTGGAGAAAGGAATTGTGGAATCGGCGGCGCGCGGCTATCTGGCCGGCTACCCGGTTGTCGACTTCAAGGTGACGGTCTTCGACGGCAGCTATCACGATGTCGATTCGAATGAAATGTCGTTCAAGATGGCTGGGCGCCTGGCATTCCGCAAGTGCATGGAGTCGGCCAAGCCGTGCCTTTTGGAGCCCATCATGAAGGTCGAGATCGAAGCGCCGGATGAATTTGCCGGGACGCTGATGGGCGATCTGAACAGCCGACGCGGACGCGTGCAAGGCATGGAATCCAAAGGACGGACGACGGTGATCAACGCGGAAGTGCCGATGGCCGAGATGCTGGCCTATGGCACGCTGCTGACCTCGATGACACAGGGCAAAGGCAGCTACCGCATGGAGATGCACCACTACGACATCGTGCCGCAGCTGGTAGCCGACAAGATCCTGGCGAATGCGAAGAGGCCGGTGGAAGAGGAAGAAGAGTAACCATCACCCCACGGACGAAGACCGTCCGTGGGGACC
>JBEKIN010000502.1:0-2658 GCA_050011735.1 Acidobacteriaceae bacterium | reverse complement strand
GCGCCTGTTCGCTTTCCGACAGAACCTCCGCCAGCTCAAGCGATGCCGCGGCGCGCCGTTGCTCACATGCCGCGATCTGCACATCCAACATGGCGACGCGTTCTACCTTTTCCGCAGCTTCGCGCATACGGTCCGCTAGTGTGTCAGCTTGCTTCACGGCGTCGCCGTAGCCTGTGGTGAGATCTCTGGCACCCGTGCGTGCCAAGAATTCGGCGCTTTCAGGCGCGTCCGCCGCAGCGTCGCGCCACGCTTTCTGGATCGCGCTCCAGCCCAACTCTCGGAGTGCTCGTGCACCGCGCAGATCGTTAAGGGTGGGTACGGTATGGGCGGCGATTACGGCAGCCCGTTCGGTCTTGGCCTCCCCTAAGTTCTTTTCGATTTCGGCCAGACTCTCCTTCGCGGCGCGCTCGGCAGATTCGTGTGCCTGGAGTTCCGCCCGCATCTCCTCGATGAATTCGCCGCCTGGAACGGGAGCGGCTTCCAGATCTTCGCCGCTGCCCGACCAAAGCTGTAACGCTTTCAACGCGGTGCGGAGTCTATCCTCGTGTGACGCGATCCCACGGCGAAGCTGTTGGGCCTTCGCAAAATCCAATTCGCGCCGGCCGCGGTTGACCATGCGCTCGACCGGAGCCGTGTCGGGCAACTCGGGCAGACCGTTCAAAGCCAGGTCGTATTCGCTGACCTTACCGCTAGCGCTCGCCAGCGTACTGTCGAGCGACCTTCGCTGAGCTTCCAGTTGCGGCGCCAGCGCGGCGAGTTCCTGAACATGCTTTCGAACGATTACGCCTGGTTCAAGGCTGGGCGCCTGTGCCAGCGCGAAGCCTGGCTTCACCATGTCAAGTTGCTTGCGGATGGTCTGGTTGGTCTTCTCCAGGTCGCCCTCCCGCCGGGCGCAGTCCTGCTTGGACTTTTCGATAGCGCCCTTCTGTTCGTAAAGGTAGCGAATGCGGTCGTCCTCGGTGAGCAGGTCCGCCGGAATCACGAGTGCCGCAATCGCCTCCGCACTGCGCGCGATCTCCGTTTCCGACTCTTTGAGGGACTGGTTCGCCGTTTCGACCGCCCGACCGCCACTGGCGAGTCGCGTGCCGAACTCAGCGCCCAGCTTGGGCACGCCGGCCAGTTCCTGCCACTCGGCGAGCGCCGCCTTACGGCCGGCAATGGTGGGGAGCGCCTTCTGGATGCGCCTCATCCGTTCCGACTCGCGACATGCTTCGTCGAGGCCGGTTTTGCACGTGGCGACTTGCAGCGCCACCTCGGCCATGGCCTCGCGATTTTTCTCGAAGGCTGCGACGCCAACTTGTTTCTGACGCAGTTCGAGACTGGCCTCTTTGATCTGACGTAGGTGGAGGTGGATCGATTTGCTGCTGGCCCTAGGAGCGTATAGTTCCCCGGCCCGCTGGTCAAGGCGATCCAGCGTCGTCTGCAGACCGATAACGCCGGCGGCTGCTTGAAACAGAATCTTGCCGACCTCGCCCTCTCCCGCGGCGATCTCGCGGCCACCCCGCACCAGCCTCTCATGGCTGATGCCGAACATTGTTTCGAAATCCGTGCGGGTGAGGCCCTGCAGAAGCTTTTCCAACTCAGCATCTTGGACGACCGACGTGTCGTCGGCCGCCCGAAGCGATTGCTGGCGGGTCTTGCGCCGGATGAATTCGAGCCGATTTGCGCCAGACGCCAGAGTCAGGCCGATCCGCAGGCCGCCGTACGGGTGAATAAAGGAATCGGAGGTCTGCGCGGGGATGCCATACAGGCCGTCAGCGAGGGCGCGCAATGCAGAAGTCTTGCCCGTTTCGTTTAAGCCGTAGACAATAGTGAACGCGCGCGGAAATTCGAGATGGCGCTCGGTGAACGGTCCATAAGCGATCAGGTTTAAGGATTCCAGTCTCATTTGCCCTCTCCTTTCAGGAGCAGGGGCTCCACCGCGCAAAGCGCTCTCCGCAGCAACTCGGCGTCCTGCGGGTCCACGCATTCCTCGCCCAGCGTGACTGCGGCTTCGAGCTTGGTTTTCAGTTCCCCGAATGTTTGCCGCAGCTCTTCCAGCAGCGCGGGATCCTCGGCGAAACGCTTCACCATTGCATTCAATTCACCGGCCGCACCCGCATCCACGGATGTGGACATCACCCCAGTCTGCGGCACCAACACCAACTTCTCCACGTGAACCGGAACCGGCGTGTCCCCGACGAGCGCTCGCAGGCGCGCGCGCCATCCCGCCACGTCGGCCGCCGCACGATTCCATGCGGGCCCATGGCCCGCAATCTCGAAACGTAATGCCAGAGTGCGGCCCTCGGCAGCGGCTGCCGTTCGGGAGATGGCCTGCTGCGCCAGTTCCTCCAGGCCCTCGCCGGTGGTTTCGTCGTCCACGGAAAGGCGCAGCACCTCCCAGCGCACCACATCCAGAGGTTGGAAATCCAGGCTCACGCCGCCATGGTCGTCTACATCCACCAGATAGCAGCCGCGAGGTCCGCACTCGCGCACACTGCGACCCTGAATGTTGCCGGAGAAGACGACCCAGGGTTCGTGCGCCAATTCCGTCCGCGTGTGTACGTGTCCCAAGGCCCAATATTGGTACTGGTGCGAGCGTAGACTTTCGAGCGAGCATGGCGCATACAATTCCTGCCCGGCGGAGAAAGTTGCCGACGTATGCAGCACGCCGATGTT
>JBEKIN010000501.1:0-2658 GCA_050011735.1 Acidobacteriaceae bacterium | reverse complement strand
CAGGTGAAGACGCCGGTGGCAACGGTAATGGAGAGGAGGAAGGCGAAAAACTTTTGTCCCAGCGGCACTGGAGGTCCTCGACGATCTCAAAAGATGGAAGGCAGATTTCAAGGCCAGGCGCGCTGAGGGAACTGCCGTAGTCGTGACTGGAGTCTGACTCAGCATAGATATAGATGCGGTCCGGGCGGATTTGGCGTGCTGGTGGTTGGGCTGGGGGGCGAATTTTCGGGGCTTATGGGCTTCGATGGCCACCGGGGGTGCGCGGCCAATTCGGAGGGTTCGCTCAAGAGGCGAGAACAACCACGAGGTCCTTCGCTTCGCTCAGGATGACAGAGCGGGGCTGACCGATATAATCCGTGACGATGAATAACGACTTGATTGAAGAGCTGGAACGGCGGAATCGGCTGGCGGAAGTGGGCGGCGGCGAGTCGCGGCGCAAGAAGCAGCGGGAGGAAGGGAAGCTGAATGCGCGGGAGCGGATCGCGCTGCTGCTGGACGATGGGACGTTTGAGGAGACGGACCGGTTCGTGACGCATCGCGCGACGGATTTCGAGATGGCGGACAAGCGCTTTCCCGGCGATGGGATTGTGACGGGGTATGGGCGGATCGATGGGCGGACGGTGTTTGTGTTCGCGCAGGACTTCACGGTGTTCGGCGGGTCGCTGTCGGAGGCGAACGCGGCCAAGATTGTGAAGCTGATGGATATGGCGCTGAAGGTGGGAGCGCCGGTGATCGGGCTGAACGACTCGGGCGGGGCGCGGATTCAGGAAGGGGTGGTCTCGCTGGCCGGGTACGCGGATATTTTTCTGCGCAACACGATGGCGAGCGGGGTGGTGCCGCAGATTTCGGCGATCCTGGGGCCTTGCGCTGGCGGAGCGGTGTATTCGCCGGCGATTACGGATTTTATTTTGATGGTGGACAAGACGTCGTACATGTTCGTGACGGGGCCGGACGTGATCAAGACGGTGACGCACGAAGAAGTGACGAAAGAGGCGTTGGGCGGAGCGGCGACGCATAACGAGATTTCCGGCGTGGCGCACTTTGAGGCGCACGACGACGCCGAGTGCCTGGCGATGGTGAGGGAGCTGCTGAGCTTTTTGCCGTCGAACAACCTGGACGATCCGCCGCGCAAGGAGTGCACGGACCCGGTGGATCGCGAGGATCGGGAGCTGGACAAGCTGGTGCCGGTGGAGTCGAGCCAGCCGTACGACGTCAAAGACGTGATTACGCGGATTGTGGACGATGGGTATTTCTTCGAGGTACACGAGCACTTCGCGAAGAATATTGTGGTCGGATTTGCGCGGATGAACGGGCGGCCGGTGGGGATCGTGGCGAATCAGCCGGCGTTTCTGGCGGGAGTGCTGGACATCAATGCCAGCGTGAAAGGGGCGCGGTTCGTGCGGTTCTGCGACGCGTTCAACATTCCGCTGATTACGCTGGAGGACGTGCCGGGATTTTTGCCGGGGACGCAGCAGGAGTATGGCGGGATTATCCGGCATGGGGCGAAGCTGCTGTTCGCGTTCGCGGAGGCGACGGTGCCGAAGATGCTGGTAATTACGCGCAAGGCGTATGGGGGCGCGTATTGCGTGATGAGCTCGAAGCATCTGCGGACGGATGTGAACCTGGCGTGGCCGACGGCGGAGATTGCGGTGATGGGGCCGGAGGGGGCGGTGAACATCGTGTACGGGCGCGAGCTGGCGGAGGCGGTGAAGCTGGCGGAGAAGAGCGAAGGGAAGCTGACGGAGGAGCGGCGGGGGGAAGTACTGCACGAAGCGAAGGCGGCGCGGGTGCACGAATTTCGCGAGCAGTTTGCGAATCCGTATGTGGCGGCGGAACGCGGGTATGTGGACGCGGTGATTCTTCCGCATGAGACGCGGCGGCGGCTGTGCGCGGCGCTGGAGATGCTGGACGGGAAGCGGGACAAGATGCCGGCTAAGAAGCATGGGAATATACCGCTGTAGCGAGCGGAGCTCGCTACAGCGGAGCTGGGAGCTGGGAGCTGGGACGTTGAGCGAGAGGCGAGCGAACATCGAGCAAAAGACGAGCGAACAACGAGGAACCATCAAGCGAGCCACGAGCGAGCGCAGGGTTAGCGATGAGCGGCAGGGGAAAGGCGGTTTGCAGAACAATGCCGGTGAGCGTGGAGACGGCGGAACATTATCGATGGGGTGAGGTGTGCGACGGGTGGCATCTGGTGCGCAGCGAGGGGCTCAGCGTGATTGAGGAGCGGATGCCGGCGGGGGCGCGGGAGCAGCGGCATTTTCATACGAAGGCGCGGCAGTTTTTTTATGTGCTGGAGGGTGAGCTGACGATGGAGGTGGAGGGGCGGAGTCATGGGCTGGGTGCGCGGCAGGGTTTGGAGATTGCTCCGGGTGAACGGCACCAGGCGCGGAACGAGTCGCGGGAGGGTGTGCGGTTTCTGGTAATTTCGTCGCCGCCGGCGCAGAACGACAGGGAGTACAGCCAGTAGCCGGTATCGGGTAGCCCGTAGCGGGAGCGGGGAGCTGGGAGCCACCAGGGAATAGAGGGCGTTCAGCGGTCAGCGGTCGGCGTTTAGAAAAGAGCGCAGAGCATGGGAAATGCGGTGCGCTTTGCGCGATTCCCACATCCCCAACTGCAGGGATGTGGGGCACCCGGATTCAGGCTCCGGGAGTAGGA
>JBEKIN010000500.1:0-2673 GCA_050011735.1 Acidobacteriaceae bacterium | reverse complement strand
TAGCCTTTGGCTAAATGCGTCTTCAGGAACTCCAGCGATCGCTCGCGCGCCAGCTTCGCGGCCGCGGCGTTGTAGGTGGCGCGGTCGTTGCAGTTGAAGCCGTGGCCCGCGCCCTCGTACCAGAAGATGGGAACCTCGGGATGCGCGGCGTGAACCTTCGCATCGATCTCTTCCTTCGGGATGTGGTGGTCCTCCATACCGAAGTGGAGCATGATCGGAGCCTTTGGCTTTTCCCCCGCAAAATTCACAATCTGCCCGCCGTAATAGCCCACCGCAACGGCCGGATCGAGACGCGTGGCCGCGAGCCATGCCACACTGCCGCCGAGGCAATAACCGATAATGCCAGCCTTCTTTCCGGATTCCCTTCGCGCGTAGTCGAGCGCCGCCGCAACGTCTTTGAGACGATCCGCCGTGTCGCCACGCCGGATCAGCGCGATTCCCTTCTGCATATCGTCAGCACTGTAGGTCAAATCCACGCCGCGCTCGACGCGGTCGAACAGTGCCGGAGCGACCGCGAGGAACCCGTCTTTCGCCCAGCCGTCGGTGACCGAGCGGATGTGGCTGTTCACGCCGAAGGCTTCCTGGATCACAACCAGCCCGGCGATCGGCTCACCAGCAGGCCGCGCGACATATGCGTCCAATTCGTGACCGTCTGATGCCTGCAGCTTCACGTGCTCGCCCATGAGATCTCCTGAGTTGTTGATGAACATTAGATGCGGCTGCGCTGCTTACTGCGCCGGATGGGTATCGTCCCGCAGGATCGCCCAGTAGCTGTTGCGCGCCACCACCCGAGCCCCGTAGTCCTGCGTCAGCTTCACCTGGATCGAGTGCAAGCCCGGCGTCAGATCCGTCGGGTGAAAGCTGAGGATATAACGATTCCGCGCGTGACTGGCTACTTCCGCCACCCGCGTCTCGAATCCCTTTTCGCGCGTGAACGGATCGTACTCGCCGCCGCTCAACGACGCCAGCGTTTTGGGCGTATTTCGCCGCATAGCGTTTACCGTCATAATCAGCGGCGCGAGGATGTTCAGCTCGTTGCCGCCATTCGTATTGCCGCGGCCCCAGTCGATGATCTCCGCTTTCCCCGGCGAGAAAACCAAGCTCAGCACCAGCGTGTTGCTGGTCCCGATCCGCTCCACCAGCTGTGGAACCGTGAAATGGTGGCTGCCGTGGTCGCGCGTCTCGCTGATGAGCAGCAGGACGCGGCGATGATCCGGCGGCTGCTGCTCCAGCAGGTTCACCGAGTAGCCGACCGCATCGAGAATCGCCGCTCCTCCGTCGCCGGCCGGCATTTGCTTCAGGTCGCGCGTGATCGAGTCGCCATCGTCCCCGAAGGGTTCCACCCAGGTCGCTTTCGAATCGAAGGCGACCAGCGCCGCCTGCCCAAGCCCCTGGCCCGTGAACAGTTCGAGCAGCGGTCCCAGCTTGCCGATCTTGTCGAACTCCAGCGGCGCATCGCGCCCCCGCTCCACGCAAACCACCAGCGAAACCGGCTGCGTGTCCAGGTCGTCGTCGACATGAACCTTCTGCTCCACGCCGTTGTCGAAGACGGAAAAATCCTGCGGCTTCAAACCGTACAAAACCTCGCCATTCGCCTTCTCCACCAGAGTGGGCACGATCACCACGCTGGTGCTCACGCGAAAGGTCGGCATCTCGGCGTTGGGATCGGGAGGAAAGTCCTGAGGCGTGAAGGGCTGGGACTGCTTCTGCTGTTGCGGCGGCGGGTTTTGCTGCTGGCTCGGCGGTTCGCCCGGAAACGGCTGCGCTTGCTGTTGCGGTTGACTGGACTGCGGCGAAGCAGGTTCACCGGGGAACGGCTGCTGGGCAGCACAGAACGGCGCAGCTGCACAGCACAGGATCAGCAGGCGCACGGCATGTTCCCAGCGGGGTCCCCAACGCGCCCAACCTGAGCGCGATGGGGTGGAGCTTAGCGTCATAGATTCATTACATCAGACGGGCTATCGTCCGGCGAGGTTACGAATGAGCGGTTCGGCGACCCCACCTCGCCTCACTCGTACTGGCTGCGCGGACTGCCCTGCCCCGGTTTGAACGGCGCGTAAGGATCGCCGCCCGGCTGCGCGCCCATTCTGCGGCTGTCGATCGCGTCGCGTTCGGCAAAGAACGCCGGCGTGGGACTGTAATCGTAGTCGAAGGGCAGAGGACGCTCCGGTTTGCCGTCGGGGCGCGACGCGTGCGCCAGCCCGTTCAGCCACGTGTCGCGGTCGGTGATGCCCCAGGTGAGCACCGTATTCACGTTGGACTCGGCCAGCATCATGGTGAGGTAGTCGCGATAGGTATGCGCCACTGCGGCGTCGCGCTCGGGCACTGACTCCGGCAGCTTGCGATCGTTCACGTCCATTTCCGTGACGAACACCTGCAGGCCCATCTCGCGCAGCTCGCGGACGAAATGGATCAGTCCCGCCCCCGGCGCGTCACCCGCGGTGAGATGGCTCTGCACGCCCACCGCGTCGATGGGCACGCCCCGCGCTTTGAGGCGCCGCACCAGCATCATCACCTGGCCGCGCTTGTCGATCTGATCCTGCGTATCCAGCTCGATGCCGTAGTCGTTGTAGGTCAGCAGCGCCGATGGGTCCGCCTGGCGCGCCGCGCGAAAAGCCAGTTCGAGATAGCCGGGCCCAATCAACTCAAGCCACGGTGAGTCGCGCAGGCCGT
>JBEKIN010000499.1:0-2689 GCA_050011735.1 Acidobacteriaceae bacterium | reverse complement strand
ATCTGGATCCAGCGCGACGAATATACCTACTACACCGGCGAAGCCTGGCATCATCCACGCACGCATGGCGGCATCGATCCGGACGACGTGGAGGCGATCGTAAAGGCCAACATCGCTGGCAACGTTTCGTTCGTCGAAGGCGACGATCAGCCGATCCTGCCGGGCATCACCTGCTACATCGGTGGCAAACATACCTGGCAGTCGCAATATGTAACGGTCCACGCGAAAGACGGCACCGTCGTGCTCGCGTCCGACAACGTTTACCTCTACGAGAACCTCGACAAGCACGTGCCGATTGCGGCCACGCTCGACAGCCAGTCGAACCTGGCTGCGCAGGATCGCATGCGAACGTTGGCATCCAGGCCGGAGTTCATCATCCCCGGTCACGATCCGGCGATTTTCAGCCGCTTTCCCGTGGTAGCTCCCGGAGTTGCGAAAATCGATTAGGGACTAACGATTATTGCGTCGATTCAGCCGCGGACTCGGCACGCTTCGCTGTGAATTTACGCAGGCGAGTCATGGTGCCGCGCGGGAAGCCCGTCGACTCGCGCACCACAAGATGCGTGTCGATGGTGTATTCGCGCCTGGGCGTGGAGCCTTCCAGATGAGTCCGCAGAGCGGAAACCGCGGCGCGGGCCAGGTCTGATCGGGACATCTGAATCGAGGTCAGCGAGGGGATCATCATCTCCGCCATGTGGATATCGTCGAATCCAATGATGGAGACGTCGCCGGGAACCTGCAGACCGGAACGGGAGAGCTTGTGCAGAACTCCGATGGCCAGCATGTCGTTCGAGCACATAATCGCGGTCGGCAGGTTCTTGTGTTCGAGGATGCGAGCGGCCGCCGCCAGACCGCCTTCCATCGTGTGATCGCCCTCGATGATGAACTTCTCCTCCACCGGAATGCCGCATTCCTGCAGCGCCTTCTTGAAGGCGGCGAGGCGCGATTGCGCGGAGTGCAGCCGCAAGGGCCCCGCCACGAATGCGATACTGCGATGTCCGAGCGCCGCCAGGTGCTGCACTCCCTGGCGAATCCCGTGATGGTAGTCGATGCGGAGTACGCTCATGCCGGGCCGGTTCGGCGCCACGTCGACAAAGACCAGCGGTATCTTGCGGTCGGCGAGCTGATCGAGTAGCGGCTGCTCGATGCCGAAGGTCATAACGGCCACCCCCTCGGCGTTCCGCTCGACCATGCGACGGATGCAGCTCTTCATCCTTTCCGGATCATAGTTCGTCGAGCCGATCAGGACCTCGTATCCGTTTTCGACCGCCACCTCCTCAAAACCCTGAATCAATTCCGGGAAAAACGGGTTCGTTATTTCCGAGACGATCAGCCCAAGAAGCCGGCTGCGCCCGGAAACCAGCGCACGCGCCTGAGTATTGGGAAAATAGTCGAGCTCGCGGATCGCTTCCCACACCCGCTTCGCCATTTTTGGATTTACGGTGGGAATGTGGTTGATGGTGCGGGAGACGGTGGCGATGGAGACATGGGCCAGCCTGGCGACCGCGTGAATATCCATCCGGTCGGATTTGGACGCCGAGCGCCGCCTGGTTCTTCGCACCGGACCAGCCATAGGTAGCCTTGCAGAATGCGTTTACAGCATACCTCATAACCGGAAAAAGCTTGACATGAATTGAACTCGACTCCTACATTTGCGGTAAAGGTTTACTGGGATTGGACAGGAATCCCCTGCCTGCGCTGCGCCTTGGCGGGACTGGCTCACGTACCGCCCGGCACGACGCGCAAGGGGCCCTTTGCTGTTCGGTTTCCTCCGCGCCTGACAGTACTGACGCAGACCCGCTGAGAACTTCATCATGAAGAAGCAACTGACATTCGGACTTATCGTGGGGAACCGCGGCTTTTTCCCCGATCATCTGGCCAAAGAGGGCCGGGAAGAGATGCTGGGGGTGCTGGGGAAGGCGGGCATCCGGGCCATAACGCTTGCGCCGGAGCAGTCGAAGTTCGGGTCGGTGGAGACGCACGATGATGCGATCAAATGCGGCGATCTGTTTCGAGCGCATCGCGACGAGATTGACGGCATCATCGTAACGCTGCCGAATTTCGGCGATGAGCGCGGGATTGCGGATTCGATTCGCTACTCGACTTTGCAGGTGCCGGTGCTGGTGCAGGCCACGCCGGACCGGCGCGACGACATGAAGATCTCGGACCGCCGCGACAGCTTCTGCGGGAAGATGTCGGCGTGCAACAACCTGATGCAGTACGGTATTCCGTATTCGATTACGGCGAAGCACACGGTGCAGCCGAGCTCGGCGGAATTCGCGAAAGATCTGGACTGGTTTGCAAAGGTGTGCCGCGTGACCAACGGGCTGAGGAAGCTGCGCATCGGCGCGATTGGCGCGCGTCCCCAGGCCTTCAACACGGTGCGCTACAGCGAGAAGCTGCTGGAGCGGTACGGAATTTCGGTGGTGACGCTGGATCTGTCGGACATCTTCGGCATGATTGGGCGGATGAAGGACGACGAGCCGGACGTGAAGGCGAAGCTGGCCGCGATCCGCGCCTACGTCAACACCAACAGCGTTCCGGAAGCGGCGCTGATCAAGATGGCAAAGCTGGGGATCGCGATTGAGCGGTTCATGAAGGACACGCACTGCACGGTGAGCGCGGTACAGTGCTGGACGTCGCTGGAGGAGAACTTCGGGGTGGTTCCATGTACCGTCATGAGCATGAT
>JBEKIN010000498.1:0-2695 GCA_050011735.1 Acidobacteriaceae bacterium | reverse complement strand
CCGACCATCCAAATATCCTGCTCAATGCCCTGCGCCAGCATCGCTGGATTCGGCGACGGCTTCTCGGGAAACTCAAAGTCCCCGCCGCGTGCATAGATAATGTGCCCCCCGTCCGGCGTCCACTCGATGTCCCCAACATCGATGCCATCGTCCGCATCGTCATTCGTTACGCGATGCGCCGTGTACGCCGAGCCACTCGCCTCCGCCACCCAGATATTCCGCCGCCCCTCCTGGTTGGCGATCCACAAAAACCGTCCACCGGCAGGCGCCGCCTGCAATCCCGAACTGAACGGCGCGCTCAGCACCTGCTGGAGCGTGAAACTCTGCGCGCTGGCGGGTATAACAGCCGCCACGCTCAGCAGAAAACCACACACACATACAGCGAGACGTTGCATCATCGCGATCCTCGGATGTTCAAGATTCGCCCATTATCCGGGCGCAGGGCAGGGAATTCAAATCCTGCCGGTTCTATACTCTGCAATTGTGAGCACGCCGCCCAGCCCGCAGCAGAAGCCCGGCCGCCAGCTAGGCCTTTCTTTCGAGTCCGCCACCGCCTCGCCCGTCACGCGCCGCATCTGGAAAGTCGGCGACCTCGTCAGCGAAGTGCGCCTCCACATCGAGCGCGAATACGGCGACCTCTGGGTCGAAGGCGAAATCTCCAACCTTCGACCCGCGCCCTCCGGCCACGTCTACTTCACGCTCAAAGACGGCGACGCACAGCTTCCCGTCGTCCTCTTCCGCAAACAAGCATCGCTCCTGCGCTTCCGTCCCGCCGACGGCCTGCACGTCCTGCTTCGCGGCAAAGTTTCCGTCTACGAACAGCGCGGTCAGATGCAGCTCGTTGCCGAATTCCTCGAGCCCGTCGGCGCCGGCTCCCTGCAAATCGCCTTCGAACAGCTCAAACAGCGCCTCGAAGCGCGCGGCCTCTTCGATCCCGCCCGCAAAAAGCCGCTCCCCGCATTCCCGCACTGCGTCGGCATCGTCACCTCGCCCACCGGCGCCGTCATCCGCGACTTTCTCAACATCGTCAATCGTCGCCACGCGGGCCTTCACGTTCTCGTCTATCCCGCGCTTGTCCAGGGAGAAGCCGCTGCAGCCGAAGTCGCCGCCGGCATCGCGTATTTCAACCGCACTCAGCATGTCGACCTCATCGTCATCGCCCGCGGCGGCGGCTCGCTCGAAGACCTCGCCCCCTTCAACACCGAATTCCTCGCCGAAGCCATCGCCGCTTCCGAGCTCCCCGTCATCTCCGCCATCGGCCACGAGACCGACTTCACCATTGCCGACTTCGCTGCCGACCTGCGCGCCCCCACACCCTCTGCCGCCGCCGAGTTGGTGACCGCTGTGCTCCACAACATCGCCGAGCGCGTCCACAACTTCGATCAACGCCTCCAGCGTGCCGCCCGCTATCGCCTGATGCAGGCGTCCACTGCTCTGGCCCGCGTGCGCGTCGAATCCATCCTCATCCGCGAACGCGATCAGCTCCGCCGCCGCCAGCAGCGCGTTGACGACCTCACCCTCCGCATGGAATCGCATTGGGGCGCGTGCCAGCGCAGCCTCGCCGACAAACTGCAGCGGCTCTCCGTCCGGCTCCTGCGCCAGGACGTCGCATCGCGCATTGCCGTCGCACGCGAGCGGCTCGCTTCGCTGCAGGCCCGCATCACGCGCGCCCAGCGTGATCGACTCCGTGCGCTGCACGAGCGCGAAGCAGGCCTCGTCCGCAACTTGACCGCGCTTTCTCCTCTCGCCGTTCTCAGTCGCGGCTATGCGCTGGTGTACGATGACCACGGTGCACTGATAAAAGATACTGAGAGCGTGACAGAAGGCCAGTCGATCGTCGCCCGCCTCGCTCGCGGTCGCATCCGCAGCCGGATCAGCAAAATCGAGAGGGAAATACAGGGCTCATGAGGAAGCTGTTTGGCACCGATGGCATTCGCGCGGTCGCTGGTGAAGCTCCGCTGGATGCGAAGACGATCTACGCCGTGGGCCTCGCCCTTGCACATCAGCTCAACGCTTCTCACCCGCGGCCGCGCGTCCTCCTCGGCATGGACACGCGCGAATCCAGCGAATGGATCGCCGCCACCATCGCCGCTGGCCTCGCCGAAGGCGGCGCTCGCGTGGAAAACGCAGGAGTCGTCACCACTCCTGCCATCGCCTTCCTCGCGCGACAGCACGGCTTCTCCGCGGGTGTCGTCATCTCCGCCTCCCACAATCCCTGGCAAGACAACGGCATCAAAGTATTCGGCAACGACGGTTACAAATTACCCGACGAAACCGAGCTTCGCATCGAGACGGAAATCTTTCGCCGTCTCGAGAAGGTCGAGGCCCCTCAGCCCGGTTCCGCGCCCCCCGTCAACGAAAAGTACCGCGCTGAGTACGAGCGCTTCCTGCGCTCAGCCGTTCCCGGCCTCGACCTGAAAGGCCTTCGTGTCGTACTGGATTGCGCCAACGGAGCTGCTTCCGCCATCGCCCCGGAACTCTTCGAGCATCTCGGCGGGAATATCCGACTCACCCACGCTTCTCCCGACGGACGCAACATCAACGCCAACTGCGGCGCGTTGCACCCCGAAGTCGTCGCTGCCGAAACCAAATCTCTTGGTGCCGATCTCGGCGTGACCTTCGACGGCGATGCCGACCGCGCCATGCTCGCCGACGCCAACGGCAAGGTCGTCAACGGCGATGCCGTCATGCTGCT
>JBEKIN010000497.1:0-2706 GCA_050011735.1 Acidobacteriaceae bacterium | reverse complement strand
CGTTTCGCTACTCCCTGTGTGTGCAATTCCAGAATCGTGGTGCGTTGTGCTTGGCTCAACATCGGGTGTTTGCTCCGGGACAAGTTTGTCGTCGATGCGCTGGAGTTGTTTTTCAATCTGCTCGATCTGCTGCCGCGCCGTGGCGCGCTGCTGCTGATCCAGCTCCAAGGCCGCCGCGCCGGCCAGTCGACGATGAGCACGGTTCACGATGGCGGTCACCATCTCCAGATCGCGAATCAGTTCGGCGCTTGTTCCCGGCGGGGCTTTCTCTTGGGCATGCCGCTGCGTTTTGAAAAACAGCGCGGGGTCATTCAGAATGCGTTTGCGAACTGCCGCCGGTCCTTGTCGCCAGGCGGCATAGAACTGGCCGGCTTCGCGCGTGTCGCAGTGATGCTCGGCAAAGATCTCCGCCATCCGCTGGCACTCCTCCAGACTTTGCCTCGCCACCGGCACCAGAAACTTCATCGCCACTTGCGCCGCGATCTTACCTTCGCGCACCTGCTGCTGGATCGCTTCCGGCAAAAGCTCCACCAGCGCCAGCCGCCGCGACACCCAGCTCACGCTGCGATCGAAGCGGCGAGCTAACTCATCGAGCCCATAGTTGAAGCGCTGTTCCAACTCCGCGAGCAGCCAGCCAACTTCCAGTGCCGTCTCGTGTTCGCTCAACCGCAGCGAACGATCCAGCAGTATGGCAGCAGCCTCGCTCATCGGCCACACCACCGCTTCCACCGTGTCCCGCCCCAGTTGCTCCAGGGCCACCAGCCGCTTATAGCCATCGATGACTACATAGCGGTCCGCTTGGCCTTCGACTGCCACTACCACGATGGGCATTTGCTGGCCGCACTCCGCCAGCGACGCCAACAGCCGCCGCTGCCGCGCCGGATGACGCACTCGCAAATGCTCCCACCGCCGGTCGAGCTGATGAAACTCCAGTTGCATCGACAAGCTGAATGTAGGGCGGTTCTCGCTGCTGGATCAATATGTCGGGATTAAATGCGAGCTTGTTTCCAGCGCCGTTCTCGCTGCTGCACGCGCTCCAGCGCTCGCCGGCATGCCAGGCAACAGAAGCGCTGCAACGGACTTCGCCGCTGCTGGGCAAATCCCTCGTAGCACCCCGGCCGATCGCACGTCCGCGCGAAAAAAAGGTTCCTGAGTGATTACCCTCGCGGCCTCGTCAACTGCTTCTGGCTCTGGCGGTGTCCGGCAGCGGACGCGCTCCCGATAGCGCTGGCTCTGGCGGTTCCGTTTCTGTTTGCCGGTTCTTGTTGCCCGGTACTTCGCCTGCGCCTTCCACCGCGACCATTTCCGCGCCGCCTGCCTGCATCCCTCGCTGCAGTAACGCTGGCGCGCCTGCCGGGGATGAAAGCGCACCTCGCATCCTTTGAGCAGACAACTCCGCGGGCGTGGCCGACGTCGCCGACCGTCTTGATTTCCGCCGTGATTTGTAGCACTCTCGGGAGGGCCCATGGGAGGTGATGACTCCCAGAAGCTCTTGCCCTGGAGTGGAGGCTACTCCTCTCCAGGGCTCAGCACCTCCGGTTCACTGCAAAATCAACACTTTAGCTCAAAGACCATCGGAGTGGTTGTTCCAGCGCCTGAGTAGCGAGTCAACTTCCGGATATCGTTGAGGCGCCGCCCGGCGATGCAACCAACGTCTGGTATCGTTAACACTCCTGATGCCCTTCCATGCTGATGATTACCTAACGGACGTTCCAGGCAATGTTCGACAACAAATGGCACTTGTCACACTTGAAATCAAACTTGCCGTGAAGTGGTTTCTTCAAAAGCCATGGGCCGCCGCAAGTCGGACATTTTCTGCGTATCTCCGCCGCGTGGCTACGGGTGTTGGCTCGGAAGAGGTAGTAATAAACAGGGCGTCCAGTCAGACGCTCGATCTCTTGGCAAACTGCTAGGCCCGATCGAGACAAACTGCTGGTCGGATCGGACATCTGACGCTCGCCGAATCGTTCACCCACAGTGCAATTCATTTGGAGAGTGTCGCAGGCCTGGTAATTGCTCCTCCAAGAAAGTAATCCGGAATACTCTCCCGTCTCAGGGCGCGGAAGACGGTAAAGGGGAAACGTGCCATTGCACTGGATGCAGTGCACGGGAGGTTCGAGGCACAGGAATGTCGTAAAGAGAAAGAAGCCTCTCGGCCTGGTACAACGGCACGGTGCGGATGATTCCGGGACCATGCCCAAGAATCGAATACGAGGTCGTTTCAGATTGACCTGCGTAAGGTTGGCGATTCCCTGCTCAACAAACTCATTCCGGTTTGCCTTGTGGAATGCGTCCCGCGCCGGCGCGGTCCCGTAAACCGTCCATCCCTTAGATTCGTTTATCAGTAAGAACTCTTCCAGCAGATTCCCATTGCGGACGAGAGCCGCAATAAGCCACGTGATTGCATCGACCTTATCATCGGGCGCGCCCCGCTCCTGCAGGTCGAACTTCAGTTCCACCGCAAACATTCCCTTGGGTCCCCATCGCAGCCTGGATACTTTCTGACATCAAAGGCAGGCTGATCTCATCGTAGTGCAAACCACACGGCAGCCGACCACTTGGCGGCTTGGCCGCTGCCTCCTTACAAGCTGAAGCTTCCCGAGGGTCAGTTTTGGAAAGCAGACCTGGATCATTTCTCGAAAGCGCCGAAGGGTGGCGGACGCGTGGTGACTTTGGCCGTGAAACTCATTTTCTGATTTTGACTCG
>JBEKIN010000496.1:0-2707 GCA_050011735.1 Acidobacteriaceae bacterium | reverse complement strand
CGTCCCCATCAGATCCTGGCGCAGCCCGTCGTTGATCAGCTTCACCGCCGCCTTCGTCCCGCAATACACCGCCCCGCCCGGATAAGCGAGATCCTGCGCCGTCGATCCCAGATTCACCACGTGTCCGCGTCCGCGCGCCACCATCCCCGGCACGACCGCGCGCGTCACCCACAGCATCCCCTTCACGTTGGTGTCGATCATCTCCTCCCAGTCCTCGGGTTTCCCTTCCCACAGCTTGTCGAGCCCGCGGCTCAGCCCTGCGTTATTCACCAGCACATCGATCGCCCGCCACTCCTCAGGCAGCCCCGCAATCGCAGCGTCCACCGCCGCGCGATCCTGCACATCGAGTTGGAAATTGTGCACCGCGGCCGCACCCGCCTGCCGCAACTCAGCCGTCCTCGCCTCCAGCCGATCCACACGCCGAGCCGCCAGCAGCAGCCGCGCACCTTCGCCCGCGAATCCCCGCGCGCACGCCGCGCCAATCCCCGAGCTCGCGCCCGTAATAAAAACAACCCGATCCTTCAAGCTAATCTTTCCCATGCCTCTATCGTATCGAGGTTCCTGAAAGGTTTGGAAGTGCCGAGCCGAGCCGTCAGGACACAGTCTTCGTGAAGACGGGAGTAGAATTCCAGCCGTTATGCGAAGCCGCCTCTGCGTTCCGCCCATCCTCCTCCTTCTCGCCGTATTTGAATCCGCCCCACTCCCAGCACAGCAAAACAGCGCGCCGCATCTGGAAAAGCGCGGCGCGGCCACCCAGCTCATCGTGGATGGTCAGCCGTTCCTGATCCTCGGCGGCGAAATCCTCAACTCCTCTTCGTCCAGCCTGGAACACATGAAGCCCATCTGGCCAAGGCTGGCCTCCATGAACCTCAACACTGTCGTCACCCCGCTCAGCTGGGAACTGATTGAGCCCGCCGAGGGCACATTCGACTTCACTCTCGTCGATGGCCTTCTCGCCCAGGCCCGCCAGCAGCATCAGCGCATCGTCTTTCTGTGGCTGGCCTCATGGAAAAACGGCATGTCCAGCTACGCGCCCGTCTGGGTCAAGCAGGATGCCCGGCGGTTTCCGCGCGTGGTCCAGCACGGCAACGAAGTCGAGGTCCTCAGCCCGCTCGGTGCCGCGAGCCAAGAGGCCGATGCGCACGCCTTCGCCGCTCTCATGCAACACCTGAAAGAAGCAGACGGCCGCGACCATACCGTCCTGATGATGCAGGTCGAGAATGAAGTCGGTGTGCTGGGCGACTCGCGCGATCGCTCCGCGGCCGCTAACCGCGCCTTTGCTTCACCTGTCCCCGAGCAACTCACGCAATATCTCGAGGCCCACCGCGAGCAGCTCTATCCCGATCTGCGAATGCTCTGGGATGCGAATGGCGACAAAACCACAGGCGCCTGGGCCGAGGTCTTCGGCGACACCGTCCGAGCGGACGAAATCTTCATGGCCTGGCACTACGCCCGCTACGTTCAGGCCGTTGCGGCACGCGGCAAGGCCGCTTACGACGTTCCCATGTACGTCAACACCTGGCTGGCCGACGACGACGCAACTCCAGGCCAGTATCCCAGCGGCGGTCCCGAACCGCGCGTCGTGGATGTGTGGAAGGCCGCGGGCTCAGCGCTGGACATCTACGCACCCGACCTCTATGCCGAAAACTTTGTCGACTGGTGCCGACGCTATCACCGCGACGGCAACCCGCTCTTTATGCCGGAGACCCGCGGTGGCACGGCCGGATCCCCCAATGTCTTTTACGCGCTCGGCGAAGAGGCCGGAATTGGCTTCTCGCCCTTCGCCATCGACGAACCCGATTCCGATCCAGACGGCGCTATGTCCGCCAGCTTCGCTGCGATCGCCAGCCTCGCGCCGCTCCTGCTCGCTCATCAGAGCGCCGGCGATGTGCACGGCTTCGTCCTCGACAAGAATCGTCCTTCCGTCGACTTCACCATGAGCGGGTACACCGTACACGTTTCGCTCGACCGCATCTTCGGCTCCCAGTCCGGTTCCGGTTTCGGCCTCATCATGGCCACCGGGCCCGACGAGTTCCTCGGCGTCGGCAGAGGCTTCAGAGTTTCCTTCACCCCGCGCGTCCCAGGCGGTCCGCAGGTCGGCATCGCCTCGGTCGATGAGGGAAAATTCGTCGACGGCCAGTGGATTCCCGGCCGCCGCCTCAATGGCGACGAAGACGATCAGGGCCAATACTGGCGCTTCGACCCACGCCACATCTCAACGGAAAAGCTGAAGCTCTACCGGTTCGAATAAAAGCTGATCCACTGCTCACTGATCACTGCTCACTGATCACTGATCACGATTCCCAGCTCCCGGCTCCAAGCTCCCAGCTCACGAAGCGGCTGTTTCTGAACGCTGATCGCCGAACGCTGAACGCTGCATTTGCAGGTATCCCGCCGCCCAATCCGCGTCCTTCATTCCCGCCTCAAACGCCCGATGAAACGTCGCCATGAACACATCCGCCAGCGGCGTCCGCACCTTGCTATCCTGCGCTGCCTCACGAAACAACCGCATATCCTTCTCGCCCACCGCCATCGTCGCGCCCGGCTTCTCCGGCGGAGTCAGCATGATCTTCCCGTACATCTCATAAAACGGTGACTGGAACAGCGCCTTGTTCACCGTGTCGAGAAACACCTCCGGCAAAACGCCCAGCGCCTCCGCGTAAACGAACCCCTCCGACAACGACGCGATCATCGCCGTAATCAAAAA
>JBEKIN010000495.1:0-2717 GCA_050011735.1 Acidobacteriaceae bacterium | reverse complement strand
ACGCGCTTGCCCCCGCGCCCCGTGCTCTTCCGCAGCTACACCCGCGAGCAGCTCGCCGACGGCCCCTACCCTCCAACCCCCTGGGGCGAGCTCCTCGCCCATAGCTATTCGCCCAACGGCGGCTGGTACGTCATGATCATCCCCGCCGACTTTCAGATGGAAACCCTCGGCAACATCCAGACCACCCACTTCAGCCCGTACTCCTACGACCGTCACGTCCCCCTCGGCTTCTTTGGAGCCCCCTTCGCACCCGGCATCTATCACGGACGCGTCCAGCCCGTCGACCTCGCCGCAACCTTCGCCGCTCTGCTCGGCGTCAATCAGCCCTCGGCTTCCGTAGGACACATCCTCACCCAGGCTTTCAAGCCAGCCTCTGATGTCACTTACCCGAAGCCGCCACCACCGCCCCGCACGCGCCACGCAGCTACCACAACCCACCACCCTCCCGCGACAACCGCTCCGCCCCCCACACCGAAAGCCACCCACCAATGACATTTGCTTGTCATCCTGAGCGAAGCGAAGGACCTTGCGGTTGGCTTTTGCCTTTACTGATCACGGATCACTGTTCCCTGTTCACTGCGCCGGGTGCCCCACGTCCCTGCAGTTGGGGACGTGGGTATCGCGCAAAGCGCGACCCTTTTCTATCCGCTGTCCGCTATCCGCTATCCGCTGCTTTTCTATTCCCTATTCCCTATTCCCTATTCCCTGCGCAGCTCCGAAGGAGCTGCGCATGAAGCCCGACATGCGCGTCAACCTCTGCGGCCTTGAGCTGGTCAACCCCGTCATCGCCGCCAGCGGCACCTTCGGCTACGGCGTTGAGTTCGAGGAGATCGTCAACCTCCGCCGCATCGGCGGCCTCGTCACCAAAGGCATCTCCGCCGAGCCCATGGCCGGCAACCAGTCCCCGCGCCTCATTGAAACCGCCGCCGGCATGATCAATGCCATCGGCCTGCAAAACGTTGGCGTCGAAAAATTCCTCGCCGACAAGCTCCCTCCCCTGCGCGCCTACCCCTCCTGCGCTGTCATCGTCAACGTCTTCGGCTACGCCATCAACGACTACCTCGCCGTCGTCGACCGACTCAACGACGCGGAGGGCATCGCCGCTTACGAGCTCAACGCCTCCTGCCCCAATACCAAACACGGCGGCATCGCTTTCGGCTCCGACGTCGATATGCTCTTCGACCTCGTCTCCCGCGCCAAATCCCGATCCCGCCGCCCGGTTATCGTCAAGCTCTCGCCCAACGTCACCTCCATCGCCGCCATGGCCAGCTCCGCGCAAAAAGCCGGCGCCGACGCTGTCTCTCTCGTCAACACCTTCCTCGCGCTCCCCATCGACGTCGAAACCCGCCGCTCGCGCCTCTGGAACATCACCGGCGGCCTCTCTGGTCCGGCCATCAAGCCCATCGCCGTGCGCATGGTCTGGGAAGCGGCCAAAGCCGTCACCATCCCCGTCATCGGACTCGGCGGCATCGTCACTCCCGAAGACGCCGTCGAATTTCTCCTCGCCGGAGCCACCGCCGTCCAGGTCGGCACCGCCAGCTACGCCGATCCCCGAGCCACCGAGCGCCTCGCCCAGGGACTCGAGCAGTGGTGCGCCCGCCACCACGTCGCCCGTGTCGCCGAACTCACCGGCGCATTAGACACCACCTTCCCCAATCCCCCCGCATAGCCAAGCTACTGGCTACCGGCTCCATATACACTGAACCTTCCTCGAACTTCGCTCGCTGACCATGGGCTTTCTCGTTCATCTCATCTTTACCTGGTGGGGACTCCTCCTCGAAGGCCTCGCCCTCATCCACTTCTTCCGCCGCCGTCCCGATACCTACTGGCTCTTCGTCATCATCTTCCTCGGCCCCCTCGGCGCCGTCATCTACCTCCTCATCGAAGCGGCTCCCGACCTCAACTTCCTCGGCCGCCAGTCCGCTCGCGGATTCTCCCGCCGCAAGCGCATACGTGAGCTCGAAACCCTCGTCCAGGTCAACTCGGCGGTCGGCAACTTCGAAGAACTCGGCGACCTCTACATGGACGATGGCCGTCTCCCCCAGGCCCGCACCGCTTTCGATCGAGCCATCGCCGGCGGATCGACCACCCTCGACCCCTTCTACAAGCGCGGAGCCTCCGCCGTTCTCATGGGCGAACCGGCGCCGGCCATTCCCGACCTCGAACGCGTCGTCGCCAAAGAACCCGATTACGATTTCCATCGTGCCCAGGGACTCCTCGCCCACGCGTATGCCCTCACCGGGCAGAAAGAGAAATCCGAAGCCCTCTTCCGCGAGGCAACCCAGACGTCCACCATGTCGGAAACCTATCTAAACTTCGCCGAGTTGCTCGCTTCCGAAGGACGCAACGCCGAAGCCCGCTCCTGGGCCCACAAAATTCTCGAGAAAGCCCCCGCCATGCCGGCCTATCTCCGCCGCCGTGAACGCCCATGGTTCCGCAAAGCCCGCAAATTCCTCAGCCGGGTACAGTGAACAGGTTGCGGGTTACGAGTTGCAGAAAACAGGGATCATTGTCGGCTGACAGAGAACACCCGTGCGTCCGCTGCTCCCTGTAACCCGTAACCTGTTCCCTGTAACCCGCAACCCGTTTCCTGCAACCTGCAACCTGTTCCCTGCACCCTGTACCCTGTTTCCATGCCCCGGCCCCTCCTCATCCTCACCCTCCTCCTCGCCACCATCCCCGCGCGTCCCCAGAATCCCTCCGCATCCACTTCCCTC
>JBEKIN010000494.1:0-2737 GCA_050011735.1 Acidobacteriaceae bacterium | reverse complement strand
GGGGCCAGACGACGTCGTTGCCGGTGACGCCCAGGTAGTTGCGGACGGCGTCCTTTTCAGTTTCTGTCGCGCCGTTCTGCCACCAGCCGCGGGTGGTGTCGTTGTCGTGGGTTCCCGTATACGCTACTGTGTTGGTGACAAATCTGTGGGGCAGGTGGATATGAGCGCCGCGGCTGGAGAACCCGAACTGCAATACTTTCATGCCGGGAAGGTGGAACTGCTCGCGTAGAGCATCCACTTCTTTGGTGATGAGGCCGAGGTCTTCGGCGATGAAAGGGAGCTCGCCGAGCTCGTCGTGGAGCTTCTGGAAAAGGGCCGTGCCGGGGGCTTTGACCCACTTGCCGTTGACGGCGGTTTCGTCCCGCGCGGGGATGGCCCAATAGGCCTCGAAGCCGCGGAAGTGATCGAGGCGGATGACGTCGTAGAGGAAGTGCGCGCGGCGGATGCGGTCGACCCACCAGGCGAAGCCGTTCTGCTGGAGGACGTCCCATTTGTAGAGGGGATTGCCCCAGCGCTGGCCGGTCTGAGAGAAGTAGTCGGGGGGGACGCCGGCGACGCGGATGGGCAGGAGGTCTTTGTCGAGCTCGAAGAGCTCGGGGTTGGTCCAGACGTCGGCGCTGTCGTAGTTGACGAAGATGGCGATGTCGCCAATGAAGCGGATGTCGCGGGCGGCGCAGTATGCGCGGAGGGCGCGCCATTGCTCGTCGAAGGCGAACTGCAGGGCCTGGGCGACGGCGAGTTCTTCGCCGTGTTCGAGGCGGAGACGGTCGAGAGCGGCGGGCTCGCGGTGTTTTACGTCGCTGGGCCAGTCGCTCCAGGAGGCGAAGTCGAACTTGCGGCGCAGGACGGAATAGAGGGCCCAGTCATTCAGCCAGGGGGTGTTCTCGCGGCAATAGCTCTCGAAGCTGGACCATTCTTCCGGGGAATGGCTGTGGAGGAAGTTGCGGGCGGCCTCTTCAAGGAGGGGCAGTTTTTGGGTGAGGACGGCTTCGTGGTCGATGTTGCCGGATGGGCCGGGGAGGGTGGCGAGGCGGCCGCGGTCGGACGTGTTTTCTAACCAACCTCGATCGGCGAGATTTTCAAGCGAGACGAGCAGCGGATTGCCGGCGAAGGCCGACAGCGACGCGTACGGGGAGTTGCCGTAACCGGTGGGGCCGAGGGGAAGAACCTGCCAAAGGCGCTGCTTCGATGCGGCGAGGAAGTCGGCGAAGGCATACGCGGCGGGGCCGAGGTCGCCGATGCCGCCGATGGAAGGCAGAGAAGCAATGTGCAGCAGGAGTCCCGAAGAGCGTTCAAAGGGCATGAAGAATCCTGTAAGGAATAGTGTGCAACGAAAAGGCCCGCCGTTTGGAGAGATTCGAACGGTGCGGGCCTTGTTGCTCTTAATGATCCAACAATCTACGTTCCGCTGAGGGGGCCGGGCTGCTGCTGGAGCTTGCGGTTGACGAGGACGCGGTCCGCCTTTTCGTAGCTGGAGACCAGGCTGGAGACGAAGACGGAGTACATCTGGTCGCGGCGCTGATTGAGAAGGGCGTCGCGGGTAGCGTCGAAGTTTTTGGTCATGTCGTCGGCGGAGGGTTGCTGCTTGTCGGCGATTTTGACGACAACGCCGGTGGCGCCGTTGTTGATGGGGTTGCTGATCTGGCCAACGGCGAGATCGAAGAGCGCGGGCGCGGAGCTGGCGAGCGAACCGATGTCGGGAACCTGCGCGTCGCGTCCGACGAGGTCGCTGGTTTTGATGGTGGCGCCGACTTCTTTGGCGGCTTTGGCGAGGTCGTGCTCGGCGTGGGCTCGATCGGCGAGCTCATTGGTTTTGCGGGCGAGCAGGGAAGTGACCTGCTGATCGCGGAAATCGTCGAGGACGTGCGCCTTGTACTCAGCGAATGTCGGGGTGTGCGCGGGTTTCACGTCGGCGACCTGGAAGACGGCATAGCTGTTATCGCTTGTACCGGCCACCTGGACGATTCCCGGTTTGGTGGCGAAAGCCGCGGTGAGGAGTTTGGAGCTGTCGCCGATGCCGGGCAGGGTGGCTCCGGTGGCGACGTAATCGCTGGTGAGGATGGGGAGATGATGCGCGGCGGCAGCCTGGGCGAGCGAGGACTTCTGCGCGTCGGTGGCGAGCTGATTGACGAAAGCTTGCTCGATTTGAGTGTCCTTCTGTTTGGTGAGGGTGTCGCTGATGGAAGCTTTCACCTCATCGAGCGACTTGACGTGGGCGTCCTGCTTCTCCTCGGTCTGGATGATGTGGTAGCCGAAGCGGGAGCGGACCAGATCGGAAATCTGGCCGGGCTGCTGGGCGAAGGCAGTCTGGTCGAATTCAGCGACGGTGGTGCCGTGCTTGATCCAGCCGAGTTCGCCGCCCTGATCCTTGCTGCCGGGATCGTCGGAGTATTTCTTCGCGAGGTCGGCAAAGTTTTTGCCGTTGTCCTTGCGGAGCTGGTTGAGGATGTCCTGGGCTTTGGCCTTGGCAGCGGCGTCGGCGCCGGGTCCGCCGTTGGGATCGACGGAAATGAGGATGTGGCGGACTTTGACCTGCGCGTCGACTCGGTAGAGCTGCTGATTCTGGGTGTAGTACTGCTGAATCTCCGCCTGGGTGATCTGCGGTTTGCCGCCGGGAAGATCGGTATCGGTGATGTTGACGAACTGGATTTTGCGGGTCTCGGGGTCGGCGTTCATGTAGCGCGCGTCGTTTTGGGCGTAGAAAGCCTGGAGCTCGATATCGGTGGGGTTGATGGTT
>JBEKIN010000493.1:0-2756 GCA_050011735.1 Acidobacteriaceae bacterium | reverse complement strand
CTTGCGGGGGCTTGTCAGGATTCATTATGAAGATCTGGCCGCTCAGCGCAACGAATGTCGACTTCGGTTTTCCATTTTTCTCATACGGCGAAAAGAGCCATCCGGCAGCAATGGTGCGAAGCTTTGCGGCAACGTCCTCGGGCACGTCTCCGGAGATCTTTACTTTCTGGGCATTGCCGGCCGGTCCAACTTCGAACTCCATGTGCATGGCGACCGGTCCGGAATTGTCCACCTTCGAGAAGAAGATCTTTGTGAGGTTGCAGCGGATGCACTGGACGCCGCTTGGGAGGGCTGATTCGATGCTGGAACTGGCCAGGGACGGCCTGGTTTGGAGCAACGGAGGGAAGGGTTGACGATCCCACTCCGCCTGGTCGGCTTTTGTGTCGAGCGATTCTGCGGGCGACAATGGGCCGCACTCAATTGCGCCGTGAGTCAGCAGGCAGAGATTGTTTCCACTGCGTGCCCATTGGCCGGAGAGCGTGTGTTGGGGAAAACGGGCCAAGGGTTCCAGTGCGGAAATCGGTTGTGTGGAAGCAGCAGGCTGGGCGTTGGCCGCGGGGGGTTCGAGGATGCGCGAAAACGGGACGAACGAAGTGCCGCCGGCGAAGCAACCCTGCGGGGTGCAGCCGCGACAGTCGCGCCAATGACAAACCTCGCGAAGGACCGGAAGATGGTCCCACTTGGCGCCTTCGGATGAGCGAACGGCCATGGGAACGTGCAGGCCCGAGACGACTTCACCACCTATGGACCAGTATTGGCCCTGTGCCGTGAAGACGCCGGCAGCGCCAGCGGCGCTGGACAGGTAGTTTGCTTTCCAGGTTGCGCCGCCGTCGGCCGTCCAAAGGAACTCGCCATCGCCCGCTTCGCCTTCACTTACCCGGGCGATCAGGTGGTTTCCATCGAGGGCTGCAAGATCGACCGTGTAGGGATATTTCTGCATCCAGCCGGGATCGTTTTCGGGGACTACCGGCTTCCAGGTCTTGCCGCCGTCGATGGTGGAGAGGAGGGCGGTGTGGATGCGAATGATGCCATGTTTCGTGTCTCCGAAGGCCGCCTGAAAGGTGGCTTCGGGGAGGTCGATCGCCTCGTTCCAGGTTTCGCCGCCGTCCGCGGTCATGAGGAGGTGCGGTCCGGTTCCCGCCGCATAGCCGAACCTGGCGCCCACAAAGGCGAAGGAGAGCAGAAGTCCGCCGTGTTCGTCGTGGTGCTTCCTTGTCCAGCGCTCACCGCCATCGGTAGAGACGGCGATGCTGCCGTCGCTGCCTGCCGCCCACATGGCGCCGTCGTGCTCGAGGAGCACCTGCGGAGAAAAGCCTGGGGAGACGGAGTTCCATGCCGGGGTGCTCTGGCCTGGGGTGGTCTGAGCGGCGAGCTGAAATGGGACCAGGGCCAGCAGAAAGAGTCCGGCGGCGATTGGAAAGGGTGGGGGCGACAGGAGATTGGGCGGAAAAAGGCGACGATTTGAGTTGGTCATGGCAATCGCCGCCATTGTAGACCGTTCCCGCCGAGATGCAACATGTGGCTTATCACAAGAACATCCGAAGGGAGATGGCGATCAGCTTGCCATAGTAGACTGCGGTTGTTCGCAGAGCGCGGGAGAGGGATTGATGCACATTGTGTTTGCGGCTTCGGAGTGCGTTCCATTTGCGAAGACCGGGGGGCTGGCAGACGTGGTGGGAGCGCTGCCACCGGAGCTGGTGAAGCTGGGGCACGAGGTAACGGTGTATCTGCCGTTTTATGCCACGGTGCGGGAGCGATTCGAGAAGGAAGAGGGCGCGAAGAGCGGCGACTGGAGGCTGGCGGTACGGTCGATCACGGTTCCGTTTGAGTACTACAACCGGTTTGTAGGGGTTGTGGACGTGGGCAAGCGGGAGGGGGTGCAGTTCTACTTTCTGGATTGTCCGGATCTGTTTGACCGGCGCGAGCTCTACGGGCCGAAGGGCGGGGAGTACGAGAATAACTGGGAGCGGTTTGGGCTGTATTGCCGGGCGGTGCTGGAGGCGACGAAGCTGTTGGGCGTGCCGGATGTGTTTCACGTGCACGACTGGCAGGCGTCGCTGATTCCGGTGTATCTGAAGACGACGTATGCGCAGGATCCGGCGCTGAACAGGGCGGGGACAGTGCTGACGATTCATAACGCGGGCTACCAGGGTTGGTATCCGCCGCAGACGACGGAGCGGTTGCTGTTTCCGTGGGACGTGTTCACGAAGGACCGGCTGGAGCAGTTCGATACGTTCAATTTTCTAAAGGGCGGCATGGTGTTCAGCGAGATGCTGACGACAGTGAGCCGGAAGTATGCCGAAGAGATTCAGACGCCGGAGTTCGGCGAAAAGCTTGACGGCGTGCTGCGGAGCCGGGCTGCGGATTTGCGCGGGATCTTGAATGGTGTGGATTACTCCGAGTGGGACCCGGCGATGGATGGATATTTGGCCGCGCATTACTCGCCGCGGGATTTGAGCGGGAAGAAGGAGTGCCGGGCGGACCTGCTGCATGCGTTTGGGTTGGAGAAGGTGCCGGAGACGATGCCGGTGATTGGGATTGTTTCGCGGTTTGCGACGCAGAAGGGATTTGACCTGGTGGCGGAGATTGCGGAGCGGCTCTCGCAGCGCGAAGTTGCGGTGGTGGCGTTGGGGAGTGGCGAGCCGCTGTATGAGCGGTTCTTCCGCGAGTGGGCGTTCCGGCATCCGGACCAGGTGTCGGTGCAGATTCGCTATGACGAGGCGCTGGCGCACAAGGTGGAGGCGGGGTCGGACATG
>JBEKIN010000492.1:0-2761 GCA_050011735.1 Acidobacteriaceae bacterium | reverse complement strand
CCGACCCGCAACCGCCGCCTCAATGAGCTGGTCGGCCTGCTGGTCCTCGCTTCCGCTGTCCTCCTTTTTCTCTCCCTGGTCTCTTACCGCCCCACCGACCCTTCTCTGAACACCACCGGCTCCGGTCCCGTCCGCAACTGGATCGGTCCTGCCGGCGCCTATGTCAGCGACTTCATGCTCCAGATCGAAGGGCTCTCCACCTTCATCCTGCCCATTCTCCTCGGCGCTCTTGGCTGGACGTGGATGCGCTCTCGTCCCGCCGGCTCCCCCGGCTCCAAGACCATCGGCGTGTTCCTTAGTCTGCTGTTTGCGCCCGCGCTCTTTGGCCTCATTCCTTCGCACCCCACCTTCCTCTATGGACTGCCCGTCGCTGGCCTCACTGGCCGCCTCGTCGCCGATCTGCTCGTGCGCTTCCTCAACTTCCCCGGCGCTTGCATTGTCACTGTCACCCTGGTCGCCGCCGCCGTCTACCTCTCCACCACCTTCAGCTTCAACACCGCGCGTGAGTGGTTCGGCGTCCAACTCGCCTTCTTTCTCGCATGGCGCGACCGTTTCACCAACTGGCGCCGCACCCGCGCCCAGAGTCGCGAGCTCAAAGCCGCCGCCCGTCTCGACCGCATCCACGAGAAGGAGCTAAAGAAGGCCCGCAAAACCGCCGAAAAAGCAGCGGAAGGAAAGGGCGCGGATCCCGCCATCCCCGTGGCCGCCATCGAAGACGATGTCCCGCATCGCCAGTACGGCTTCGCTGAAACCTTTGCCACGACGCCCGGGTCAAAGACCACCGGCATGTGGGACCAGATGCCCCGCACCGTCGCCGTTGAGGCGCCTTCAGAGCCTGCCGCGCCGCTGCGCCCGCAGCTCATTCCGCGCCGCGACGCTCCGCCCTCCCCTGCGATCGGTGAGCGTGCCGACACCGAACTCCGCACCGTCACCGTTGCTCCCAAAAACGTCAGCGGATTCCGCCTCCCGCCCAGCACCCTGCTCCATCGCAGCGACGATCCTTCCCCCGTCCGCGAAGATGAGCTTCGCGCCACCGCTCAGGTCCTCGTCGAAAAATGCGCCGAGTTCGACGTCCTCGGCCAGGTTGTCCAGATCAACCCCGGCCCCGTCGTCACCACCTTTGAATTCCGTCCCGACGCCGGCATCAAATGCAGCCGCGTCACCGCCCTCGCCGAAGATCTCTGCCTCGCGACAAAAGCTGAAAGCATCCTCATTGAGCGCATGGCCGGCAAGAACACCGTGGGCATTCAGGTGCCCAACTACGAGCGCGAAACCATCTGGCTCCGTGACGTCATCGAGTCGGAAAGCTTCGCCACCTCGCGCTCGAAACTCACCCTCTCCATGGGCAAGGACATCAATGGCCGCATCGTCGTGGCCGATCTGGCGACCATGCCCCACGTGCTCATCGCCGGTTCCACCGGCAGCGGCAAGTCCGTGGCCATCAACGCCATGATCATGTCCCTGCTCTACAAGGCCACGCCCGAGCAGGTGCGCCTCATCCTCGTCGATCCCAAACGCGTCGAGCTGGGCATGTACGAAGGCATCCCGCACCTCTTCACGCCCATCATCGCCGAGCCCAAACTCGCCGCCAATGCCCTGCGCAACGCCGTTGTCGAGATGGTGCGCCGCCTCAAGCTCCTTGCCTCGCGCAGCGTCCGCAACATCGAGCAATACAATCGCCTCTTCGACGGCGCCACCCCCTCGCTCTTCGATGACGCAAAGGACGAGCAGCCCCTCCCCTACATCGTCATCATCATCGACGAGCTTGCCGACCTCATGATGGTCGACAAAGCCAACGTCGAAGAATCCGTCACCCGTCTCGCCCAGATGGCGCGCGCCGCCGGCATCCATCTGGTGCTCGCCACCCAGCGCCCCTCCGTCGACGTCATCACCGGCCTCATCAAGGCCAACGTGCCCTCGCGCATTTCCTTCCGTCTGGCCACCAAAGTCGACTCGCGCACCATTCTCGACTCCAACGGAGCCGAAGCCCTCCTCGGCCGCGGCGACATGCTCTTCCTTCCACCCGCCACCTCGCGCCTCCATCGCGTCCACGCGCCTCTGGTCACCGAAAAAGAAATCGCCGCTGTTACAGATTTCTGGAAGAATCAGGGCCAGGCCGAATACGTCGAGGCCTTCCTTGAAGCGCCCAAAGATGCGGGCAGCAGCGACTCCGGGATCGGGGACGAAGAGGGCGACGAGGCCAGCGACGATCTCTTCGAGGATGCCGTCCGCCTCGTCCTCGAATTCGGCAAGGCCTCCACCTCGCTCCTTCAGCGCAGGCTTCGTATTGGTTATGGCCGCGCAGCGCACCTCATCGACATGATGGAGCGCGACGGCATCGTCGGCCCCGCCGAAGGGGCCTCCAAACCCCGCGAGATCCTCAAACCCCCCGACTGGCTCAACGAAGTCGAGCCGACCCTGCGCTAACGGCGCAATAGGCGCTCCAGGTTACGCTCGAATGGCCAAGCGTAGAATGTTGTGCCATGAAAGCTCGCAGGTTCCTATACAGCAAAGTGCTTTCTAGGTGCTGTGGCGCCAGATCCTTGTTGGTTCAGAGTCGGCCGGGAGGATTCGTATCGCAAAACTGCTTGAAGTGCGGGAAATCCACCTACGTGAAGCCAATCCATTTACCGGAGCTGGCCTGTGAGTTTTGTGATAGGCAGCTTCAAGTCGCCACTAACGAGGACGATAACTACACGTACGCGTGTGGCGCGTGCCAAAGGGAATGGGTGCTCGGTGAATGCCTTCCTGTTTGGTCGGA
>JBEKIN010000491.1:0-2766 GCA_050011735.1 Acidobacteriaceae bacterium | reverse complement strand
AGCCGGAGCGGGCGCGATTTCCCGCAGGATGGCGTCGATGTGGACGCGTGCCCCATCGATATGGGGAAAATCAGTGTTGGCGGGATTGAAGATGAAGGCGAGATCGGTCCCGGCCAGGATAATTCCGTCGAGCCGCTCGCGCTCGATGAGCGCGTGCGCGAGGCTGCGGAGCCGGTTGAAATGCTCGTCGGAGGCACTCCCTGCTTCAACGACGCGATTGTAGGTGGCTGCGATGGTGTCCATCTCCTCCGCTGTCGGCAGGATCACTTCGGTCTCGCCCAAGCATCCGAACATCCGGGTCTCCATGGTTACGCGCCCTCCGAACAGGGCGACGCGATGGAACCGTCGACGCTCGATCTCCGCCGTAATCGCGTCGAGCAGGCTGATCAGGGGCAGGGGAGTGATGGAGGCGAGTTCCGCGGCGCAGATTTGCGGGGTGAATGCCGGGATCGACGCAATCGCGGCGCCTCCTTGAGCCAGCTGCTGCAGGAGGCTCGCAAGGTATTCGGCGAGTTCCTGGGATGCGCGAGCAGCGGCCCGCGAGATCACATAACGCACGTCGGCGTGAACCATGAGAAGGCGCGGCGTCAGGCCGCGAGCCAGGCTCGCTTCCACCAGAGTCTTGTAATAGAAGATCCCCGCCCCCACTCCGAGACCTGCGACGAGCCCAAACGGGCGTGTTTGTCCGGCGGCTTCCATGCTTTCCAGTGTATTCGGGAGGGACAGGATTCTCGATCCAGTTTGTGACGAGCCGTGCTACTTCGTCGGCGTTGGGTTCTCCGCAGGCTGGGTCACGATGCTCACGTTGGTGATCCCCGCCTGCTTCACAGCATCCATCAGCGTGGCGAACGCGCCAAAGGGAACCTTCTCATCCGCGCGCAGGTAGATCACCTCGTGCGTGGTGTCGGTGTTCTGCGCGCGCAGGATGTTGGGCAGATCACTCAGGTTGACCATCTTGTCGTTGAGGAACACCTGCTGATCTTTGTCGATGGTGAGCACTGTGCGCTGCTCGGTAATTTCGCGCACGGTCTTCGTTTTGGGCACGGCCACCTGAATGCCGGACTGCAGCACGGGCGCGGTCAGCATGAAGATGACGAGCAGCACCAGCACCACGTCGACCAGCGGCGTGATGTTGATCTCCGCCAGCGCGGTCTGGGTGTGGCCGCTTCTACTTGTGAAGGCCACGGGCGGTCTCCACGGGATCCTGATCGGGCTTGAGCGCGGCTTCTTCCATGCTGTTGAGCAGTTCGCGGGCAAAGTCGTCCATGCGCGCGGCAAAGTCGCGGCAGCGCGCGGTGAACTGGTTGTACGCGATGACGGCGGGGATGGCGACAAGCAATCCGGCCGCGGTCGTGATCAGCGCTTCGGATACGCCCGGCGCGACGGCGCGCAGGGTTGCGGTGCCTTCGGTGCCGAGGCCGTGGAAGGCGTCCACGATACCCATGATGGTGCCGAAGAGGCCGATGAAGGGGGAGATGGCCCCGATGCTGGCCAGCCACGTCAGCCGTTGCTCCATCCCCGTCAGCGATTCGCTGGCCGCGGTCTGCGCCGCGCGCTCCAGCGCCGTGATGTTGCGGGGAGGGCCATACCCGCCCGTTTGCCGCTTGTAGGTCTCGTAGACCTCGTCGAAAACGTTGACCAGCGGGCTGGGCTTGAACTGCTCGCTCACGGTCGCAATTTCTTGCAGCCGGTTGGCTTTCCTGAAAGCACGCAGGAACCTGCGGCTCTGCGTGCGAGCACGCCGGAAGCTGGCCCATTTGCCGAGAATGATGGCCCAGGAAAAAAGGCTCGCGACCAGCAGCACGCCGAGCACGACCATCGCGATCGGTCCGCTGTTCCGGAGCATTTCCAGGATCGCGCTGCCATTGTTCACCGGAGGCGGAGCGATCGGGTTCGAATCCTGGAAGAAAAGTAACGCGGTGAGGGGAGCTATCATTTCCTAACTATCACGTTACCAGAAGCAGGAATGAGGCGGGGGGTTGCACGTGCACCTGCAGGAACCTGCTTCGTCATACCTCGATCCGCGAAAACAACCACGCGCTGGTGGTGAGAAAGATCGCCGCGAGGCCCGTGAGCAGGCACAGGTCCAGCATGAAGTTGAATTGCGAGCCAAAATTGAATTGCCAGCTGCCGATCAGCACCCCGCGCAGTCCGTCGATCCCGTAGGTCAGCGGATCGGCGTGCGTGATCCAGGAGAGCACCCTGGGAAGGTTTTTGAGGGGATACAGCGCGCCGGACAGAAAGAAGATGGGCATCACCAGGAAGTTCATCAGCACCTGGAAACCCTGCATGTCTTTGATCGTCGATCCGACTGATGCTCCGAGCGCCGCAAAGACAAGGGCGATCATCCCAACAAAGATCAGCGCGAGGGGAAGGGCCAGCCAGTCGTGGCTGGCGGGCGTTCCAGCGGCATGCGCGTGAACGGGGCGAAAGCCGGCGATGAGGCACACGACGAGCATCAGCAGCCCCTGCAAACTGGCCACCGTCGCGCCGCCCAGCGTGCGGCCCAGAATGATGTGCAGGCGTGGCACGGGCGCGACCAGCGTCTCTTTCAGGAAGCCAAACTGCCGATCCCAGAGCATCGCCATCCCCGAAAAGATGGAACTGAACAGCACCGTCATGCCGATGACGCCTGGCGCCATGAACTGGAGGTAGTTGCCGGCTCCAGCTTTCGCGAAGACGGGGCCAAAGCCGAAGCCCAGGGCCAGCAGATACAGCGTCGGCTGGCCGAGGGAGACGACGATCTGCGCTTTGGAACGGAAGTAG
>JBEKIN010000490.1:0-2782 GCA_050011735.1 Acidobacteriaceae bacterium | reverse complement strand
CGGGCCGCCGAGAATCTGGAGAGGCAGATTGGAACCGGCCATCTTGGGCGGAACTTCGGGTTGTCGGCCCCACGCCCCTTCAGTCGCCTTAGCCCTGTAATTAGAAGCCCTTACGAGTAGCTTTTTTCGCCGCGCCGATCCCACGAAAGAATACTCCAAAGAGCCATTGACCCGGCCCATGTTCCGCTTTATCGTGATCACCACGACTTAAGAATCTCCTCCCTTCGGGTGCGCCCGCAGGGGATTCAATTCCCTCCTGTTCCTCACTTCGTGGCCGTTGGGAGTCTTGATTTTTTTGAGTTGTCTTTGGTCTCGAACGGGCTCGTCCCGCGGTTCTCTTGCCCGTCCCGTGAATTGTCGAGCCTGGTCAGCAATGCGGTTACTGCGTGCGCAGAAGGGACTCGTGTAGGTCCCCCCGCCGCGGAGCACTATTCGATTTTCAGCGAGGTTCAGTGTATGTCCCCTGTGGTTGCTTCCCGTCGTCTGACGCCCTTCCGCGTCCTGTCTTTCCTTTTCGCCAATCTCGTGTGGCTCGCGCCTTTCTTCCTCGCGCCCGTCAACGCCGCCGCAGCGACAGACACCTTTACCGTCAGTGTGACGACCGACCCCGCCACCGGCACCGCGGCCAATTGCCCGGCCAACAATCCAGGTGGCAGCGGGAGCTGCTCTCTGCGCGACGCTATCGCCGCGGTCAATGCCGACACCTCGAACTCAGCCATCGTTGACATGACGGGCGTGACTGGGACCATCACCCTGACCAGCACGGCCTCCCCCACTCACCCGATAACCACGACGAACTCCGTCACTTTTAGCGGTCCGGGCGCTGGCGCGCTCACGGTTTCCGGCAACAGCCTGTACCAGGTGTTCCTGGTTGAAAACGGACCCGCGACTTTTCAGAATTTCACCATCGCGAACGGCTTCGTCAACGCGACGGGCGGCTGCGGCTGCGACCCGGGCTACGGCGCCGGCATTTATGCTTACACCACTGTCAATCTGACTCTGACCGACATGGTCATTACCGGTAACTCTGCGGCGAAAGGCGGCGGCGGGGTCCTCGCCGCGAGCTCAATCACCGTAACCGGCAGCACGTTCTCCAATAACTCCAGCCCTGCTTCCGGCGGCGGTATCGCGGGCGGCCTCTACGCCATCGGCTCACCTGCCACGATCTACCAGAGCACCTTCTCCGGCAACACCGCCTGGATAGGCAGCGCGATTGATACCTACGCGCCGGTGACGCTGACCATCAGCGACAGCACATTTGCCAACAATCAAGCTGGAACCAACGGCGCCAGTGCCGGCAGCGGCGGCGTCCTCAACGACAACGGCAGTACCCTGACCATTCACGACAGCACCTTCTGGAACAACACTGCCGCTGCCGGCGAGGGCGGCGCTCTCAACAACGCCGGTACCATGACCGTCACCGACAGTATCGTTGGCAACCCGGGCGATTCGGCGGGTACCCAGGAGTGCTACAGCAACAACGCGGTGAACGGGACCGGGTGCCCCTCCACGGGTGACGGGCACGGCAACATAACGGCGCCGTCCACATTCAACCTCTCGCCACTCGGCTATTATGGCGGGGTCACAGAGACCATCGTGCCTCTGACGGCCAGCGCGGCGCTATGCGGCGGCACCACCGCTGGCGCCCTGAATGTCAGCGGCTCTCCCCTCACCGTCGACCAGCGCGGGCTCCCACTCGATGCTTCCTGCGGCACAGGCACAACCGATGCCGGCTCCGTGCAGAAAAACTATCCCTGCGCCGTGTCGAACCCGAATCCGAATCCGAATCCGCAGTCGTTTGCCGCGGTGGGCGATTTCAACGGCGACTGCATGAGTGACATTCTGTGGCGCAACAATTCCACCGATCAGGTCTACATCTGGCTCATTAACGGGACCACGTTTGCGGGCGGCAACAGCCCCGGCACCCCCACCTCGGACTGGGTAATTCAGGCCACTGGCGATTTCAACGGGGATGGCTACGCCGACATCTTGTGGCGGAACACCACCACCGGAGAGGTCTTCGTCTGGTTGATGAACGGGACCACGATTGCGAATAGCGGAAGCCTCGGCTTCGTCTCCTCGGACTGGAGCATTGCCGGCGTTGGCGACTTCAATGGGGATGGCAAAGCCGATATCCTCTGGCAAAACTCCAGTGGCCAGATATACCTCTGGTTCATGAACGGAACCACGATGAGTGGCGGGGGGACCGTCAGCAACGTCTCCGCCGGATGGAACATCCAGGGCGTTGGCGATTTCAATGGGGATGGCAAAGCCGACATCCTGTGGCGGAACAGCACCACCGGCCAGGTCTATATCTGGCTCATGAACGGGACCTCGATTGCGAGCACCGGCACTCCCGGCAGCCCCACCTCGGACTGGAGCATTGCGGGCGTTGGCGACTACGATGGAAACGGCAAGAGTGACATTCTGTGGCGCAACAGCACCACCGGACAGGTCTACATCTGGTTTATGAACGGAACCACGACTGCGAGCAGCGGCAGCGTCGCCTATGTCTCCTCCGATTGGAACATTCAGGGTGCGGGCGACTACGATGGGAGCGGTCGGGCCGGCATCCTGTGGCGCAACAGCACCAGCGGAGTGGTCTACATCTGGCTGATGAACGGGACCACAATGACGAGCAGCGGGAGCCCAGGCAACCCAGTCGCTGCCTGGCAGATAGCTCCATAAGGTTGCTCGAACCAGGCTTCTCGCAACAATACTTTCTGCGACGAGGCCCTTCGGACCGGCAAACCCAGCGCCGTCTGCCACCACAGGCGGCCGC
>JBEKIN010000489.1:0-2785 GCA_050011735.1 Acidobacteriaceae bacterium | reverse complement strand
GACCAGGTCATCAACGATCCCAGCTTCTATCCAGCCACCTGCTCCACCGATCCCGCGGCCTGTTCAACGGCCACCACCCTCGCGCCCGCCATCTTTCGCATCAGCCCCACCCTGCGCACCCCTTACATCATGATGGCCAGCGCCGGCGCCGACAAACCCATCGGCAAAATCGGCAACATCTCGGCCAACTACCAGTTCTACCGCGGCGACCACCTCTTCCTCACCCGCAACATCAACGCCCCGCTCCCCGGCACCTACAATCCCGACGACCCCACCAGCGGCGTTCGACCTCTCGGCACGAATCAGAACATCTACGAGTACCAATCCGAAGGCGACTCCGTCCGCCATCGCCTCGTCGTCAGCGTCAACCTGCACACCAAATCCATCGGTCTCTACAGCAACTACATGTTCGCCAAATCCCAGGCCGACACCTTCGGCATCGGCAGCTTCCCCTCCAACAGCTACGACCTCCACCAGGACTGGGGCCGCTCCTCCAACGATTTCCGCAATCGCGTCTTCCTCGGCGGCTACGCGCGACTCTGGCGCGGATTCTCCCTGAACCCTTTCCTCATCTACCAGTCCAGCCTGCCCTTCAACATCGTCACCGGCCAGGACCTCAACGGCGACACCGAATTCAACGACCGCCCCGCCTTCGCCACCGATCTCACCCGTCCCAGCGTGGTCCACACCCAGTGGGGCGTCTTTGACACGCAGCCCATCCCCGGCCAGACCATCATTCCCATCAACTGGGGCAGGGGCCCTGACACCTTCGTCCTGAACATGCGTCTCGGAAAGAGCTTCAACTTCGGCCCGGTTCTGCCTCAGGAAACTCCCGCTCCGCCGCCCGCCGGAGCAACCCCGCCACCCTCCCCCGCCAAAGCTGCCCCAAAGAAACCCATCGAGCGCAAATACAACATCGGCTTCATCGTCGCGGCGCAGAACGTCCTCAACCACGTCAATCTCGCGCCGCCTGTCGGCGTCCTCGGCTCCCCGCTCTTCGGCCAGTCCACAGCACTCGCCAGCAACTTCGGCACCGGCTCCGCCAACCGCACCATCAACGTCGGCTTCAATTTCCGCTTCTGAAGGAACCGTCCGCCGATTCCTTCCGTACCCGCTTCATGGCTTCCGACCTCCGCTTTGCCCTGCGCATGATCCTTGCCCACCGCTGGTTTTCCCTGGCCGTCGTCGTCACCCTCGCGCTCGGCATCGGCCTCAACACCATGGTCTTTACCCTGATCAACGCAGCGCTCTTCAAGCCTGTTCCTGTTCCCGGCGGGTCCCGCCTCGTCGCCGTCGTCACCCGCACCCCTGGCGACAACGACCAGCGCCTGTCATATCCTGACCTGCTCGACTACCGCACCCAGGCTCGCTCCTTCGCCGCCCTCGAAGGCGCCTCCGATCAGGAAGGCGTCCTGGGCGAACCTGGCAATCCTTCCCAGGCGTATCACCTCGAGCGCGCCACTACCGGCGTTTTCTCCATGCTCCACATCCGCCCGGTCCTTGGCCGCGACTTCCTCCCCTCTGACGCACTGCCCAACGCCGCGCCCGTCCTCATCGTCGGCTACACCATTTGGCAGGAGCGCTACGCCGGCTCGCCCTCCGTCATCGGCCGCCAGGTCCGCGTCAACGAAACGCCCGCCACCATCATCGGCGTCATGCCCAAAGGTTTCATGTTTCCCACCACCGTCGACATGTGGATGCCACTCGCCCCCACCCCCAACGACCTGAAGCGCGACAACCGCCAGCTCCAGGTCTTCGGTCTGCTCCAGCCCGGCATCGAACTCCCCGCCGCCCAGGCTGAACTCGGCGGCATCGCCCATCGCCTCGCCACGCAATATTCCGACACCGACAAGAACACCACCGCGCTCGTCATGTCCTTCCACGAGCGCTACAACGGCGGCAACATCAAAATGATTTTCATCCTCATGCTCGCCTCCGTCGGCTTCGTGCTCCTCATCGCTTGCGCCAACGTCGCCAACATGATGCTTAGCCGCGCCATCGCCCGCCAGCGCGAGATGTCCATCCGCGCCGCCCTCGGCGCTTCCCGCTGGCGCGTCGTCCGCCAGCTCCTCATCGAAAGCGTCCTCCTCAGCGTCCTTGGCGGCCTCGCCGGTCTTGGCCTCGCCGTACTCGGCGTCCGCTGGTTCGATCTCGCCACCTCCAGCGTCGGCCGCCCCTACTGGGTCCAGTTCACCATGGACTACTCCGTCTGCGGCTACTTTGCCGCCCTCTGCATTCTCACCGGTCTGCTCTTCGGCATGGTCCCGGCTCTCCGCTCCTCGCGCCCCGACCTCAACCAGGTCCTGCAGGAAGGCGCCCGCAGCGTTGGCCGTCATCGCGGCGGCATGTTTTCAGCCGTCCTCGTCGTCTTTCAGTTCGCGCTCACACTCGTGCTGCTCACTGGCGCCGGCATCTTCGTCCACAGTCTCCTCAAAACCCTCGACACGAACCAGTCCGTCCCCGCGCGCCAGCTCATGGTCGCTCGCCTCCAGCTTCCCCAGGATCACTACAAAAACCTCGCTGCTCGCCAGCGCTTCTACGACCAGCTTCTCCCCCGCCTCCGCGCCCTCCCCGGCGTAACCAGCGCCTCCTTCACCTCGAATCCCCCCGGCCTTGGCTCTGCCGAGACTCACATCGAAGTCGAACATGAGCGCGTCAACGATCCCGCGCACCGCCCCGTCGTCGCTTTCGTCACCGCTTCGCCCGGATACTTCTCCACCATCCGGCTGCCGCTCCTCCTCGGCCGCGATTTCGACGCCCTCGATGGCGCCCCGAGTCGCCAGTC
>JBEKIN010000488.1:0-2791 GCA_050011735.1 Acidobacteriaceae bacterium | reverse complement strand
GCCGAAGAGCTCCTCAAAGAAGCCACCGACGACGTCGAGCGCACCTGGCGCGTCTACGCAGGCCGTGCCGCCATGCCCGGCCGCGAGTCCTCGCCCAACATCTCCCCGCGCAACGGCAACGGCCACGAGAAGGCGCCCACACCCGCCCACACTGAGGAATAGCGCGGTCATCGATTTTCCCGGAGCGGCCGCAGGTCAGCCCTCCGGGCTTCTGCCAGTGCCGCTGGAGCAATCCTCGGCACTGGCTTTTCATTTTGAGGCGGAGAATAAGCGGGTGCCCCATATCTGCCCGTTGTTGGCAGATGTGGGATTGCGCGCTACCCGCTACAGGCTACCGGCTGTACCGCGCGCAGCGCGGTACAATACCCAGAAGCCGCAAGCCCAAACAAGCAAACTGAAACATACGAGGCCTGCGCACTTCTACATCATGATCGAACACCCTCTCGCCGAAGCCCTGACATTCGATGACGTTCTCCTGACACCGGCGTGGAGTGAAGTCGCCCCCGCACAGGTCAGCACTCTAACCCGCCTCACCCAGCGCATCCCCCTCACCACCCCTCTGCTCAGCGCCGCCATGGACACCGTCACTGAATCCCGCATGGCCATCGCCATGGCCCAGCAGGGCGGCCTCGGCATCGTCCATCGCAACCTCACCATCGATCAGCAGGCTGGCGAAATCGACAAGGTCAAGCGCTCCGAATCCGGCATGATCGTCGACCCCGTCACCATGGCCCCCGAGCAGCTCATCTCCGACGCCCTCGAGGTCATGCGCCGCTACAAAATCTCCGGCGTCCCCGTCACCCGCCACCGCAGGCTCGTCGGCATCCTCACCAACCGCGACCTCCGTTTCGAAACCCGCACCGACATTCCCATCGCCGAGGTGATGACCAAAACCAACCTCATCACCGTCCCCGTCGGCACCACCCTCGAGCAGGCTGAGGACATCCTCCACCAGCATCGCGTCGAAAAACTCCTCGTCGTCGACGAAAACTACGACCTCAAGGGCCTCATCACCGTTAAGGACATCCAGAAAAAACTCAAGTACCCCAACGCCTCCAAGGACGAGCAGGGCCGCCTCCGTGTCGGCGCCGCCATCGGGGCTACAGGCGATTATCTGGAGCGCGCCGCCGAATTAGTCCGCAACCGCGTCGACGTCCTCGCCATCGATTCCGCCCACGGTCACTCCTCCCGCGTCCTCGATGCCGTCCGCGAAGTCAAAAAGCGCTTCCCCCAGGTCGATCTCCTCGCCGGCAACGTCGCCACCAAAGAAGGGACCGAGGCCCTCATCGATGCGGGCGCGGACGCCATCAAGGTCGGCATCGGCCCCGGCTCCATCTGCACCACCCGCATGGTCACCGGCGCAGGCATGCCCCAGATCACCGCCATCAGCGAGGCATACAAAGCCGCACACAAGCACGGGGTCCCCATCATCGCCGACGGCGGCATCAAGTACTCCGGCGACATCACCAAAGCCATCGCTGCCGGAGCCAGCGTCATCATGATCGGCTCTCTCTTCGCCGGCGTCGACGAGAGCCCCGGCGAAACCATCCTCTACCAGGGCCGCTCCTTCAAGGCCTATCGCGGCATGGGTTCGCTCTCCGCTATGGCCCAGGGCGGCGGCGAGCGCTACTTCCAGGGCACCAACGACCTCGACATCGACGACAACAATGAGAGCGTCGTCAATCGCCAGCGCAACGGCGGCGGCAATCGCCTCGGCAAATTCGTCCCCGAAGGCATCGAAGGCCGCGTCCCCTATCGCGGTGCGCTCGAAGCCATGGTCTACCAGCTCATCGGCGGCCTCCGCTCCGGCATGGGCTACTGCGGCGCGGCCACCATTGAAGAGCTCCAGAAAAAAGCGAAGTTCGTCCGCATCTCCTCCGCCGGACTCCGCGAGTCCCACGTCCACGACGTCCTGATCACCCGCGAAGCCCCCAACTACCACGTCGAGTAGCGACGAACTTTCGGAAACAAGAAAGTCCGGGTCAGCCATGTCCCGGGTGCCCCATGTCCCTGTAGTCGGGGACATGGGAAGCATGCGAAGCGCGCCCCTTACCTCCCATCGAATCCCCAAAAAATCCACCCATGTCCCGGGTGCCCCATGTCCCTGTAGTTGGGGACATGGGAAGCGCGCGAAGCGCGCCCCTCCCATCAAATCCCCAAAAAAATCACCCTCAACCCCGCCCCACCCCTAAAATAGTGACGGCCATGGAGACCACCCTCACCGCCGCCACCGAAGCCGAGCGCCTCATCCGCTGCTTCGATCCCAACGCCACCCACGCCGAAGGCGCGCACGAGCACCTCGTCCTCTCGCCCCGCTGGGGACGCCTCCGCCGCCAGCACCCCCTCCTCGCCACCTCGCCCCGCGACCACGGCCCCGCCTCCGCTTGGTCCACCGCCCGTCACAACCTGCTCACCTGCCGCGACCGCTCCATCCAGCTGGCCATCGCCACTTACGAATACCGCATCCGCATCGAGCTCCGCGTCTCCATCGACTCCCTCCAGGACCCCGCCTTCGACCTCCACAGCCACGGCCACGCCGTCCTCGACCGCCGCGGCGACGAGAAGAGCAGCGTTGCCATCCGTCGCGAGTCCTTCTGGATCCGCACCCTCACCCCCGACCCTGAGGGCTTCGCCCGCTTCGAAGTCGGCAACTCCTTCCTCCTCCCCATTACGGAGGACGCGATGCTCGCCGAATCCAAAACACTTTGGTGACGATTGTCATCCTGAGCTCGCGTGAGCGAGCGAAGGACCTTGCGGTTTTTTTGGTTGTCATCCTGAGGAGCGTAGCGAG
>JBEKIN010000487.1:0-2799 GCA_050011735.1 Acidobacteriaceae bacterium | reverse complement strand
CCACCAGCGTCTGACCGTCCAGAGCAAACCGCCCAAAGTCGTCCGCATCGCCCTGGCTCACAAACTTCTGGTCCGGCTCAACGCCAAAGCCCGCGAGGTCCGTCACCACATGAAAGTTCTTCGCACCCCGTTGTGAGTCATAGCTTCTTGCTATGGGGTGAACCTGGCCGGCTGCAGCGGGGCGGCCTTTTTCTGGCGGGCTGTGAAGTTGGGCCCTGATACGAACCTTATCGCGGTGATCCCGAGCGGTAATCCTTAAGTTGACTCGCGATCCTTCAGTGGCGGCCTAGGGTGAGGTTTGCCTTGTAGATGTCGATCGAGGCATGGGAAGGCAGCGCGGCTCCGACGATTGCGCCGCTTATGCCACCGATGATGGCTCCGACTGCGGCGCCGGTTCCCCTGCCGCCGAGAAATCCATGGGGCTCCCACGCGCCTGCGGTGATGCCAGCGCCGGCGCCGGCGCCGATGCCAGCTCCGATGAGGGTGTTGCGGAGATGGTGGCCGCCTTTCATGAGTTTTACGCTGCGGACATCCTGTTTCTGCAGGGTGCGATCGCCGTCTGGCTGGGTGAGCACGATGGCTGTGCTGGAGGCACTCACGAAAGCGCCGGAGTGCTTGTGCGAGGTACTGTCGAGGATTTGAATTCTCTGGCCCGCTCGCAGAGCGTTCAGATTCTCCCAGGTGGCGGGATTGGTTTGGGCGGGCAACGCGCAGGATGTGGCAAGGAGAAAGAGGATGAACAACAGGTTTCGCATGGGTGAACGTGCTCCCTCAGTGTGGCGGCAAGAATACCATGATGGAACGGGCGAGAAGACTGGCAGGACGGGAGGGGATTCGTGAAGGAGATCGGGAGGGACGGCAAGCGGCTGGTGGCCGGTCGCTGGTGGCTGGTGGCGGTTTGGTGCGTTGTGATGGGCGCGGGGTTCACGGCTCATGCGCAGAAGGCGAAGGGGAAGGCTGAGGTGAACGCGAGAGCGGGGACGGACATGGTGGTGGTGAGTCCGGAGAGCGAAGGGTTTTCGACGGAGCGACTGGGGAATCTGCACAGGCTGATCCAGGGGGAGATCGACGAGAAGCAGCTGGCGGGGGCGATCACGATCCTGGCACGGCATGGGAAGGTGGTCGATTACCAGGTGTATGGGCTGAAGGACATCGCGATGCAGGCTCCGATGACGAAGGATGTCATCTTTCGGGATTACTCGATGACGAAGCCGGTGACGGGGGTGGCGATGATGATCCTGTACGAGGAGGGGAAGTGGCTGCCGTGGGATCCAGTCGCGAAGTACATTCCCGAATTCAAAGGGCTGAAGGTGTTCGGAGGGTTCGATAAGGACGGGAAGATGGTGCTGGTGGATCCGGCGCATGCGCCGACGATGGCGGAGCTGATGTCGCACTCGGCGGGGTTTTCGTACGGGAACGGCCACGGGCCGGTGGACGCCCTGTACCAGGAAGTGAAACCGATGCAGTCGGCGAACCTGCAGGAATTCGTCGAGAAGATGGCGAAGCTGCCGCTGAATTATCAGCCGGGGAAGGGGTGGATGTACTCGGCGTCGATGGACATCGAGGGCGCCATCGTCGAGAAGCTGAGCGGGGAGACGCTGCCGCAATTTATGCGGGAACACATTTTCGAGCCGGTGGGGATGAAGGACGCGGGGTTCTTTGTTCCGGCGGAGAAGCGGGCGCGGTTTGCGACGAATTACAGCGCCGATGCGCAGGGGCATTTAACGCCGACGCAGCAGGACGGGGGCGCGCCGACGGATTATGCGACGGAGCCGACGATGCCTTCAGGGGGCGGCGGTTTGGTGTCGACGGCGGAGGATTATTACCGGTTCGCTCAGATGCTGGCCAACGGCGGGGAGATCGATGGAAAGCGAGTGCTGGCTCCGGCGACGGTGAAGCTGATGACATCGAATCATCTGCCGGAGCAGCTGCTGACGGGGGAGTGGGGGATCGGGCAGCATGTGATGCGTCCGGGGTTTGGATACGGGTTCAACTGCGCAGTGGTGTTCGATCCTGCGGCGGCAGGGCTGCCGGATGGGAAGGGGACGTTTTTCTGGGACGGCGCGGCGGGGACGTGGTTCTGGGTGGATCCGGCGAACGACGTGGTGTTTGTGGGGATGATCCAGAGGCGGGGCGGGAGCGATAATCACGCGCTGCTTTATAAGAGCCATGCGGCGGTGTATGGGGCGCTGGTTCAGTGAACAGTGATCGGTCTTCAGCGATCAGTGGCTACTGTCGCTCTTTTGCGCTTCCTGGCGGAGGGCGTGGATGACGACGCGGAGCATTTCTTCTTCGGGGGCGGGTTTGCCGGTCCAGATTTCGAACTGGCGCGCGCCCTGGTGGACGAACATTTCGACGCCGGTGATGACAGGCAGGCCTTTTTCGCGGGCCATGCGGATGAGCGGCGTGTCAATGGGGTTGTAGACCAGGTCGAAGACGAGGCGGGTGTTGAGCTCTTTGGGCTCGAGGAGCGAGGCGGGCTTGACGCCGCGCATGCCGACGGGGGTGGTGTTGATGATGACGTCGAAATTGGATTTGATGATTTGCTCGCGGCGGATAGTTTTCGCCTTCGCCTGACGGGCGAGTTTCTTTGCGGTCTCGGCGGTGCGATTCCAGATAAAAACTTCTGCGCCCTTTTCGACGAGGCCGAAGACGGCTGCGCGGCCTGCTCCACCGGCACCGAGGACGAGGACTTTCGCTCCGCGCAGAGGCAGGCGGCGCTCGAGCGGGCGGACCACAGCGGCGACGTCAGTATTGAAGCCGTAGAGCTTGCCATCCTGCGCGCGCACGACGGTGTTG
>JBEKIN010000486.1:0-2801 GCA_050011735.1 Acidobacteriaceae bacterium | reverse complement strand
AAAAGTCTGGGATCGCCGGCGGTACGCACGCCGAAATCCGTGTGCTCCTGCGGGAATTGTTCGAGCGGAACATAGACCACCGAGCCCGGGCCGCGTTCGAACGGATTTTGGGGCACGTCCGCGGCGATGCCGACGATGGTGATCCACGAAGTGTCGTGGGTGGGTGGATCGAACCGGAAGCGCTTGCCGATGGGTGCAGCTTCGCCCGGCCACCAGCGCCGCGCGGTGTGTTCGCTGATCACCGCGACGCGCGGGCTCTCGGGCCCATCGGACGGGCCGAGGAACCGGCCCTGACGAAGTGGAACGTGCATGGTGGAGAAATAATTCGGGGTCACTATCTGGAACAGCGCTCCGGGTTGGTTGCCAGGCTCGGGGACGCGATTCTCGATGGTGAATCCGCCGCCATAGCCGTGGCCGCTATAGGGCATGGATTTCACGGCGAAAGCGGCGCGGACGCCGGGGACGGCGGTGGCGCGCTCGATCACCTGCCGGTAAAACGCGGCTCGCTGACTGTCTTTGGGGTAGCGGTTGTCGGTGATCGACAACCGCAGCGTGAGCAGCGTATCCGGCTCGAAGCACTGGCTGCTGTTGAGGAGCGCGCCAGTGCCGCGGATCATCAGGCTGGCGCCGACCAGCAGCACCACGGAGAGCGCGATCTCGGCGGCCACCAGGAAGCCGCGCAAGCGGGCGCGTCCTCGGCCGGATGACGCGCTGCGTCCGCCTTCCTTCAGAGCTTCGTGAAGATTGGACCGCGTGCCCTGCCAGGCGGGCACCAGGCCGGCGAGAAGGCCGCTGGCCACGGCGGCGAGCAGCGTGAACAGCAGGGTGCGCTGATCCATCTTGATGTCGTACCAGCCAGGGATGTACCTCGCGATGTCGGCCGGCATTCCGGCGAGGATGGCCTGGATGTCCCAACTGGCGATCAGCAAACCGAGGGCCGCGCCCACCAGCGAAAGCGTGAGGCTCTCGGTGAGGTACTGGGCGATCAGACGCCAACGCCCGGCTCCCAGCGCGGCGCGCACCGCAACTTCGCGCGAGCGGCCCAGGGCGCGCGCAAACTGAAGGTTCGCCACGTTGCCACAGGCGATCAGCAGCACGAACAATACGGAGACGAACATCATGATCGAGTATTGATGCGTATAAGGGCCAATCAAATACTCGTGGGCGGCCATCGAAAAGAAGCGGCGCTGCTTGTTGGTGTTGGGGTATTCGCGCGCCAGCCGCGATGCGATGGTCTCGGCCTCGGCTTCGGCGCGGCTCACCGTGAGGCCTGGCTTCAAGAGGCCAATTACGGAGAGATACTGGCTGTCGCGCGAGTTGCTTTCGACCGGCTTCAACGCCAGCGGCGTCCACAACTCGGAGGTCATGGGAAAAATGAACTTGGGCGGCATCACCCCGATCACGCGATAGCCTTCGTCGTCGATGCGGATATCGCGGCCAACGATGGCTGGATCGGCGGCGAAGCGGCGCCGCCAGAGAGCGTCCCCCAGCACCACCACGCGCTCGTGCCCCAATTGATCCTCGTCGGCGGCGAAGCTGCGGCCCAGCGCCGGTCGGACGCCCAGCAAAGTGAAGAAATTGGGCGTCACCATGTAACGGTTGGCGCGTTCCGGCGCGGCGCCGTTGCCGGACAGATTGCACAGCTCGTCATCCCAGGCTGCGACGCCCTCGAACACGGTCTGCTGCTGCCGGATGTCGGTGAAGTCGGCTGGCGCCATCTCCCTCCACTCGTTCGGTTCGTCGGGATTGCGCTGCATCACCATTGCCAGCCGGTCCAGGTTCGGTAGCGGCAGGGGCTTCCACAGCATGGCATCGCAGACGCTGAAATTAGCCGTCGTGGCGCCGATCCCCAGGGCCAGAGTGGCAATCGCGGTGATCGAGAAGCCAGGCGACTTGCGCAGGGTGCGCACGCCGTAGCGGATGTCCTGCCAGAGCTGCATAAGCTTAGGGCTAGTACTGCAACTGCATCGCCGACTGTAACTTGCTGAAAACTCGTAGACGAAACGAGCCACGCTGTCCGCTAATGGGATGCGCCGTCCCTATTCGTGCTTATCCAGCAACAGAGTGATGGTGCCGATGGCGAATTGCATGCGCACGCGAATCTCGACCGGGAGCCTGCGGCGGTCGTCGGTCAGCCAGAAATTCAGGTGAGCGGGACGCTTATAAAGGACGTTGTCGAACAAGTGGGCCTCATAACGGATGGTGTGAAAGACTCCCTCGGGAGTCCTGATGTCCTCGCGCTGCTGCGCTTCGACCTTGGCCACGACGCTCTTCTTGCCATCGCTGACCGCCACGTTCACGCTGCGGCCCGGCTCTAGGTTTAAGGTCCTGAGATAGTAGAGTCCGCCGGCGACGTCGTGCACGCAGGCGGGGATTTCGGTGTCCTTGGCCAGCAGCACCACGTTTCTGGCGCGATCCCGCTCCAGGTAGATGGCCTTATGATCATCGTAGGTGACGCGCGTTTCGCGCTGCCGGCTACCTTCCTCGGAAGTGAACAGAGTGGACTCGGAGCAGCCTTCCTGATTGAGATTGGCCTGGTAGGCATCCTCTACGCGGAACAGTTTGGACACCAGCCCGATCGATTCCACCTTGAGGTGGATCTGCGAGGAAGCGCGCCCCTGCTGCCACTCGAGCCGCACTTTGCCGGCGGTGATCAGACGCCACTCGATGCTGTACGACAGCACCTCGTGCGCGGGCAAAGCCGCGTTTTGCGCCAAGGCAAACGGAGCTAGACCCAGCAGAGGCAGCCAGAGCCGCGCATGCATGAAGTGACAAGTTTCGCAGATAGACTGCGAGAGTTG
>JBEKIN010000485.1:0-2810 GCA_050011735.1 Acidobacteriaceae bacterium | reverse complement strand
GGTTACGAGCACCCCGGCGTCAATGGCTCCGCACTGGAAAAATGCGCTAAAGGCGTATAGGTCGCGGTCAAATGTCTGATCCTTACTGTTCCATTCGAGATCGAACGCCACTCGCTTCTTCACGTAATCAATCTTGTGGCCGTCGAGATAGTTATCGCGCTTTGTCTCCTCGATTTGTTTCTTGTACCTTGGCTTCCCCCTAAGCTTTCCGGTTTCGAAGACCCCGATCTGCTCTCGCCATATTCGCCTGACCAGCAAGTCGCCCTGGACGACCGTTTCGTGCCATCCAAGTGGGCGCAGAGTGTTAGAGAGAAGCTTCGGAATGTCCGACTCGTTGCCACCTGCGCTTCTGATCATTCTTTTCGTAATTTTAAACTCGCCCAGTGCTTTCAACAGATCGGCGAACTCTTCGCCGCGTGTCTCGCTGAGGATCACAGCGGCGTTGCGGTAGCTATAGATCTCGTAACTTTCACGGATGTCTTGCGGGATTTTGGCTTCAATGATCCAGGTAGGATCTGCTGTATCGCTAAGAGAAGTAGCTACTCCTTTGCTTGAGATCTCTTCTGCTAGGTCGGCGGGGCCACCACCCGTCTCGATATCGTCGTCATGTTCGTCGCCGACCATGTTCACGCAGCCCCCAGACAATGATCTCAGCAACGGGCGGCCCCTCAAAGTGATCATCGTGGTGCCTGCTGCTCTGCCGTTCCTGTATTGGTTGCCGTTTCAGCGCAGTGGGGCGCCAGCGTTCATCCGCAAGAAAGGGGTTCATCCGCAGGAAACGCCTGCATCCGCAAGAATGGTCTTCGGCACTCTGAGGGGCGCGGAAACGGAGGATGTCCCGGCAACGGAGGGCTATCCGGGCAGCTTTGGGTGCAGCTTTTCGAAGCCGGTTGCCTGCTGGTAAGCACGGGCAAAGGCGCAGAGCTTCGCGTCCTGATAATGTCCGGCGAGAAACGTGATGCTGACCGGCGTGCCGGGACCGCCGATTTGGTCGTCGTCGCCGGTATCGATGGCGGGTGGAGTGGGCGCGTCGTCGCCACGCAGGCCGTTGGGCACGATGCACGAGGGATGTCCAGTAAGGTTGGTGACCACCAGCTGCTGGCTGTTGGTCGAAGCCACGATGACGTCGGCCTTCTCGAAGAGCTTCGACATTTCCAGGATGGCCAGCGAACGCGCGCGATTCGCCTGGATGTATTCGACGGCGGGATAGAAGCGGGCGACGCGGAAGGAATTGGGCCAGTCGTCGGGGCTCTGCTCGGTGAGCAGCTTGTCGCGGCCGGTCGTGGTGAGTTCGTCGAAAGCCGCAGCGGCTTCGGCGGTGAGTAACGGAACCATGGCGCCGAAGGGCAGCTTGGGCAGTTCGAGGGGGATGAGGCTGACGCCCATCGCATGGAGCTTGTCGAGGGCAGCCAGATCGTACTTGCGGTCGTAGTCGCGGCGGGCGCGGTAGGCGGCCTGCTGGCGCTCGCGCTGTTCGCGGCGCTTTTTTTCCTCTGGAGTTTCGGCGGCGGTGGCGGGTTTTTCGGTCGCTGGGTGGAGCGCTTGCGGAGGCGGCACGTCGGGGTCGAAGCTGGCCTTGAGGTAGCCGATGCGCAGGGACTTCCAGTCGAGGTCGGCGTTCCAGTTGAAGGCTGCGTCGCGCACGGAGAGGTCCTGGCCATCGGGACCATGGATGGCCTGGAGCACGGCGGCGCAGTCTTCGACGGCGCGACAGATGGGGCCGAGCTTGTCCATAGTCCAGCTGAGCGCCATCGCGCCGGTGCGGGGAACGAAGCCAAAGGTCGGGCGCAAACCGGTGACGCCGCAGCGTGTCGATGGCGAGGAGATGGAACCCAGGGTTTCGGAGCCGATGGAGAACGCCACGCAACCGGCCGATGTGGCCGACGCGGGTCCAGCCGATGAGCCGCTCGAACCCTGTTTGAGGTTCCACGGATTCCGGGTGCGTCCGCCATACCATTTGTCGCCCATGGCCAGCGCGCCCAGGGTCAGCTTGGCGATGAGGACGGCGCCGGCTGCATCGAGGCGCTTGACGACGGTGGCATCTTCGTCGATGGTCTGGTGCTCGAATCCACCGGCGCCCCAGGTTGTGGGATAGCCCTTGACGGCGAGGAGGTCTTTCGCGCCCCAGGGCAGTCCGTGGAGCGGACCGCGGTAGTGGCCACGGGCAATGTCGGCGTCGGCTTCGCGCGCCAGGGCGTGGGCGCGATCTTCGGTGAGGGTAATGCCGAAGAGCAGCACGAGGTTGTAGCGCTTGAGGCGCGCCAGGTACATCTCGGTGAGATTAACGGAGGAAATTTTGCGGCGGTGGATGAGGTCGGCCAGGTCCATGGCGGAGGCGAAGGCGAGGTCTTCGAGGTTCGACGGAGCGGTGAGGATTGCCGGCGCCTTGCTGTAGATGGGTTTGGCGCGCTCGGTGTTGACGGTTGCGCCTGGTGGCAGCGGATCGAAAACGAAGGCTGGGGCGACGCTGTTGGGCAGGTGCAGCTTGCGGATGGCTTCGTAACCGCTGCGCTGCTCGTTGAGTCCGTCGAGCATGGCTTGCTTGTACTCGTCGGCGATCGCGATGCCGGCGAGCGCCGCAGCCTGGTCGATCATCTCAGGCGTGATTTTGAGAGGGTGTGGCTTCTCGTTCGGGGTTGCATCCTGGGCTGCGGCGTCGGGGGCAGCTTGCGTCGCCAGGGTGTAGAGCGCTCCGGGAAAGAGGGTGGAAGCGAGGCCGAAGCGGCCGGTAACGGAGAGGAACTCGCGGCGGTCGAGAGTCATGCAGGTTACAGGGTACAGGGTACAGGGCGCAGGGTGCATCAGCTGTT
>JBEKIN010000484.1:0-2831 GCA_050011735.1 Acidobacteriaceae bacterium | reverse complement strand
AGTCGCAGCCTGACGACCGGTTGGACCGGGTCGCTACGCTGGCCCGGGAGGTAGCCGACTCGATGAGCGACGTGGTCTGGTCGATCCGCGCGGAGCCGGAGGGGGTGGACTCGCTCATTCGCCGGATGCGCGAGTTTGCGATCGATCTCCTGGAGTCTCAGGAGATCGGCTTCGAATTGCGCGCGCCGGACAAGATCCCGCCTTTGCAATTAAGCCTGCAAGCCAGGCGGCAAATCCTTCTGATCTTCAAGGAGTGCATTCACAACGCTGCCCGTCACTCGCGCTGCACGGCGGTGGTGGCGGAGTTCCAAGTGGCCGGCCAGGAAATCCTGCTCCGCGTGCGAGACAACGGCTGCGGAATCGACGACCCCGGCGGCGCGCAAGGAAGAAACGGCGGCAACGGCATCCCTAGCATGCGGCAACGCGCCGAGAGCCTCGGTGGCCGGATGGAATGGACGGCCAGTCCGGGCGGCGGATGCACGGCAGAGGCGCACCTGCCCTTCAAGCACAGCGCTTTTGGAAAACCCGGCCTGTAGCCACCCTGCATGTTTGTGCAGGTTGCCGCGCACCGCGAGGACAACGTCCGGGCCGCACGCAGCCTAAAGCGCTGTACGCCCTTTCCGCATTTCGTGCGGGGCATTGCTCTCAGCGGAACGCCGGCCTACGTGGCCGATGGGCGGGTCTGTGAGTGGCGGCCATCTGTTCGCGCCGGTCGAGGCTTGACGGGAATGGAGAAAGCGCGTATACTCCTTTCCCAGATAGGAGAGAGGTTGACGAAACCGGTTGAACTCCCGCAGGGCACGCTCGAGATGCTCATCCTTAAGGCGATCTCGCTCGGTCCGCTGCATGGCTACGGCATCCTGCTGCGCATCCAGCAGATCTCCGGCGAGCGCCTCGAAATCCTGCAGGGTTCCTTCTACACCGCCATCTATCGTCTGGAGCGCCGGGGTTGGATCAAAGGCGCGTGGGGTGAGTCGGAGAACAATCGCCGCGCCCGCTTTTACTCGCTCACCGCTGCCGGTACGCGGCAGCTCAAGGCCGAGACCGCCAAATGGACCGACATGGCCGCTGTCGTCGCCGGCATTCTCGCCAAGAAGGCCGAAGAGATATGAGTCTCTTCGCCGCAATTCGACGGGTCTGGCAGTCTATCTGTCGAGCCATAGCGCCGCGCACCCACAGCGACGTCGAAGAAGAATTTCGTTCTACCCTCGACGCCTTGCAGGGTGATTTAATTCGCCAGGGTGTCCCCGAAGAAGAAGCCCGCCGCAAGGCCCGCATCGATCTAGGCCGGCCCGCCGCGCAAAACGAAACTTACCGCGACGCCATCGGTCTCCGCTTCTTCGATGAGTTGGGAGGAGACATCCGCTACGGCCTTCGCGCCCTACGCCGCAACCCTGGTTTCGCCGCCGTCGCCGTACTCTCGCTGGCGCTCGGCATCGGCGCCACCACGGCGATGTTCTCGCTCATCTACGCCGTCCTGCTACACCCTTTTCCCTATGCCGGCGCAGACCGCATCGTGAACCCCATCATGATCGACCGGCAGCATCCTGACGAGTGGACCTGGTTTATCCTCAACGGTCACAGTTTGACGACCTGCGCCTGGCAGCCCCGGTCGAATCGGCGCTGGGCTTCAACCCCTCGCACATGGAGATCACCGGCGGCGGACTGCCCGAAGACATTTCCGGCGTCTATCTCACAGAGAATGCCGGGACTTTCTTTGGTGTGCGCCCGCTTCTCGGCCGCAATATCGAGCCGTCCGACGCGGAGAACGGCGGCCATTCCATCGTGGTTCTCAACTACCGCTTCTGGCAGCGCCACTTCGGCGGCGATCCCAAGATCATCGGGCACACGCTCGAAATCAATCGCGCCCCCTACGCCATCGTCGGGGTCATGCCGCGCAGCTTTGCCTTCAATGACTCCACGGACATCGGCGACGTCTACCTGCCGGGCAGCCTGATGCGGGATCTCGCCAACGTTCCCTACCTGGCCTACATACCGTGGATCAAGCTCCGGCCGCACGTCACGCTTGCCGCCGCCAACGCGGCGCTCGAGCCCATCGTGCGCCAGTTTGCGAAAGAGCATCCCGAACGCTTTTCCGATCGCTGGCAACTCGCCCTGCAGCCCATCCTGGTGCCTTTCCAGCAGGGCACCGGCCGCACCCTGACGCTGCTTCTCGCGGGCGTTGTGCTCCTGCTGATCGTCGGCTGCGCCAACTGCTCCATCCTTCTGCTGGCCCGGGGGCGCACGCGCCGGCATGAGCTCGCCATCCGCGGTGCGATCGGCGCCAGCCGCTGGCGCATCGTCCGCCAGTTGCTCGTCGAAGCCATGGTCATCTCCTCGACCGGCGCCGCTCTTGGCGTGGCTGCCTCGTACTGGCTGGCAAAGCTTCCCTTGTTGCTTTCTCCGGATTCCTTTCCCGCCGAATCCTTCATTCGCATCAACGCTCCCATCCTGGCGTTCTCCGTCGCGCTCGCGCTGCTCTGCGGCATGCTCTTCGGTCTGGTCCCCGCATTGCGCCTCTCGCGTCACGATTCCGCGGGTATGCTCCCGGGCAGGGGCATTATCGCCGCTCCCGCAAAGCACCGCTGGAGCATCCTCATCGCCGCCCAAGTCTCGCTCACGCTTCTTCTCATGGCCACCGCGGGCACCGCCATCCACGGCTTTCTCGGGCTGATGCAGATGCCGCTTGGCTACGATCCCGCAAATGTCATGAAGCTCGGCATCATGCTGCACGTCCACGACTCGGGAGAATGGAGCCGCATTCAGCCGCGCGAGGCGCGCACCGCTTACATCGAGCAACTCCGGGAGAAGGTCGCCTCAGTCCCCGGTGT
>JBEKIN010000483.1:0-2839 GCA_050011735.1 Acidobacteriaceae bacterium | reverse complement strand
TGCTCTCGGCGTCGTCCTTCTCAACGCAGCCCTGCTTCTTGCTGGCACGCTCTCCAGTTATCTGCGCGAGAGCTCGGGGTTCAATGCGGATCAAACCGCCGTCGTCGAACTGAACCTCGCAGACTCCGGCCTCTCCAAAGCGGACCAGTACACCAGAGCGACCGATATCCTGCGCCAAATCCGCAGCACACCCGGTGTGCACGCCGCGGCCCTGATGTTCATGCCTCCGCTCAACGGCGGCTTTGCGGTGGGCGGCTACTACACGCGTGACTCCAAAGGAAACCTGCTCAGCAACCAGCAGGTGTGGCCTGAGAACGCCACGCAGGACTATTTCGACGTGATGGGCACGCGCATCCTGGCCGGCCGCGCTTTCACCCAGTCGGACTACGCCGGCGATCGCGTCTGCGTCATCAGCGCGGCCTCCGCCGCATTCTTTTTCCCGGGCCAGTCGGCAATCGGCAATATTCTCACGACCGGGGACGGAAATGAGAAAGCGTCCACTCGCGAAACTTGCCGCATCATCGGCATCGCAGAAGACGCGCGCATGCGGAGTCTCCTTGAGCCCCCGCCCCTTGTGGTCTACTCCCCACTGCGCTCTGAAAAAGATGCCTCCTTCGCCTATACCAGCCTCGGCGTGCGCGCGGCGAATCCCGCCCTCGCCACCGCAGCCATCCGCCAGGCGTTCGCCCGCGTCTTTCCCGGTGCGCCATCGCCCCACATCTGGCTCTTTGGCGACGCTGTCAAGTATGACCTCAGCCGCCAGCGCCTCCTCTCCAGCGTCTCCGGCGGATTCGCCCTCCTCGCCCTTGCTCTCGTCGCCACCGGCCTCTACGGCATCCTTTCCCGCACCGTCACCGAGCGCCGCCGCGAAATCGGCATCCGCATGGCTCTCGGCGCGCAACGTCAGCAGATTGTCTCGAATCTCGCTCGCGGCGCCGCCACCCGCATCGTCTTCGGCGTCCTCGCCGGGGCCGGTTTAGCTGCGATGGCCGGCCGCCTCTTGCAATCTCTTCTTTATGGAGTCACCCCCGGCAGTCCCGTGATGGCCCTCGCCACCCTCGCTGTGCTCCTTGCTGTTCTGGTTTTAGCTTTTGTCTTCCCCGCAGGACGCGCCGCCTCCATCGATCCCATGGAAGCCATCCGCGACGAGTGAACCGGCGCGATTCCTGCAACCTGCAACCGATAACCTGTCAGCTCAACTTCGGAGGAATGCGATGTTCTCGTTCGCTCAGGATTTTCGCTACGCGCTGCGCCAGCTCCGCAAGTCCCCAGGCTATGCGGTCGTCGCCCTCGTCACCCTGGCTCTCGGCATCGGCGCCAACACCGCCATCTTTCTGTTGACCTACTCCATCCTCCTCAAGAGCCTCCCCGTCCCTCATCCCGGTGAGCTCGTGCGTTATACCTTCACCGCCGGCCCGGATCGCGACATCGACTTCGACTATGTCCTCTATGAAGCCCTGCGCGCGCACCAAACCGGTGCTGGCGTCTTCGCCTCCAACGATAACGGCGTCGCTCTGCAAAACGACCACGGCTCGTCCGAATCCATTCACGCGGAACTCGCCACTGGCAGCATCTTCCGCGTCCTTGAACTCCATCCTTATCTCGGGCGCGGCTTCGCCGAGTCCGCGGGCGAAAAGGATCAACCGTTCCAGCCCGAAGCCCTCCTCATGTACGACTTCTGGCGCACGCACTTCAACGCCGATCCGCACATCCTCGGCCGCACCCTTGTCCTCGGCGCCAAACACACCCCCGTCAGCATCGTCGGCGTCCTGCCGCCGGGTTTTGATGGAATCTCCCCGGACAGCCACAACGACGTCCTGCTCCCGCTCTCCTTCGATCGCATCTTTGACCCGCCCCCCTTCTCCATGATCGATCAGCCAGGCGCATTCTGGCTCACCGTCATGGGTCGCCTCGGGCCCGCACAGTCCCTCGCCTCCGCGCAAGCCGCTCTCGCTTCTTCCGGCACCCTTATCGCCAACGAAGCCGACCCGCAGCACAAAGTCATCAATGACCGTCTCTTCGGCGGCGGTTACAAGCTCGACCTCGAATCCGGACGCACCGGTCAATCCGACCTCCGCAGCACTTACCGCAAGCCTCTGCTCGCTCTCGAGTCTCTCTGCGCGCTCATGATGCTGCTCTGCGCCGTCAACACCGGCCTGCTCATCCTCTCGCGCGTCAGCGGCCGCCTCCATGAATTCGCCATTCGAAGCGCTCTCGGCGCCGCGCGCAGCCGTCTCATCGCCCAGGTCCTCACCGAAACCGCGCTCCTTGCCTCCGCCGGACTCTTCCTCGGTCTCTTTGCCGGATGGGAGCTCGCCCACGCGCTGGTCGCTCTCATCACGCCCGCCGGCGAGCCAGCCGCGCTCAGCCTCAAGCTCGGCGCAGCCATTACTCTCTTCGCGGTCGTTCTCACCATCACCGCCGCCGTGCTCGCCGGACTCTGGCCCGCATGGCGCGCCTCCCGCACCGCTCCCGCTCTCGATCTCAAGCAGCTCCACGCCATGCGCAAAGCCGGAGGCCTCGGCCGCTGGATCATCCCCACCCAGGTCGCTCTCGGTCTGGTCCTTATCTACGCCGCCCTGCTCATGGCCGGCACGCTCCGCAGTTATCTCCGCGAATCCTCCGGCTTCGTCGCCACCGACGCCACCATGGCCCAACTCAGCTTCCAGACTGACAATCCCACGGATAAAGTTCAGATCGCCAAAAGCCTCCAGATCGTCGATGACCTCGAAACCCAGCCCGGCATTCAGGCCGCAACCCTGCTCTCCGCGCCTCCGCTTCGTGACTGGTTGATGACCGTCAACTACTTCACCCGCGACGCCGCCGGCAATCTCCACAA
>JBEKIN010000482.1:0-2841 GCA_050011735.1 Acidobacteriaceae bacterium | reverse complement strand
GATGGTGGTGGTTGCGCCGGTGGGGTTGTTGCTCGAGTCGACGACGGGCGCCGTGCCGCCGGCGAAGGTGAAGGCTCCGTTGAAGGTGTTGGGATCGGTTTCGTGGACGAAGATGCCGAGGGACTGCGCGCCGATTTTCCAGGTTTGTTTTTTGTGGGTGTAGATGAGGTCCTCGTCGACTTCGAGGTTGCGCTCGCGGTCGTTGAGCTGCTGGGCGGTGCTGCCACCGCCGAGGAAGAATCCGGCAACGTTGAGGCTGGGCGCGGTGGAGAGCGGGGACTGCGCGGTGTCTTTCCAGGCGAAGCCGGCGTGGGTTTCGTGGAGGAGGTTGACGCTGATGGTTTGCGTGTTGGTGGCGCGGAGGTCGTACTCGCTGACGGTGGAGTCATAGCCTGCGTCTTCGAGGACGAGGCCGCCCATGCCCTGATTCGTGAGGTTGTTGGTATTGGCGGCGAAGGACAGAGTGAACATGTCGGATTTTGAGGCCTGGAAGTCGCCGCGGGCGGAGGCGATCCAGAGGCGTTGCGGGGCGGCGACGGACTGATGGAGGGCGGTCTGGTCGCCGGTGGAGTCGAGGGTGATGGCGTTGACGATTTTGAACTCGTCGATGTCGCGTTTTTCGAGGGCGAGGAAGAAGTCGCTTTTGGTTTTGGTGAGGGGACCGCTGAGCTCGAAGCCGTAACGGCGCTTGCCGGCCGGAGTGGCGACGGTGGAGAAGGGATCGTTGGCGTTGAAGGTGCTGTCGCTGTCAGTCAAGAAAAGCGCGCCGTGAACTTTCGAAGCACCGGGCTTCGTGTAGATCTCGACGCGTCCGCCAGCATAAGGAGGCGTATCGTACTCGGCGGAAAACAAATCGGGTGCGGTGACAATGCGCGCGATGGAGCCTTTGGGGGGGAGGGCGCTGGAGTTCTGGAAGCCGTCGACGGTGATGCGGGCTGCGCCGGGAGCGCCGCCATTGGCGGCGGCGAGGATTTGCAGCTGGCGCTGGAAATCGTCGGGATCGTCGGCGAGCTGCTGAATGTCTTTCTGAGTGAGGGTGTGGGTGCCGATCCCGTGATCGGAGTCGAGGCTGGCGCCGTCGTCGTCATCGCCGACATTAACGTTGGTGGTGACGGTGGCGAGGGCGAGATGGAAATCGAGATGGAGGGTTTCTCCCGCACGCGCGTGGAGGGGGAGGTTGGTGGTGGCGAAGCCGGAGGCGTTGGCGGTGATGCGCGATGTGCCGGCGGGGACGCAGGGCAAGACATAGTGTCCGGCGCCATCGGTGGTGGTGCTCGGGCCGTTCCTGACTGCGATGGCGGCGTTGGGGAGGGCGGCTCCGGTTGGGTCGAGGACGGTTCCTTCGACGCGGAGGCCGTCGGCGCAGTGTTGTGCTCGGGGCGCGGAAGGCAGAAGGAGTCCGATGAGGAGCGGCGCAATTCCCCAGGCTCGGAATGTGGTTCTGTTCTTCATGTTGATCTCATGGTCGGCGTTGGGGGTGAGGAGTTGCAGTGCCGATTGTCAGGAATCGCTTATGACAAACGTCATGCGGGAGGAGGTGCGCGAACCAAGTGACTATCGATACGGGGCGCGCAGCTGCTTTGTTCCGGGTGTGCGAGGGGTCACTGCAGTTCGCGGCGGGTGCCAGCAGACTGAGGATGGAGGATGGTTACAGCCATGTTTCGCCTGGATACGCTGTCGTGCGCTTAGACGGTTGTTTCAACTGTGCTGGTCGGGTGGAAGTTATGGAGGATTGATTGTTGCTGGAGTGAACAGCGGGCCGCAGCGTGGGCGGGTTTTTCCGCAAGCTGTGTCCGCGGCTAAAGCCGGATTTCTTCTACGACCGCTACGGCACAGCTGAAGCTGTGCCCCTTCAAAACGACGCAGGGACTGAAGTGTGTGCGTGAGAGCGCGATTTTCGAGATGTTCGACCGCAATATCTGCGGCGACTTCGTTGAGGGCAGGCTTTGAAGTCGTGCCCTGACACATGCCTTATCCGAGCGATCTCGAGCTGCAAATCCGAGGGAGGAGCTAAGGGACGGAAGCGCGCTGCTGCGTATCACTGGGGACGTACCAGCTATGCCAGTCGGCGAGCAGGATTTCCGGCCGGCCCCGATAGAGCGTGATTTTGCCGCTGGCGCAGACCTTGCCTGATTTGGGGAAGGCACCGACGGTGTCCTTGTTGTCGCCCCAGATGACGAGGTCGAAAACCGAGTGCGGATAGGGCTGGTCGAGATCGATGAAGGTGGGGGTGCCGTGGCTGCTGGCCGAGGTGTATTCATTCACAATCTGGCCGCAGACGGTCCGGTTTTCGCCGACGTGCTGGGCAGCGTCGGCGGCGGACAGGACGGGGGGCGGAGTCTGAGCCGAGGATGGGGCGGAGGTTTGGGCGGAAGCGACGGGCAGGACAGCGCCGATGACGATGGAGCATACCAGGAGACGCATTGTGTCTTCTCCTTCTGAGTTGAGCGCTCAGGAAGCGAGTAACGCTGGATTCACAGTTTGTGCGGCGATTCGACTGCGAGCAGGGTGGGGGCAGGGCGAATCGCGCAATGGCCTTAGCTTGCCCAGTATATTGCGATGGGTGGCGGTGGAAAGGCAAGTGAATTTCGCGTGGTCCCTGTGGCGACCTATGCGGTACGGAGAGTGAAACGGCAAGTGGGTTTTGACGGATGTTCCATGGTCAGTGTCGAACCGGGTGGCTGAATGAGGCCCGCCAGGGACAAACCCGCTTATTGCTGAAACTAATTGGTATGGTCCGCCGCTTCTTGCCCTTCGGGGCTATAAGAAGTGAGCACAGGAGGCGGTCCATGGAAATCGACACAATCGGCATCGATCTGGGGAAGACAGTCTTTCACCTTG
>JBEKIN010000481.1:0-2842 GCA_050011735.1 Acidobacteriaceae bacterium | reverse complement strand
CGCCATGGCCGCGCAGAACCGGGCGGCTCAGTACACCGATGTGTACGTCCAAAAACTCCCTGCGGCGAGAGCCTCTGTGCGGCGGGGAAACGTTGATGTCGGTCGAGGCTCCTCTCTCCACCGCGGGCAAGAGCCCACGACGCGGCCGCGCAGGACAGTAACACTCGCCGGTAACTCGCCTGCGCGATTACTTACCCTCCTCTAAGACCAGTTATTCGATGAATTGACAGCCTTGATACCTCGTGGCAGGATCAGGGAACGTCTGTAGCCCCAAGGCTCCATCTTTCACACGGGTGTTGATCCTATGTCTCCATTCCAACGGCCGGTCCCCTGGTCCCTTCAGCGCTGCCTCCTTGCTCTCATCATTTTCGCTTTTAGCTCCATCACTATCGCGCGAGCGCAGGCAAACGCCGAAGCCCCCACCGGCGTCCAGCTGCCGAACCTGGGAGCGAGCCCACAGATAGTAGGCGTTGCAGATGCCGGATCGCTGTGGCCAGGCGGAGTGGTTTATTACGACGATAATGGCTGCATTGCTGACGACGAGTGCCCGAACCTGGCGCAGGCCGTCAACACTTTCAACGCGGATTTTTCAGGCTCCCTGCAGTGGACGGAGAGAACAACCCAAACAACGTACGTTGTGATTACTCTAAGCGGCACGGGCGGGCGAGGCGACGTCAACACGATTGGCTATCCCGTCACCCCCGGGCCGGTGAACATGAATTGCAATACCGACTGCGCCGTTGGGACCCTTCTCCATGAAATGGGCCACATTATTGGCCTTTACCACGAGCAGACGCGCACCGACCGAAACAGCTACGTCACGATGTACTACGGCAACGTGGTCAAAAGCACGTGGCCCGACAACTTCGCCATCAACATGCAGAACCAGCAGTTGCTCACGGCCTACGATTACGCCTCGGTAATGCAGTACCCGGCCTTTGTCGATTCGAGCAATGGCGGCCCCGTGATCGAGACGATTCCGCCGGGGATTCCGCTTGCAGGAACCGAAGGCGTGCCGGGAGCCGGCAACCAGGATTACTCGGCGGGGGACAAAGAAGGCATTCTTCGTCTGTACGGCCACGCGCCGGCCACGGTAACGATCACGTCGAATCCGATTGGGCTGCAGGTGATCGTGGACAGCACAACCTACACCACCCCGCAAACGTTTAGCTGGACCGCAAACTCCACACACACTCTCAGTGTCGCCAACGGCGTGCAGACGCTGACCGGAGACATCGAGAACAGCACGCAATCGACAACCTTCTATTACACCTACGGGACCTGGAGCGACTCAAGCCAGCAGAGCCACTCCATTACAATCACGCCTGGCAACGGAAGTCCGGCTTTTCCAACAACGGCGCCTGCGGTTGCCACTTACACGGCGAACTTCGTTCAGTTAGTGCCATATACCGAAACGATGTTTCCGTCGGGATCGGGAACCGTCAGCGTTTCCCCGGAGCCCCAGACCTACTCCGGAGCCACTGGTGACTTCTTCGTCGCCCGCCAGGAAGCGATGCTGACGGCAACGCCAACGTCCGGATACAACTTCTACGAGTTCAATGAGCAGTCGCCGTACTTCTGGCTGCCGGGAGGACTCTCCGCAAATCCGAAGACATTCTATGTGCCCGATACCGGCAATCCTGTTGCGGTGAACGGGGAATTTACGACTTCGCACATCTATACAGTCAATGTCGTTCCATCTGATACGATCGCCAACGAGTTCAGTTCGAACCTTTGGGCCTATGTTGATGGCAATTACTGGAATACACCCAAGAACTTCTCTCCCGATACGTCCTACGATGGCAGTTCCTGGAATGCCGGGTCCACACACACGTTATCGCTGAGTTACAGCGGCGATACGACGAATCCTCCGGAGTACCCGTTAAGCTCAAATACGCGTTTCGAATTCTCGAGCTGGAGCGATGGTGGAGCATACTCACATACAACTGCTGGCATCCCAGCTGCGAATACGACTTATGCGGCCACGGTAAATTCCGTCTATGCGCCCGCGACGAATTTCGGCTTCCCCCCTTGCGGCGGCACGGCGGCCATTACTCCAGCCTCGACCGATTCCGGTTTCTATCCTTGGGGAACATCGCTGACCTACACGGCCACACCCGGAACTGGATGGACCTTCGCCGGCTGGACCTTTGATCTGACGGGAACTGCAAATCCGACGAGTCTGACCGCGGATAGCGAGACCCTGGTCTATGCGAACTTCAATACGACCGGCACGCCTCTGACCATCACGAGCCTGAGCCCGGGTTCGGTGCGGGCTGGTTCCTCCAGCTTTACTCTCACCATCAACGGAACCGGATTCACATCCGGATCACTGGTGTCGGTCAACGGCACTTATCTCAGTCCCGTCGACTATGTCAACCCTACGGAATTGGAAGTAACGGTCAACAGCAGTCTGGTGGCAACTCCTGCGACTTTCGACGTATTCGTGGAGAACTTTCCGAGCGGATCAACCGGTTGCGGGGTCTTTGGTTATGATACGTTTGCCGTGACCGCTCACGGAGCTATCACGCCGACCGTCACGGTGACCCCGGCGTCCTCCCAAATCACCACGGCACAGTCAGATCAGGTGACCGTGGTTGTCAGCGGCGGATCCGGCAACCCAACCCCGACCGGCTCGGTGACGCTGAGCAGCGGCACCTATACCTCGGCAGCTACTACGCTAACCGCAGGATCGGCGACCATCACCGTCCCGGCGGGGAAACTGGCTGTCGGTAACGACACTCTGACTGCGACCTATACCCCGGACTCCGGCAGCTCCTCGACGTACAACAGCGCGACCGGCACCGCCCCTGTGACCGTGGTCCAGGCGATCGGATCCTGC
>JBEKIN010000480.1:0-2844 GCA_050011735.1 Acidobacteriaceae bacterium | reverse complement strand
GATGAAGGCGCGTTTTTCGAGCTTTTTGGTGGTGACGGCGAGGGCGTCGTTGAGCTCGGCGAACTGGAGGAAGAGGGACATAAAGCAGCGTTCAGCGATCAGCGTACAGCGTTCAGGGGCGCTTCGGGCTTCTCAACGTCTGCCCAAACCGGTGAGATGTGAGGCACCCGGCGGTGTTTGCAAACTGGGTCCTTTTGCATGACGCAACATCGAATGGAAGTAGAATAGAGATGATGCAGCGGCGATTTATTCTCGGCGTTCTTCTCTAGCGGCTCCTGCCGCCTACGCCAGAGCCGCGCTTTTCTTCCAACCTTAATTTGTTGTTTGAACCGGACCTGCGCCGGGAGGTTTTTATGTTGGATCGTTTGGAGCAGATTGAAGCTCGGTATCAGGGTTTAGCCCGGCAGATGGCCGATCCGGCCGTGCTCGGTGACCACGCCCAGTATCAGAAGCTGGCGAAGCAGCACCGGGACCTGGAGCCGGTGGTGGAGAAGTTTCGCGAGTATCGCACGGTGAAGGCGGGGATTGCCGATGCGCGCGGGATGCTGAACGAGAGCGACGCGGAGATTCGCGCGATGGCGCAGGAGGAGCTGACGGCGCTGGAGGCACGGGCGCCGCAGATTGAAGAGGATCTGAAGCTGCTGCTGCTGCCCAAGGATCCCAACGATGAGAAGAACGTGGTGCTGGAGATTCGCGCGGGGACGGGCGGCGATGAGGCTTCGCTGTTTGCCGGCGAGGTGTTCAGGATGTACACGCGATTTGCGGAGCAGCACCGGTGGAAGGTGGAGGTGCTGTCGTCGTCGGAGTCGTCGGTGGGCGGATTGAAAGAAGTAATCGCGATTATCGAGGGGAACCGCGTGTACTCGCAGATGAAGTACGAGAGCGGAGTGCATCGGGTGCAACGGGTTCCGGCGACGGAGACGCAGGGGCGGGTGCACACGTCGGCGATTACGGTGGCGGTGCTGCCGGAGGCCGAGGATGTGGACGTGAAGATCGAGGCGAAGGACATCCGCATCGACACGTTTTGTTCGTCGGGACCGGGCGGGCAGAGTGTGAACACGACGTACTCCGCGGTGCGGATTACGCATCTGCCGACGAATACGGTGGTGAGCTGCCAGGACGAGAAGTCGCAGATCAAGAACCGCGAAAAGGGCATGCGGGTGCTGCGGGCTCGGCTGTACGAGATGGAGATGGAGAAGCAGCAGGCGGCGCTGGCGAAGGAGCGCAAGCAGCAGGTGGGGTCGGGCGACCGGAGCGAGAAGATTCGGACGTACAACTTTCCGCAGAACCGGCTGACGGATCACCGGATCGGGCTGACGATTCATCAGCTGGCGGAAATGATGGAAGGCAAGCTGCAGCCGGTGATCGATGCGCTGATTGCGCACTTTAATTCGGAGCGGCTGAAGAGCGAAGCCGCGTAAGGCAGCGTATAGGTTACAGGGTACAGGGCACAGGTTTGGGGTACAGACCCGATGAGGATCGAACGTGAAAGTTAGAGAGGCGAGGCCGGGGGATGCGCGGGCGATTGCCGAGGTGCATCTGGCGAGCTGGAAGACGACGTATCCGGGGATCATTGCGCAGGAATATATCGACGGGCTGCGGGTGGAGGACGGAGCGGCGCGCTGGGAGACGCGGCTGACGGAGGGGAAACCGACGGTTTTTGTCGCAGAGGATGAGGCGGGGATTTTTGGGTTTGCGGCCGGAGGGGCGATGATGCATCCGGTGGACGGCTACCAGGGGGAGCTGGGCGCAATTTATCTGCTGGCTTCGCATCAGAGGAAGGGCGCTGGCGCGGCGCTGGTGCGGCGCGTGGCGGCGGAACTGCGGCGGCAGGAATTCGCGAACCTGGTGGTGTGGGTCCTCAAGGAGAATCCGGCATGCGGGTTTTACGCACGCTTGGGCGGAGTGAAGGTGGCTGAGCAGGGGATTGAGATTGGCGGGACGACGCTGCCGGAGATTGCGTTTGGGTGGGCGGATATTGGGGTGCTGTGCGGGGAATGAGGTCTTGAAGGGGGACGTTGGTAATGTGCGGAGTGCGGATTTGAATTGTGGCTCGAGTTAGAACGGAACTACGCTTTTTGAGTGAAGATCACGTTCGATCCCCGGAAAAACGAGCGGAATATTCGGGAGCGCGGGTTATCCTTTGAGCGGGCGGCGGAGTTTGATTTTGGGACGGCGATTACGGTCGAAGACAAAAGGCGCGACTATGGCGAGGTGCGCTACCGAGTGTTGGGTCGGATTGGGGCTGAACTTCATGCATTGGTCTTCACGCTGCGGGAAGGCACGCTGCGGGTCATAAGTCTGAGACGCGCCAATCGGAAGGAGAGGAGGCTGTATGCCGAAAAAACCGGATCCGGAACTAATCGACGATGAGAACCCGGAGTGGTCGGAGGCGGATTTCGCGCGTGCAAAGTCCTTCTCCGAGCTGCCCGAGAACCATGCTCTGAGGGGCATCATCGCGCAGAACAAGGAAAAGAAGAAGGTCCCGATTCAGCTTTCGGCCGAGGTTGTGGAGAAGATGCAGTCGACGGGCGAGGGTTGGGAACTGCGCGTGGAAGAGGCGGTTCGGCAGTGGCTGGCGAGGCAAGGGAAGCGGCGCAAGGTCGCTTCGTAAGCTCCAAAGTGAAATCCACCGAGACGGTTCGCGAGGCACTTCTCTCCGCGACGGCGAAACTGCATTCGCTGGCCACGGCACGGCGGGATGCGGAATTGTTGCTGATGCGCGTGGTGGGGCGGGATCGCGCGTGGATGATGACGCATGCGGATGCGGAGCTGACGGCGGAACAAATCTCACGATTTGAGAAGTGGGTTGCGCGGCGGGCGCGGCAGGAGCCGGTGCAATAC
>JBEKIN010000479.1:0-2871 GCA_050011735.1 Acidobacteriaceae bacterium | reverse complement strand
TAGCAGGTTCTCCAGCTTCCTCGCGATTACCGCTTCCTCATTTCGTACCACCATGACCGCTGACACCGAAGGTTCATTCGCACTTCGGCGTACCGGACGAGGCGACCACCGGCTGCGCAGCCACAACCACACCGGATACCCCAGGTAGGAGTAGCCAATCAGCGACGCCGCGAACCAGAATAGCCATTTCATTTTCACTGCGCGCCCCGGCCCAGGATCACGATCTTCACCGTCTGAAACATGATCAGCAGGTCCAGACCAATGGAAGCGTGCTTGATGTAGTACAGGTCGTACTGTAGTTTTTCGCGAGCATCCTCGATCGTGCTGCCGTACTTGTATTTGATCTGCGCCCATCCCGTGACTCCGGGACGCACCATGTGGCGCACGCCGTAATACGGGATCTCTTTGGACAGGCCCTCGATGAATTCCGGACGTTCGGGACGCGGGCCGACGAAGGCCATATCGCCCTTGAGCACACACCACAACTGGGGAATCTCATCCAGTCGCGACATGCGCAGAAACCTGCCCACGCGCGTGATTCGTGGGTCATTGTCGGCCGCCCATTGCGCACCGCTGCTGGACTCGGCATCCTGGCGCATGGTGCGGAACTTCACCACCTTGAACAGGCGTCCCCGCTTGCCCACGCGCGTCTGGGTGTAGAACACAGGCCCCTCGGAATCAAGGCGGACGGCCAGCGCAACGAAAGGCAGCAAAGGCAGGGCGAGCAGCAGACCTATGAGCGAAATGATGATGGATAGCACGCGCCGAACCAGCACGAAAACCGCGCTCCGGCGAAAACCTTCATTAAAGACGAGCCAGCTCGGGTAAAGGTTTTCGACTTCGATTTTGCCGGAAATTTTTTCGAGCCACGAAGCGGCCTCTTCGATCTTGACGCCCTGCATCCGCAGTTCGAGCAGTTCCTTCATCGGAGTGGTGCCGCGGCGATCGGGCACGGCGACAATCACGCGATGCACTTTCTGCTTCTTGACCACGTCCATCAGGTGAGCGGCGACGGCTTCGCGTGTCACCGCGCCTTCGAGTTTGCCCGTCCAACTGGCAATCTCCACGCCAATCTCTGGATTCTGGCGCAGGCCCTGCACCAGGCGCTGGGCGCGCTCGCCCGTCCCGACAACATAGACGCGTTCCACCAGGATCGGCAACTGCACCAGCCAGCCATAACCCAGCCGCCATCCGAAAAGAGCCAGCGCAACGATCAGCAGACCGAGCGGCGTGGAACCGTTGCCGAGCAGGAAGTCAGGACGGAACAGGCTGATGCCGGCCATCACGAACGCCAAGAGGCCGGGGACCATCAGCAAGCGAAAGTAGAGTTCCCCCCGCGTGTTCAGCCGGGCCGTATCGTAGAGATCGAACCAATGCGAGCACAGCAACACGACGGCGGTGAGCACGAATATCTTGGAGAAGCCGTGATTGTAATAAAGCTCAATGTAGCTGTCTTCCTGATAGACCACCAGCGCCGCCACCAGAAACGAGGTCCAAACGATCAGGGCCTCTCCCAGCAGCAGGACGAGTGTTCGAATCGGGTAGTAAACATGAAACAGCCGAATCAATGGGACCTCGGTTCATTTCAGGCCGGGCTGGTTACGGCCTCGCCATAGTAGTACTTGGAACGTTGCACTTTTTCGGAACCGTTCAGCACAACTCCGAGCAGCAGCTTGTCGGGAAATTCTTCGCGGGCGCGTCGCGCCAGATCGGCAGGCGTAACCGACGCGCGCACAACCATGAGAATGCCGTCGCAGGCCCCCGCGACCAGGGTCGCATCCGAGACCGGGATGACGGGCGAAGAGTCGAGAATGATCCAGTCGAATAAGGGCTCGACGCGCTGCAGAAACAGCTTCAGACGGCCGTTGGCCAGCAGTTCCGGGGCGCTGGCAACCGTCCGGCCCGCGGGCAGGAAGAATAGATTTTCCATGGAGCCGCGTTGCAACGGGGCAAACTCATCGCATTCGCCCAATAAGTATTCGGCCAATCCCGGCGCCTGCGAGGCTCCGAAGTGGCGGTGCATCCCAGGATTGCGCAGATCGGCGTCGATCACCAGGGCGCGGCGTCCGTGCTGCCGCACTAAAACCTGGGCCAGATTGGCCGCTACGAAAGACTTCCCTTCTTTCGGAAGCGCGCTGGTCACGAGCAAACGCTTGAGCGGCATCTTCTCCCGGATCTGGTAAAGGCGCGAGCGCAGCGTGCGAAACTCTTCCGCGCCGAGTCGGCTGTCGTCCTCCTGAAAGAAAAGCATGGTGCGCGGATCGGGGGTCCATTGGCTTTGCGGGCAGCGCGCCAGCAGCGATTCATAATTCATGCCGGCGCTCATGCCGGGCATGCCCGTGGTTCCCACGGACTGCAGGGTTGGTTGCAGCGACGGCATGTTGTCCCGTGGCGATTCCTGCTGGTCTAAAGTGGGCTCGGAGTGCGTCCCCGTGGAGGTTGCTCTTTCTTGTTCGGCGCGTTTTAAAGCGTCATGGATACGGCTCATAGTTTCCCTTCCTTGGGGAGATCTTGTTGTTCGGATTGACGCAACCGGTCGGCGAGCGTTGCCAGCGTGCGCAAGGCTTCGACCAGATCAAACTTTTCCGACGACGGAACCGGCGCCATCATGGCCGCAGCGGCGTTGCCATCGCTCAAATCGAAATCGCGGGCCACCGCGTCAACCACATCGGCCGCGACTGTCTTCTTCTGATCCACGAATGCGCTCACCAGGCAGTGCTCCGCCAGCAGGTTGATGATGCGCGGAATGCCCACCGAATACCGGAAAAGGGCGGTGATGGCTTCCGGCTCGAAAATCGGTTCGCCATTCGAACCTGCGATCCGCAGGCGCTGGGTGACGTAGGACTTGGTTTCTTCAAGGTTGAGCGGATG
>JBEKIN010000478.1:0-2884 GCA_050011735.1 Acidobacteriaceae bacterium | reverse complement strand
GGGTCCGCGTAGTGGTAGCCGATCACGTCGCAAACCGCCAGCCCACCCACGCCGCTGTTCTTGTCACCGTCAATCGAGCCGTCGATGGTCGTTAGCCGCGATCCATCGTGGCGCGTGGCCACTTCCTTCATCGCGGTGATAATCGCCGCTCCCTTGGGTGTCAGAGCCTGCGCTTCTTCGTTGCCCAGCGACCACATGAAAACGCTGGGATGGTTTCGATCGCGGCGCACCAGGTTCTCAAACTGGCTCAGGCCCTCCGGATTCGATGACATCATACGCGTCTCGTCATTCACCAGCATGCCCAGCTGATCGCATGCATCCAGCAATTCCGGCGTGGGCGGATTGTGCGACGTACGCAGCGAGTTGCATCCCATCTCCTGCAGCTTGCGCACGCGATACCACTGCACCGCATCAGGCAGCGCCGCCCCGATTCCCGCGTGGTCCTGGTGATTGCACGTTCCCTTCACCGGCACGGCGGCGCCATTCAGCATCAGCCCCTTCGCCGCGTCGTAGACCACCGACCGGATCCCGAACGGCGTCTCATAGCGATCTATCGTCTCCCCGTCCACCTGCACCTCGGTCACCAGCTTGTAGAGGTTCCGTTCCTCCAGCGACCACAGTTCGGGCCGGCTGACGGAGATCTGTTGCCGAAAATCCCTTCGCTCGCGCTCTCCAATTCCGCCCGCTGCCGCAACATCTTTGGCCACAGCCGCGCCTGCCGGATCGACGATGGTCGAAACCACGCGCACCTTCTCTGCCCCCCCATCGCCGTCGTTCGCCACCTCTGTCAAAACCGACAACGTCGCTCCGCCCGGCCCGATCTCCGACTTCACCAGCGTGCCCCATTGCTTCACGTGTACCGGGTGCGTCTTCACCAGCCACACATGCCGGTAAATCCCGGCGCCCTCATAAAACCACCCATCGCTTTCGGTGGCATCCACGCGCACCAGCAGCACATTCCGCCCGCGGGGCCCCTCGCCGGAATTGACGAAATCCGTGAGATCGAAGGTGAACGGGTCGTAGCCTCCACTGTGCTGCCCGATATAGAAGCCGTTGAACACCACCATCGTTTCGCGGTAAGCGCCGTCGAATTCGATCGTGATCCGCTTGCCTGCGTCGGCGGCGGATAAGTCAAAAATCCGCCGGTACCAGCCCACGCTGGTCTCGGGATACTTGCGGCCCAGCGGGTAGAATCCTTTGTTCTGCAGATCGGGATCGTTCTTGAAGGGCAGCTCCACGGCCCAGTCATGAGGCAGATCAACGCTGCGCCAGTCCGAGTCGTCAAATGACGCCCCGGCCGCCGGCATAAAATTCCCGGTCTTCTGAAAATTTCCCGCCTCGGTGCTGGAATAGCCGAAATCCTTGGTCGCATCGCAGGCGTTGCCGAAGTGGAACGTCCATCCGAAATCGAGAAGCAGCCGCTCCCGTCCCGCTCCAGGTGTGGGCGAGGCCAACTGCGCCGGAGCGCTCAGCGGTCCGGTCACTTCGGTCACGGCGTGCATGGCCGACTCAACCGAACTGTGCCCTTGCGTCGTCACCATCGCTGCCGGAGCCAACAGGCTCGTCTTTAACATGTCGCGTCTTGAAAAGGTTTTCATCTTGCCTCCGATCACGTTCCAAATTCGCTGCGTTCGCAGTTCCCCTGCGGAATGCACTGGCGATTGTACACCCCGCGGCGGAGCCGTAAATCGGGTGGGTTTCGGACCGGAATCGACGTCGCGCCGGACGATTTGAGCGCAGTGTGCGGTCGTCGGCCCGCTGCCTCGCTGCCTTGCGCCGCGCCGGGTTCCCGGGGAGCGGGCCTTGCTCGCTGGGGTGGAGGCCGGTGCCTCCGGCGGCGATTTAGGCCTGCCGGGGGGGTGGCTCGCTCGCCGCCTGTTTGACTTCGTCCCCGCTCGCTCGAATAATCAGACCTGTGAACATCTACGAGGAGATCGTCAAGTTGCAGCGCGAGGGCCGTCGCGGCGCCGTGGCCACCATTGTCAACTCGCGCGGCTCCATCCCCTCATTCCAGAGCGCCAAAATGCTGGTCCGCGACGACGGCTCCATCGCCGGCACCATCGGCGGCGGTTGCGTCGAGGCTGAGGTCTGGCAGGCAGCCCGCGACGTCATTTCGCAGGAGAAGCCCCGTAGCCTCACCTTCGACCTCAACCAGGACCCGAAGTACGATACCGGCTTGGTCTGCGGCGGAACGCTCGAAATCTTCGTCGAGCCGGTGTTGCCCATGCCGCTGCTTTACATCTTCGGCGCCGGTCACGTCGCCCTCGAGCTCTTTAAGACTGCCCGCAACGCCGGCTTCGACTGCATCGTCGCCGACGACCGCGATGCCTATGCCAATGCCGAACGCTTCCCCAATGCCCTCCAGGTCATCGCGCGAGATTTCGATGAAGCTGTCACCGAACTCGCTCCCAGCGAGTCGTCTTATGTCGTTATCTGCACCCGCGGCCATCGCGACGATATGCGAGTCCTCCGCTGGGCCGTGCAAACACCGGCCCGCTATATCGGAATGGTGGGCTCCAAGCGCAAGGCCATTACGGTTTTCCGCGAGCTCACTGGCGAAGGCCTCGACCCCGCCCTCTTCGATCGCGTCCACTCGCCCGTCGGCCTCGACATCGGCGCTGTCACTCCCGAAGAAATTGCCGTCTCTGTTGTCGCCGAACTCATCGCCATCCGCCGCCACGCCGAGCGCGCCCTTCCGCACATGAGCTGGTTCCACTCCGGCCGCCACATTGCGGCCACTGCAGATTCTGGACCTGCCGAATCCATCGCGCACGAAAAGGTCAGGGGCCATTAGCTGGAAGCCGCTCCCTGGCTCCATTGCTGCCTCGCCCCCTTGTTTCCCGGCTCCCTCAGGAGCTATCTTTTCCCCATGCAAGACCCCTAC
>JBEKIN010000477.1:0-2914 GCA_050011735.1 Acidobacteriaceae bacterium | reverse complement strand
CCGGAACTGGCCGATGAAATGGGGCTGCCCGCCGACTACGGTTTGCTGATCGTGCAAGTTATCCCAGGCGGTTCGGCGGATCAGGCGGGTCTGCGCGCCGGCTCCGAGCGCGCCTATCTCGGGAACACCCCAATCCTGTTAGGTGGAGATTTGATTGTCGCGATCGACGGCGAAAAAGTTGAGGACGAACAGGCACTTTCTCAGATGATGAATAACCATCGCGCTGGAGATACGGTGAAGGTGACGATCTACCGAAACAAAAAACAGCTGGACGTGAGCGTGGCCCTGGGAGAGGCCCGCGAACAAGTGTGACTGTCGATTGCGTTCGAATCGCAGGCTTGAAAGTTCCCCGCTTCCGCGCTATTCTGCCGTTCTGCCGATGACTGCCGTTCGCTAGATCCGCGACCTTGCAACTTGTGAAGCGAGCGCCGAAGTGTGCGCGTTCCGCTTTTGCCGTTCACGCGGTTTCAATCTAGAAAGGATTACGGACATGCAATTTGTGGATAAGGCGTTGGCGCGCCGTTTTGAGGCCTGCGAGGAGATGCCGCAGGTTTTGTACGCGCGAGTGTTCATGAAAACCCGCACTGACATTGGCGCCGCGGAGGAGACGATCTGCGGTGGCCATATGATATTCGCAGGATTGGGATCGCCCATCGGACGAGCGACCGGCCTGGGCTTGGATGGTCCGTTCACGGCGCAGGATTTGGATCGCGTGGAGCAGTTCTATCGTTCGCGCCACGCCCCATCGCAGGTGGATCTTTGTCCGCTGCACGATGCCGCTGTGTTTGCGATGTTCAAGGAGCGCGGGTATGGCATCGCCGAATTGAACAACCTGCTCTACCGCAAGCTAGATGCGGCGGAGAAGTTTCCTGCCGCTCCGGCCGGTTGCGAGATTCGTCGCGGGCGGCTGGCAGAAGCGCGAGAATTGGGAGGCATTGTTGAGCGCGCGTTTTTTCCCGACGGCGCACCGGAGGCGATCAAGGATCTGCTAACGCCGCTCTATCAGATGGACGGAGCGATGACGTTCGCTGCCAGTTTCGAAAACAAAATCGTAGCTTGTGGAGCTGGGCTCGTGATTCCAGAGCATCGGGTATTCGCGCTGTGCGGAGCGGGAACGGCCCAGGAGTATCGGGGACGGGGATTGCAAACAGCGCTGCTCGGCGTGCGCCTGAGAGCTGCGGCACAGGCGGGATGCGAATACGCCGTTGTGGTGACCCAGGGCGGCTCGACCTCGCAGCGGAACTGTGAGCGGCTGGGGTTTAGCGTGGCTTATAGCAAGGTGACGGTGATCAGGGAGGTGGGCGAGGTCTGATCGGACGGAGGCAAGCACAGATTCCTCGTGACGAGGAATGGCAATGATTTTCCACCACTCCGTGGTGAGATTCTCTACGCTGCGGCCGCGGCGAGGTATTCCTCGATTTCGTTTATTTCTTGGTCGTTGAGTTGCAGGTCGCCGGCGCGCATCACGCCTTCGGCCTGCCTGGCGTCGCGGGCTCCGACGATGGCTCCGGTAACGGCGGGATTGTGCAGGGTCCAGGCAATGGCGACCTCGCCAACTGAGCGGTTGTGCCGTTGGGCAATCTCGCGCAGGCGAGCGACCAGCTCCAGATTACGAGTGAGATTCGGTTCCGTGAAGTCCGGGTGGCCCTTTCGCCAGTCGTCCTGGGGCAGCCTGGCCGCGCGGTCGGGAGTCATGGCGCCGGTGAGAAGGCCAGACGCCATCGGGGAATAAACAATCACTGCAATGTTTTCACGCAAGCAGTAGGGCAAAACGTCTTCTTCGACCTCGCGATGTACGAGAGAATAGGGAGGCTGCAGCGAAGTGACGGGAGCGATGGCCTGTGCGCGCTTTAGTTGTTGCACATTGAAGTTGGAGACGCCGATCCAGCGAACCTTACCTTCGCGCTTGAGGTCGGCGAGCGTGGACCAAGCCTGCTCCAGTGCAGGAGAGTCGGGATCATCCGGAGGCCAGTGCATCTGGTAAAGGTCAATCACATTCCTGGAAAGCCGGCGCAGGCTCTCTTCGACTTCGGTGCGGATCGAATCGGCACTGTGGACTTTGCGAACCTGACCATGGGAATCCCAGCGCAACGAGCATTTCGTGAATACGTAAGGTTTGGCGCCGAGCCAGTTTTTGAGGGCGCGGGCCACTACTTCCTCGGAGTGTCCCAAGCCGTAGACGGCGGCCGTATCGATCCAGTTCACGCCCAGTTCGAGTGCACGATGGATGGCGGCGATGGAGTCGTTGTCGTCCTGCGATCCCCAGGCGAATTGCCATCCAGAACCGCCGACGGCCCAGGCTCCATAGCCGACCGGCGTGATGTGCAGATCGGAGTTGCCAAGTTTACGAGTTTGCATTTCAATCTCCTTAATCAGTTTCGATTGATGCTGGCGGCGATGCGATTCAGAATTGAAACATGATGAATGTCGATACGATTCGCGAATACTCGCTGACCTTTCCCGAGGCCAAAGAGAACCTGCAGTGGGGTGACGACCTTTGCTTTAAAGTAGGGGGGAAGATTTTTCTGATGCTTGGCCTCGACGATCCGCGTCTGTGTTTCAAATGCACGCCAGAAACTTTTGCCGAACTGATTGAGCGAGAGGACATTCGTCCGGCGCCTTATGTGGGGCGGTACAAGTGGGTGATGCTGGATCGATTGGATGCGGTGCGGGGGGATGAATTGCGGGAGTTGATTCAGGCGTCTTATGAGATGGTGGCGGCAAAGACGCCGGGGAAGAAGGCCTATAAGAAAAGAGGCGCGTCGAAGCGGGCCCATCCGAAGCAGAGAAAGAGGGTGTGACTTTTTCCCTTCCGGGATAGGGCTGACGGCTAGAATGCCGTTCCCCACGATCCCTTGATTTGACTCTGCTTGCCGCCGTCGGCTAGCCTCAAGAGTCCGCCCATTCCTGGACG
>JBEKIN010000476.1:0-2914 GCA_050011735.1 Acidobacteriaceae bacterium | reverse complement strand
ACGTAGAGGGTCCCATCGTCCTCATCGCGGAAGACGCGATATTTGCTTGAATTCTTTGGCACCCACATCGCGTAATGACTGAGAGGTTTCGAGAGAAACCAGCGAGGAGGATTGCTGCCGCACACGGCCAGCGCGCCCGCGTCCGGTACGGCCGGCGTCATCACCTGGGGAGCAGTGAGCCCGCTCGCAAACTTCACGGAGCCGCGCAATGCGATGTAGTACCGGTACTCCGTACTCCAGTGGGGAGATTTCCAGTAATAGCTGTGCCGGACCTCCACATCAAAGGGTTTGTCGAAGCCGAAGACCCGTTTGAAATTGTCCTGGTCGTCGACCCACGTGCCGCCACATCCCCCAAGAATGAGTCCGACGAGAAGCAGGACCACGGCGACTGCGAGGATTTGTCCAGTTCTCTTCAAAAGCAGCCTCTCAAGTCTTGTGCTGCGAACATCCGCAATTCGATCATCCCCTGCATAGTAAGTCCATATACTTCGCGAACCCGCATCAACAGCAGTGATAGCCAATACAATTGTTCCACGTGGAACAATCTGGAAGCGTGGAACAATTGCAATGCCACGCAAGCGTTTGCCTGGACGGCGAAATTGTTCCACGTGGAACAATTTCGCCGCGCGGAGCCTTTCAGCTTCGTGCCACCCGAGCTGACGGCCCCTGATCCACAGGTATGGTAGGGTGAATTCCATGACACTTGTGGATCGCTCCTCCCCCAGCGATGCCGCAGCCAAGCGTTCGCACGATCCGGCCCTGGATGGACTGCGCGGTGTGGCGTTAATCATGGTTTTCCTGCTGCACACCATCATTCTTCCGGAGGGCACGTTTCGAATCTTCAAAGATGTGATCGAGCTGGGACGGCTGGGCGTGGATTTGTTCTTCTGCCTGTCGGGCTTCCTGATTACCGGCATCCTCTACGCCGCGAAGAACGATGCGCACTATTTCCGGAATTTCTACGCGCGCAGAGCACTGCGCATCTTCCCTCTCTATTATTTTTTCCTGGTGCTCTATTACTTCCTGGTCGTTCATTGGCATGTGGTGCACATCGGAGCGGCCAAGACCGCGGAGGCCGCAGCCGATCTCCATTGGCTGTGGTTCTATGGAACGAATCTCAGGATCGCGGAGACAGGCACATTCATCACGTCGTCCCTGAACCATTTTTGGACCTTGGCGGTTGAAGAGCACTTTTACCTGATGTGGCCGTTTCTGGTTTTTTCTCTTTCGGCGAAACGGCTGATGGGTGCAGTGGGCGTCATCGCCTTGGGCGCGCTTTTGTTGCGCGTGGTGCTGCAAGCGCGAGGTTGGCCGGATGCGGTGATTTTGACTCTCACCCCTTGCCGCATTGATTCGTTCGCGATAGCCGGATCGGTTGCGATCGCGCAGTCGCATGCACAGTGGCGTGAGCGGCTGCAGCGCATCGCTTCCTTTGCACTTCTTCCTCTGCTGGGGTTGGCTATTTTTGCTGTCCTGCTGGGAGGCGCGTGGGAGAGCACGGTCGGGTTTTCGCTGGTCGCGATTTCGTTTTCGCTGATCATTGTGCAGCTGGGCAAGCCCGGATTGTTTCGCCGCCTGATGAGCCTGCGCGCGCTGAGAACTGTGGGGAAGTACAGCTACGCACTTTATGTATTTCATTTCCCCATACAGATCGGGCTGAACCGCACTTTATCGACGGCCAAGTTATCCGCCTACACGCACTCCCTGGCTGTGGCGGTGGTTATCAACATGCTTCTTGTCGCGATTCTCTCGTGGATTACGGCGCTGATTACCTGGACATTGATTGAGTCGCGTTTTCTTGCGCTGAAGAAGTACTTTCCCGAATCCGAGAGACGGCGCGTTTTGGCTTCGCGAAGCCGTCCATCGAAACGGGGTATGCGCATACCAGATTTTGATTGGTTCTTCAGGCGGCGATGAGGAAGCGGCCTTCGCGCATGATCTGTTCTGATCCTGATTCTGATTCGAGCCAGATGTTGAAGCCCAGGCCTACTACATCGATATGAGTGCCGGAGCGCCAGGGGGCGCCGGTGTGTTCGCCATACGGATTCCCAAAAGCGATGTGGATGCCGGGAAATTTCTCGTCCTGCAGGATGTTGCCGATGACGCGCTCGACGCCGAGGTTAGTGCCGATGGCGAATTCGCCGACGCGGTCGGAGTTTTCGTCGGTGTGGGTGTAGTCCCAGAAGTCGGTCTGGAGCTGCTTGTTCGCACTGGCGCAAGACAGGATGCGGTTGGCGGCGATCTCGATGGTGAGCGGGGTTGCGGCGAGGAGACCGTAGCGAGCGCAGAGCCAGTCGCCGACGACGCCATCGACGACGAAGGTGCCGTTGACTTCTCCGGGAGAGGTGAAGCACTCGCCGCCGGGGAGATTGCCCCATTTCTCGGGAGAGATGATGCCGGAGGTTTTGAACCACTTATAAGTGGGGTTCATGTCGGCGGTGATGTTAGTTCCGGCCGCGGTGGTGGCGCGGATTCTTGTAGCCTGGCGGACGCGGTCGAGGACTTTTTGACTTAGTCGGTCGACTAAGTTGAAGTCGGCACGCATGCCCTGGCACATGATTTCTGGAGTGATGTTGACCATGTGGGCGTGGCGCATGTGGCGGCGGTTGACGATGTCGGTCATCTGCATGCGGGAGCGGAGCTCGTTGGGCTGGACCTGGACGGCGAAGATGGAGACCTGGGAGGTTTCCATGTCGGCGAGGACGGGGGCGGGCATGTCGGCGAGGGGGCGCGGGGCGAGGTCTTCGAGGAGGAAGGCGGACCATGGGCAGCCGGCAACGGCGAGTTCGGCGGCGAGTGCGGCGGCGATGGGGGCGGTTGCGATGTCGGTGATGAGGGTGACTTTTTCCTGGGGAGTGATGCGGAGGCAGGTGGTGATGGCGGAGCGGGCTCCCTGGGTGAATTCGGCGGGGTA
>JBEKIN010000475.1:0-2917 GCA_050011735.1 Acidobacteriaceae bacterium | reverse complement strand
GAGCAGAAGACCGCGTGGGTGTCGTTGCATCGAGGGCGCCTCTTTCCGGTGGGGAAACAGTACGCCCTTTTTTACCTGATTTGTTCCGCGGACGCGAGGGGGAAGATTCGCCCGCGATGTTACGCGACGACGTCGATGCCCATGGAGCGGGCGGTGCCCTTGATGCTCCTCACGGCGGCTTCGACGGAGGCGGCGTTGAGGTCGGGCATCTTCTGCTTCGCGATCTCGAGCACCTGGGCTTCGGAAACCTTCCCTACCTTATCTTTGTTGGGCGTGCCGGAGCCTTTGGCCAGGTTGGCGGCTTTCTTCAGGAGCACCGAGGCTGGAGGCGTTTTGGTGATGAAGGTGAAGGTGCGGTCGGCGTAGACGGTGATGACCACCGGGATGATGAGGCCGACCATGTCCTTTGCCTGAGTGCGAGAGTTGAACTGTTTGCAGAACTCCATGATGTTGACCTGAGCCTGGCCGAGCGCGGGGCCGACCGGAGGCGCGGGCGTGGCTTTGCCTGCTTCAATCTGGAGCTTCACTTGCGCGGAAATCCTTTTTGTCGGTGCTGCCATTGCCTGAGACCTTTCGTGAGCAGGGGCTAAAGCCCCTCTTATTTCTTGTCGCAACGGCACGACTGAAGTCGTGCCCTGATACAAAACCTGTTCGCCTCAGCGGCCTTTTGCCCGCTAGGCGATCTTCTCCACCTTGCCGAAGTCGAGCTCGACCGGAGTGGAGCGGCCGAAGATGGTGACCATGACCTTCAGCGTTTCGCGATCCTCGTTGACCTCGTCGACGATGCCGTTGAAGTTGGCGAACGGGCCCTCGGTGATGCGGACCGACTCGGCCTTCTGGAACTTGACTTTGAGGCGCGGCTTCTCTTTGGAGCTGTCGCTGCGGAAGAGGATGGAGCCGACTTCATCGTCAGTGAGCGCGACCGGCTTGTCGCCGGTGCCGAGGAAGCCGGTGACGCGGGGTGTGTTCTTGATGACGTGCCAGAGGTCGTTGTCGAGATCCATTTCGACGAGGACGTAGCCGGGGAGGAAGACGCGTTCCACGGTGCGCTTCTTGCCGTTGGTGATTTCGGTGACGGCTTCGGTGGGGATCATGACGCGGCCAATGCGGTTCTGCAGGCCGAAGGCCTGGACGCGCGTCTCAATGGATTCGCGCACCTTGCGCTCAAAGCCCGAATAGGCGTGGATGATGTACCAGCGGAAGCGCTCGTTCGCGGGCGGGGCGAGCTGCGGCTGTGCCGGTTCGGCGCCTTCTGCCGGGGTTTGTGTTTCGTTCTGCGGTTCGTTCTGCGTTTCTTCCGCCATTACCATTCAATCCTCTTGCGGGCGACGAATTACTGGAGTGCGCCCATCCACGTGTAGATGTACTTGATGGCGTTGCCGAGCACCGCATCGACGACCCAGAAGAAACCGGCAAACGCGAAGACGGCCACGATGACCACGGTGGTGGTGGACTGGACCTCTTTCCACGACGGGGTGACCACCTTGCGCATCTCGGAGCGGACATCCCGAAGGAAGTCGCGGCTGCGGGTGAATGCACTGAGGGCGCGGTTGGGAGCGCCTTGCTCGATATTGGTGATTGCTGCTTTCGCCATAAATCTCTTCTTCTTTTCCGCGCTCTTCTGTGCTACGGGCATCGCCGCCCTGCTCCTGAGGTTCAAGTGAATCTGGCAGGGGCGGAGGGATTCGAACCCCCAAGTCCGGTTTTGGAGACCGGCAGTTTAACCGTTGAGCTTACGCCCCTGTGAAGGCAGGGTGCAGCGTTCAGCGATCAGCGTTCAGAATTTCGGAGGCCAACCCGCAGCGCGGGCAAAACTGAAGACTTCGCCTCAAGCGAATTCACTACACCCTAATCCCTAAACCCTAATCCCTGCTTTATTTCGTTTCTTTGTGTGGAGTGTGCTTGCGGCAGCGATTACAGAACTTCTTGAACTCGAGGCGGCCGGTGGTCGTCTTCTTGTTCTTCGTCGTCGAGTAGTTGCGCTCTTTGCACTCCCCGCACTGCAATGTAACAATTTCCCGCATCTTTTTATCCTACCTGATTTTCCTCATTTTCACGCGGAATAGCGGGTTTTGGCCGCTATTCCGTTGGTCGCCAATGCTTTAATGCGCTCCTACGCAATGATCTCCGAGATCGTCCCCGCGCCCACCGTCCTGCCGCCTTCGCGGATGGCAAAGCGCAGACCCTTCTCCATGGCCACCGGCGTGATCAGATCGATCTCCAGCGCCACGTTGTCTCCCGGCATCACCATCTCCGTGCCTTCCGGCAGCTTGGCCACCCCGGTCACGTCCGTGGTCCGGAAATAAAACTGCGGACGATAGCCGTTGAAGAACGGCGTGTGACGGCCACCCTCGTCCTTCGACAGCACGTAAATCTCGGCCTTGAACTTCGTGTGCGGCGTGATCGAGCCCGGCTTGGCCAGCACCATCCCGCGCTCCACATCTTCCTTCGCGATGCCGCGCAGCAGCAGCCCAGCGTTGTCCCCGGCCATGCCTTCATCCAGCTGCTTCTTGAACATCTCCACGCCGGTGACGACGGTCTTCCTGGTATCGCGGAAGCCGACAATCTCCACTTCCTCGCCCACCTTCACCTTGCCGCGCTCAATTCTTCCCGTGACCACCGTCCCGCGTCCCGAGATCGAGAAGATGTCCTCGATCGGCATCAGGAACGGCTGCTCGATGGCGCGCTTGGGCATCGGCACCTGCTTGTCGACCGCCTCCATCAGCTCGTCGATCTTGGCTTCCCACTGCGCTTCGCCGTTCAGCGCTCCCAGCGCCGAGCCGCGAATCACCGCGACGTCATCGCCCGGGAACTGGTACTTGGTCAGCAGCTCGCGCACTTCCATCTCCACCAGATCCGTCAGCTCCGGGTCCTCGACCGCGTCGCACTTGTTCAGGAACACCAGCACGTACGGCAC
>JBEKIN010000474.1:0-3353 GCA_050011735.1 Acidobacteriaceae bacterium | reverse complement strand
GTCCCCGTCCCCTGCAATTCGATGTCGACGTCCCCCTGGCTGGTGATCACCCCCTGGCTCTGGTCGTAATCGAAATCGCTGCCGAAGATGCGGTCGGTCCGCCCCGATCCGGGCGGTCCATACAGCGTGATGTCCACGTCGTGCAGCAACACGTGCCCGGATTTCAACTGCAGTTCTTTCGACGCCTTGAGCGTAAACAGCGCGTGTCCCTGGCTGGTCTGCGTATAGCTGAACCCATTCGCCGTCTGCTGAATATTCATTCCCAGACGCGCCGGCAGATCTTTTTCGATGTGTCGGAAACGATTGCGCCCGTAAATGATGAGGCCCGCGACCAGGGCCAGCAGCAGGGCCGCCGTCACCACTATCCACCGGCGCAGCCCCTCGATGGTTACGCGCATACCTGTTTTATCTTCTCACTCCGGGCTGCACTGGGTTTCTGCCGGGCGCTTTTTCGCGGACCGGTTCCTGGCTTGCCGCTTTTCGCTCGACGTTGGCTCGCCGTTCGCTCGCAGTTCGCTGTCTTATTCGCTTCTCAGCGTCACCGCCGGATCGATGCGCGCGATCCGCAGCGCCGGCAGCAGGCTCGCGGCCGCCGCAATCGCCACCAGCAGCAGCGGCACGCTCACCAGCGTTGCCGCATCATAGGTTCCCACGCCGTAGATCGCGCTCTTCATCACGCGCAGCACGAACACAGAGCAGACCAGCCCCACCACCACGCCGCCGCAGGCCGCTGCCACGCCCGAAGACGCGATGTGCCGCATCGCCTGGCCGAGGGTCGATCCCAACGCGATGCGGATTCCGATCTCCCGGGTCCGCTGCACCACCAGGTTCGACACCAGCGCGTAGATGCCCACCGCGGACAGCAGCAGCGCCAGCCCGGCCAGCGTTCCCAGGAGCGTCACTTCGATGCGCTGCATTTGTAACTGCTGATTAAGCACATCCTTCATGGAGTAGAAGCCGGAAAACGGCAATCCCGGATCGACGGCGGCCAGCGCACGCTGCATCTGCTCCGTCAATGACCCCACCGGACCGGCCGTGCGCACCACCCACGACGGCTGAGCCCAGATATGCACGATGGCCAGAAGCCGCGGGGACGCCTGTGTGTAAGGAATGTAGAAAATGGGATCGACGCCGATGGGCGCATCGCGCTGCACATTCGACTGATCGAGCACATCGGGAACGATGCCGGCGATGGTGATGACCTGGTCGCCACTTTTGAAGTGGCGTCCGATCGGACTCGCCTCGTCGTAAAAGCGCCTGGCGAAGGCAGAATTCACCACCGCCACCGGCTGCGAGGTCGACGTGTCGGAATCCTGTATTCCTCGTCCGGCGAGCAGGGGAATCCGCAGCGTCGCGAAATAATCGGGCGTGATGTAGTCAAAGCTGCTGGCGTTCTCACCGACGCCTGCCAGCTTCCCGTCGACAATCGCAAGGTCATTGTTGATGAAGGTCTCGTAGGGCACGCTCAACGCCACAGCGGCGTTCCTCACCCCTGGAATCCTCTGCATGGCAGCGACGCTGTCCCGCAGCAATCTTTGGAAGGCCGCCGGATCGTGGTAGCGCGCATCGTCGAGCGAGGCCTTCGCCACCACGACATTCGTTGCATCGAATCCCGCAGGCAGCGACTCCAGGTGCACCAGCGTGCGCACCAGCAAACCCGCTCCGGCCAGCAGCACCAGCGTCAGCGCGACCTCGGCGCCGATCAGCCACTGGCGCGCCCATCCCGATCCGCCAGCGACAGACCGTGTACCGGTCGCAATAGAACTGCGCAGATCCACGCGCCGCGTCTCCATCGCCGGCAGCGCGCCGAACAGCAGGCTGGTTACCACTGAGACGCCGAGGGCAAACAGCAACACCGGTGCATTGAGCCCGAAGCCGCCAATGGGGATCATCTCGTCGGGCAGCATTCGCTTCATGACCGGAAACAGCGCGAGCGCCAGACCCACCCCGGCGGCGCCTCCGGCCAGCGCCAGCACAAGGTTCTCCACCCAGAGCTGGCGCAGGATTCTTGCCCGCGACGCACCCAGAGCCATCCGCGTCGCCATTTCCGGCGTGCGGCGATGGATGCGCGCCAGCATCAGCCCGGCGAGGTTCGCGCAGGCGATCAGCAGGATGAATCCCACCGCGGCCATCAGCGCCTGGGTCTGCGAACGCATGGCGCTGCCGGCATAGAAGTTCAGCGGGCTCGGGTAATACCACACGTTCTGTTTGGCAAGATTCGTATTGCGCGCCGGCGGCAGGTGCGCCAGCTGCCCGCGCACTTCCTGCCAGTTGGCTCGGGGCCGCAGCCGCATCAGGATGAGGCAGTTCGTTCCGGCGCACACTCCATTGGGATCGTCGGGCATCAGCGGCGTCCACACATCGGCCGGATTCGGCATCTGCGCGCCGCGCGGCAGCACCCCGACCACCGTGTACGGGGCACCCTTCAGCAGAATCGACTTGCCCAGGATGCCTGGGTCCTCATGAAATGTCGTCCGCCACAACGCATAGCTCAGCACCGCCGCTTTGCCCGTACCCGGGCGGTCCTCGTCTTCGCTAAAGCCACGCCCGAGAATCGGCGCGATGCCCAGCACTTCGAAGTAATGCGCGGAGACGCTCGAGCTGTGCACGTAACGCACGGCGCCGCCTTCCGCCGCTCCGGCCTCCAGATTCACGCCTTCCGTCGCGCCGAAGGGCTGGCCGGCAACCGCCGCCTGCACTGCGGGAACATTCTCCTTCACCCCGCGCCAGGCGAAGAGATCCGAGGAGTCATCGTCGTCGAAGATTGCCGGGTTGTTCTTGTTCACCCTATGGACCAGCGCCGCGACGCGTTCCGGCTGCGGATAGGGCAGGGACCGCAGCAGAAAGCCATCCAGCAGGCTGAAGACCGCCGTGTTCACGCCAATCGCCAATGCCAGCGTCACCACTACCGCCGCCGCGAACCCCGGACTCCGATGCAACTGCCGCAATGCGAAACGAAGGTCTTCGATCATGACTACCCCTTACGAAGGACTTCCGTGCCGGGTTCCCTGTACCCTGCGCCCTGCACCCTGTACCCTGATTTCCTACTCCGACCTCAGGGCCTCCATCGGATCGACCGCCGTCGCCCGGCGCGCGGGCAGCGCCGAGGCCAGCGCCACCATCACCGCGGTCAGCAGCATCGCCGCGGCCAGCGTCACCGGATCCCACGTGCTCACGCCATACAACTGGCTGCGGAAAAAGTGCGCCAGCCCCACCGTCGCGGGCAGCGCAACCAGCGCCGCGACGCGTTCCGGCTGCGGATAGGGCAGGGACCGCAGCAGAAAGCCATCCAGCAGGCTGAAGACCGCCGTGTTCACGCCAATCGCCAATGCCAGCGTCACCACTACCGCCGC
>JBEKIN010000473.1:0-2928 GCA_050011735.1 Acidobacteriaceae bacterium | reverse complement strand
GCTACCAAATCGCAAACACCTTCACATCTCCGGGAAAACCAGATTCTTGCATCAGCGTACGATCTTGGTCGTGCGGTGACGTTCGCGGACAAGAAATGGGCTTCAGCCCTGAGGGTGTTCGATTGCCATCAGAGCCCCTGAGTCAGGCCACGGTCGCCGAAAATCAGTCCCCCTTAGTGATCATGTGCAGGTAGTCGTACCAGAACTGCACGCCCTTGAAATACGATGTCACCGGCAGCCGTTCGTCTTTGCCGTGTGCGCGAACGTCGTTTGTCTCCAGTTCAATCGCGGACCAGTTGTAGGTCGGAATCCCTGCAGCGTTGGTAAAAATGCTGTCCGAGGCTCCGGTGGCCATGTCCGGAATCACCGGCGTCCCCGGCCAGTAGACGGCAACCATCTTCTCGAGAGGCTTCATCACTTCCGGTTGCAGCGCCACGGGCGGCGGTCCCTTCGAGTCGGGGGCGCCGCTGTGAATGCCTCCACCGTTGTCCACATATTTCACGGTGACCTTCGCATCGTCGAAGATACGAATCAGATCCTGGCGCACCTCTTCGCGCGAGTGCCCGGGCAGGATGCGGCAATTCACGTTGGCCTGCGCCATCTGCGGCAGCGCGTTGTTGGCGTGACCGGCCTGCAGTCGCGTGGCCACGCAGGTGGTGTGAATCACCGAGTTCCACTCCGCCGAACCGGACAGGCGGGCGATCGCGACCGGATCCGAGGTTGCCAGCATCGCCCGGATATCCGCGGCGGCCTGCGCGGGCTCGAGGGTCGCCAGCTTCTCGAAATAGGCGCGGGTGATGGCGTTCAGCTCAAAGGGAAACTGATAATTCTGCAGCCGCGCGAGCGCATCGGCCAGGTGGTAGATCGCGTTGTCCGGCACCGGCAGCGAGCTGTGTCCGCCGGGATTCGTGACCGTGAGCTCGTAGTCGGCATAGAGCTTCTCGCTAGCGTCCACGTCTGCGGAGATGGCTTTGCCGTTTTGCAGATCGACGCCCCCTCCATCGGGGTTGAAGGCGAAGGCCGCCTTCATCAGCTCCGGATGATTCTGCAGGAGCCAGCCGACGCCGTTCGATTGCCCTCCCTCCTCGTCCGCGGTGAGCGCCAGGATGAGGTCGCGGTCGGGCTTGAAGCCTTCCTTGTAAAACCGAAGAAACGTCGTGACCAGGATCGCGTCGCCATCCTTCATGTCCTGGGTTCCACGGCCATAGTAGTACCCGTCCTTCTCGATGAACTGGAAGGGATCCGTGGTCCAGTCCTCACGCCGCGCTTCGACAACGTCTTCGTGTCCGATAAAAAGGATTGGCGGATGCGCGCCGGTTCCGCGATAGCGGACGACCAGATTTTCTTTGCGGTCGTTCGGTCCACCCACGAAAATGTCATTCGCGGGAAAACCAGCATCCAGAAAGCGCTGCTGCATCGCTTTCGACGCGGCCGTAACGCTGCCCACCGAATCGGTGGAGTTGATTTCGATGAGCTGGCGGAAGATGCTGAGCGCCTGCTCTTTGGTCGCGGCATCGGGCGGGGTCCAGGCCGGCGCACTCTGCGCCAGGGCGGTCGATGCAGCGACGATTGCGAAAACAATCAGACTTGCGATGCGGTTTCGCACGAGGTTAGCTCCTGTTGTGGTGAAGAGCCAAGGTAACAGATTGCCGCGGAAACCGCCTTGGGTGGCGAGTCGCCCTGGCACGGAGGTCGCCGATTGCGTAAGCTGTTCGCTGGACGCAGTGAGGTGTTCGATGGATTGGAATAGATGGGCGCGCGGAGCGAGGTGGGCACTGATGGTCGGAGTAACGTTGTCCGGAGCGATGCTGACAGGAGTGGCACCGGCGCAACCTGCAGCCTCGTCTCAATCTCAATTTGTGAATACGCTCATGCCCCAGCCGGCGCAGCTTGCGGTGAGCAGCGGCGGGCTGGATATTTCGCACGGCGTCGGCATCAGTCTCGACAAGTTCCACGACGATCGGCTGGACAACGCCGTCGCGTGGGCTCGCGAACGTTTGCAGGAACAGACGGGCACGATGATGCAGGCTGGCGCGGTGCCAGTCGTGATTTCTGTCGATGGTCCCGGGGAGGCCGTTCAGGGCCTCGATGAAGACGAGACCTACACGCTCGACATCACCGCGCAGCGCGCGCATCTGCACGCGGCCACCGATGTGGGCGCGATGCGTGGGCTCGAAACCCTGCTGCAGCTCGTGCAGTCCGACGGCAACGGCTTTTGGCTGCCTCTCGTTTCCATCCAGGATGCGCCTCGGTTCCGCTGGCGCGGACTCATGATCGACTGCTCCCGGCATTTTGAGCCGGTTGGGGTGATCGAACGCACTCTGGATGCCATGGCCGCCTTGAAGATGAATGTCTTTCACTGGCACCTGAGCGACGATCAGGGCTTCCGCATCGAGAGCAAAATCTATCCGAAGCTCACCGGGATGGGCTCCGATGGCCAGTACTACACGCAGGAGCAGGCAAAGGAGGTCGTCGCCTACGCAAGCGGGCTCGGCATTCGCGTGGTGCCCGAGTTCGACATCCCGGGCCACAGCACTTCGTGGGTGGTCGGCTACCCGGATCTGGCGAGCGGGCCCGGACCGTTTACCATCGAACGCCACTTTGGCGTTTTCGATCCGGTCATGGACCCGACCCGGGAAACCACCTACGCGTTTCTCGATAAATTCGTCGGCGAGATGGCGGACATCTTCCCAGATGCCTGGATGCACATCGGCGGCGACGAGAACAACGGCGTCGAATGGAGAAAGAATCCGCGGATTCAGGCCTTCATGCACGATCACAATCTGAAGGACACCGCCGCCCTCCAGGCGTATTTCAACCAGAAACTGTTACAAATCCTGACAAAACACGGCAAGAAGATGATCGGCTGGGACGAGGTGCTTACGCCCGATCTGCCGAAGGACGTCGTGGTGCAGTCGTGGCGTGGCG
>JBEKIN010000472.1:0-2934 GCA_050011735.1 Acidobacteriaceae bacterium | reverse complement strand
TATCGATTTGCGCCGGAGGACAACCTGGAATATGTGACAGTGATCCGGCTGCATGAGGCAGCGGTAGAGGAGATTGTTGCGCAGATGCCGGGGGCGACTGTGCTGACGGCGTGGCCTGCGACCGATGAGCTGACGAAGCCGGAGTTGGGATATGTGCAACAGCCGGTGCCGGTGGTGGCGATCGAGAATTTTTCGGCGGAGCAGATCGCGGAGGCGATGAAGATGCCGGAGGACTATTCGGCGGCGTTGGTTTTCTCGACGAAGTACGATCCTCCGCGGCGGTGGCTGAGTTTGGGCAGGCGCAATGAGGAACTGGACTCGCGGTACTTCGATTTTCATCGGGATTTGCCGCCGGGAATGATTGCGCGGGTGCTGGGCGGGCGAGTGGTGTGGCACGCAGAGCGCAGGGGGCAGTGGGTCGCCGTGCTGCGGTTTGCGAGGACGGGGCCCACCGAGGCTGCTTATCCTGACCGGGCAACGAGTTCGGCGACGCCGTTGGCTTCGCGGTAAAGGATCGGGTTGAGGTCCGGGAAAGCTGTGCGGAGTTCGCCGGGATCAAGAGCGGTCCGCAGCGAGTGACTCTCGCTATAACGGGCGTGCTCTGTTGTGTAGGTCTTGTAGACGAGCGTGCCGCCGCGTGAGAGCAGAGCGGGGAACGCGGGGAACTGATCGCGCAACAGACACCAGAAGACGACGATGAGATCGAAGCGCTCGCTGGCGCTCGCCCAGGCCAGGGTTTCGGGTGCAGGTTCGCGACGCATCGTGAGCGAGAGGCCGTCGCCTGCTGCTCGCTGCGCAGCGATGGCGAGGCCTTCGTCGGAGATGTCGGAGAGGACGGCGTGCCATCCGCGCCGGGCGAGCCAGAGGGCGTGGCGTCCGGCGCCGCCAGCGAGGTCAAGAGCGCGGCCGGGAGTCAGGTTCGCGCAGACTTCGACGAGCAGGAGATCCGGTTCGGCGGACTGCGCTTCGCCTGCGAGGAATTTCGAGTTCCAGCGTTCGCGATCCGTGGTCATCGAGGTTCCATTACGACGAATGGGTACTGACAAGCGACTTGCGTCCTCCGTTATACTCGGGGGATGGCTGGGCAGAAAACCTTCTATCTGGAGACGTTCGGCTGCCAGATGAACGTGCACGACTCGGAGAAAGTCGTCGGCACCCTGGAGCAGCAGGGGTATGCCCGGGTGGAAACGGAAGAGGCGGCGGACCTGATCCTCTACAACACGTGCTCGATCCGCGACAAAGCGGAGCAGAAGGTCTTTCACCGGCTGAACGATTACAAGGCGCTGTACAAGAAGGGCAAGCGGTTTGGCGTGCTGGGATGCGTGGCGCAGCAAGAGGGCGAGCGCATTTTCGAGCGGGCGCCGTTTGTGTCGCTGGTTTCAGGGTCGGCGTCGTACCGGCGGCTGCCGGAGATGCTGGTGCAGATCGAGCAGGGCGCGACGCGCGTGACGGGGCTCGACGACCGGCAGACGGAAGAGACATTCGAGACGGAATTCACGGCGCGGTCGAATCCGCATCGCGGGTACATCACGATTATTGAGGGCTGCGACAAATTTTGCGCGTATTGCGTGGTGCCCTATACGCGGGGTAAGGAACGGAGCCGGCGATCGGAGTCGGTGCTTGAGGAAGCGCGGCGGATGGCGGATGCGGGGTTCACGGAGATTCAGCTGCTGGGGCAGAACGTGAATTCGTATCGCGACCCGGAGGGGAAGCTGAGTTTTGCCGAGCTGCTCGCCGGCGTGGGAGAGGTTCCGGGAATTCGGAGGGTGCGGTTCACGACATCGCATCCCAGGGACTTTACGCGGGATATTGTGGAGGCGATCGACGCGGTGCCGTCGCTCTGCGATCACGTACATCTTCCGGTGCAGAGCGGGTCATCGAAAGTGTTGCGGATGATGGCGCGAGAATATACGCGCGAGCAGTACCTGGAGCGCATCGCGTGGATCAAGGGCGCGCGGCGGACGATCAGCATGACGACGGACGTGATTGCGGGATTCCCAGGCGAGACAGCGGAAGATTTCGAGGAGACGCTGGCACTGCTGGATGAGGTGCAGTACGACGGCGTGTTCGCGTTCAAATTTTCGCCGCGGCCGAACACGCCGGCGATTTCGATGCTGGATTCGATTCCGGACGAGGAGAAGTCGAAGCGGCTGCAGATTTTGCTGGACCGGCAGAGGGAGATCCAGAGAGCGAACTACGAAAAGCATGTGGGACAGGTGCTGGAGGCGATGGTGGAGGGTGTGAATCCGGCGCGCGGGCAGGTGGTGGGGCGGACGTCGCAGAACAAAACGCTGAATTTCACCGCGGCGCAGCCCATTGCTCCGGCGCCCGGCGTATATGTGCCGGTGCTTGTGACAAAAGCGTTTCCGAACAGTCTGGTTGGAGAAGCGGTGCCGTAACCGGGGGACACGATGGAAGTGGAGATGAAAATTCGAGGCTTGATGGTCGATCCTTCGACGAATATGCCAGTCGTGATCCTGAAAGACCCGAAGAGTGAGGCGGTGCTGCCGATCTGGGTCGGGCTCTATGAGGCGAACGCCATCCAGCTGGAAGTGGAGAAGGCGACGACGGCGCGGCCGCTGACGCACGATTTGCTGAAGAATGTGGTGATGGGGCTGAACGCGCAGGTGCAGCGAGTGGTGGTGTCGGAGCTGCGCGGGGACACGTTCTATGCGGTGATCTGGATGGAGCAGAACGGGGAGATTGTGGCGATTGACGCGCGGCCGTCGGATGCGCTGGCGCTGGCGCTGCGGTCGGACTGCCCGATTTTCGTTGCCGAGGAAGTGCTGCTTGCGGCGAAGGTGCTGCCCAGCGCGGCCGAGACGCAGCCGACTGAGCAGGACGTGCGGCGCTGGCTGGAGAACCTGGGCGATGAGGATTTGGGGAAGTACAAGATGTAAGGGGAATGAGCGTCTCGATAACGACCCGTTCTCC
>JBEKIN010000471.1:0-2934 GCA_050011735.1 Acidobacteriaceae bacterium | reverse complement strand
TTCATCAACGGCACCACGACTGCGAGCACCGGGAGCCCGGGCAGCGTCTCCTCCGGATGGAACATTCAGGGCGTTGGCGACTACGATGGCAGCGGCCGGGCCGGCATCCTGTGGCGCAACAGTACCACGGAGCAGGTCTACATCTGGCTGATGAACGGAGCGACGTTGACGAGCAGCGGGACCCCCGGCAGCCCCGCCGCTGCCTGGCAGATAGCTCCCTAAGGTGGCTCGAACCAGGTTCCTTGCAACATTCTTTCCGCGGCCAGCAACGTACGCGCCAACGCGGCCCTTCACTCCGGGACGCCTGGAAGAACAAAGAGCTTTGAACGCCAGGCTCCTTCTGATTCTTCGGCAGTTACATAGGTAAGTTTTAGCTTGACAATTGGAGAACTTGCAGGCTACTCTCCGACAATTCTGCTGCGATCTTTCCGGTTCCCAAAGACTGGCTCCGACAGGGCATTATTGTGGGATTTGAAAGTGCCCCAATTTTCATAAATGAGCCGAATCGATTTCCGGCCCCCCCCAGGCTAGCAACGACTGATGAACCAGTCCTGTCCCGAAGGGTGCCTATGAAACTGTCTGGTCCGCAATTTCCAGTCGCCTCCACGTTTGTCCGGATGCAGTTCTCGTCGCTTCTTTTGGCTCTTGCGTGTCTCTTCCTGCCGGCCCCAGCGACGGCACAGAACTCAGACGCCCAGCCCAGACTCGCGACGCCTTCGCGTCTGCTGGCGCCGATCGACGAGCGTGTCCTGACGACCCTGAAGGGCAATGTCCGCGCCGACGTGGCTCATGCGCCGGACCTTGGCCCGGTGGAAGACGCGAAGCCCCTGAACCTCTTTCTGCTGCTACAGCGCACGCCGGCGCAGGAGGCTGACCTCCAGAATCTGATTGCGCGCCAGCAGGAGCCGGGCGCGCCGGAATATCACAAGTGGCTGACGCCAGCGGAATTTGGCGCCCGTTTCGGCGCTTCGCCCCAGGATATTGCGAAGCTCTCCACCTGGCTCCAGTCGCACGGCTTCAAGATTCGCAGTGTGCTGAACAACGCCAGCATGATCGACTTCGAGGCCACCGCCGGCCAGGTGCGCGAAGCCTTCCACACCCAGTTGCATTACGTCAGCGTGCAGGGCGGAAAATACCCCGCGCTGATTCAGGATCCGCAGATTCCGGCCGCGCTGGCCCCGGTGGTGGCCGGCATCAAGGGACTCAACAGGATTCCTGCGCTGCCCCTCCACGGTGCGCCTCGCCAGGCGTCCTGGGATCAAAGCACCCATACCTGGCACATCGTCAACCCCACCGCCGCCGATATGGCTTCGCCCGCCTATTCCAACGGTGGCGGGGATTACTTTGTGGGCCCGCAGGATCTATATACGATTTACAAGGTCAACCCGGTCTTCACGGGCGGAAACCTGGCCGCGACCGCAACCGTCGCAGTAATCGAAGAGAGCGATATGGAGTATGGCACGGTGAATTCCGGCACCGGCGTGGCTACCGGCGGCGATGTCACCACCTTCCGCACCATCTTTGGCGTGCCGGGCACGCTGAACATGCACGTCTATCACGGCTACGGATCGGTCACCTGCAGCGATCCCGGCCTCGTTTCTGGCGAGGAATTCGAGGCGACCCTGGACGCCGAGTGGATCAACGCAACCGCTCCCTCCGCCAACCTGATCTTCATGTCCTGTGATGACACCGTCGATGACGGCATCTTCACCTCGATGGCGGCGCTGATCGACAACAATCTCAACGACACGATGAGCCTCAGCTATGGGGCCAGCGAACTCTACTACACATCATCATCGGATTACACGTCCCAGGACACTCTGTATGCGCAAGCCGCCACGCAGGGCCAATCCATCTTGATTTCCTCGGGTGACTCCGGCTCGGACGTTTATGACCAGAACACCGCGGGCACCGCCACAAACGGAATCAATGTGAGCGCTTTCGGCTCGCCTTTGGTAACCATGACAGGCGGCACGGACTTCCAGGACCTTTACGACTCATCCAAGGGTGGGCCGGCGCAGAGCACCTACTGGAGTTCCACGAACTCCACCTACTACGGGGATGCTAAAAGTTACGTTCCTGAAACATCATGGAACGGCAGTTGCGCGAGCAGCATTCTGGAAGCATACGAAGGCGACACAGGCGCGGCATTCTGCAACGGCAAGTCCAGCCCCGACGGCACCGTGGTGGGCGGTTCGGGCGGCATCAGCACCCATTACGCGGTGCCTGCCTGGCAAACCGGTACATCCGGTTACTCGAACTCCATGCGCTCGCAACCGGATATCGCGGGATTCGCCTCGGGCGGTCCCTGGGGCCACGCGCTGCTCGATTGCGATTCGAACTCGACCTACGGCGGAGCCTACGCCTGCACCTCTTCCTCCACCATCGGCGCAGGCTACGGCACATCCTTTGTCGCCCCCTATATGGCGGGCGCATTTGGTTTGCTGAGAACCGCCACCGGGTCGCGCCAGGGCGTGCTCAATCCGGCTCTTTATGCGTTAGCCAAGGCGCAATACACTGCGTCGGCAACGGAAACAGCGTGTTACGCCAACGGTCAGACGTCGAACACCGGTGTTACCACCAGCTTGCCCGCCGCGGCCTGCATCTTCAACGACATCACCACCAGCAACAACGATGTGCCCTGCGCATCGGGATCCCTGGACTGCTACGTCACCAGCGGTGCAAACTACGGCATGTTGTCCCTTACCGGCTCCAGCTCGCTGACCGTGGCTTATCCCTCTACCGCCGGCTTTGACCAGGTCACCGGCCTCGGCTCGGTCAACGTCGCTACCCTGATCGCCGACTGGAACACGGCGTTCACCAGCAGCACAGCACTCACGGCCACGCCCACTTCCATCAATTCCAGCCAGTCCACGACATTGAAAGGGACTGTGACCGGTGGAACCCCGACAGGGTATGTCGGCACGCCTCCCG
>JBEKIN010000470.1:0-2936 GCA_050011735.1 Acidobacteriaceae bacterium | reverse complement strand
CCTTTGCCGCCGCCGATGCCGCTGCCGAGCTTGGCCTCGACCTCATCGTCACCGATCACCATCTGCCCGAACCGGAACTCGGCGTTCCGCGTGCCCTGGCCGTGCTGAATCCCAATCAACCCGGCTGCCAATACGCCTGCCGCCATCTCTGTGGAGCCGGAGTAGCATTCAAACTTTCTCAGGCCCTGCTCGAAGCCTGGGATCTTGAACGAGCACGAACGAAAATTCTGCCCTCGTTCCTCAAGATGCTGGCCATCGCCACCATCGCCGACGCCGTCCCGCTCCTCGGCGAAAATCGGGTCTTCGTCGCCCTCGGCCTCGCCGAGCTCCGCCGTCCCGTTGGACTGGGCCTCCGAGCCCTGATGCGAGAAGCCCAGATCGACCCAGCCCGTCGCCCGCTCACCCCCATCGATGTCGGTTTTCGCCTGGCGCCTCGCATCAACGCCGCAGGCCGCATGGACATCGCCACCGAGGTTATCGAACTCTTCACCACTCGCGACCAGGCCCGCGCCAACGAACTGGCTGCGAAACTCGAGCGCCTCAATCAGGAGCGCCGCACTGCCGAAGCCGCCATGCTCGCCGAAATTACGACACGCCTCGACGAGCCCTGCTTCCGCGAAGCCCGCTGCATCGTTATGGATGGCGACGGTTGGCACCGCGGCGTCATCGGCATCCTCGCCTCTCGTATCGTCGATCAGACCGGCAAGCCGGCCATCGTCGTCACTCGTGAAGACGGTGAAGCTTACGGTTCCGGCCGCTCGATTGCCAGCTTTCACCTGCTTGAGGCCATCGAAAGCTGCCACGAAATCTTCACCCGCTTCGGTGGACACGCCCACGCCGTCGGCTTCTCCCTGCCATCCGACCGAGTCGACGAACTCCGTACTCGGCTCGGAGCATACGCCGCTGAACATCTCCGCGAAGAAGACCTGGGCAATCCGCTGGAGTGCCACGCCGAGCTGCCGCTCGACCAGATCACCCCCACCCTGTTTTCCTGGCTGCGCCGTCTGGAGCCGTACGGAATGGGCAATGAAGAGCCGGTCTTCGTCTCCCGCAATGTGCACACCACGGCCCTCCCACTTTTCATGAAGGAGCGCCACGTCCGCCTCCGCGTGCTGCAAGTGGGGTCCCCGGCGAGCTCGCTCGCTGGGGCAAAGGGCACGACGTTCTCCGCCGTAGGCTGGAATCTCGCCGACCGCATTCGCACCCTGCAACTCGGACCGAACTCGACAGTCGACCTGGCCTGGCGCCTGCGCGACAACGACCACCCCGAGTTCGGCGGCCTCGAACTCGAAATCGCCGGCATCGAGCCCTCTCCCTGATCGTCTCTCGCTCACCGCCTTTCGCTCGTCTTCCGCTCGCGGTCCCTCGCCTTTTGCCAACCGTCCTTCGCTAACAGCTCCCGGCTCCCAGCTCCTGGCTGTCTTTTCACACATCGCGCATCGACATCAGCCCAGCGCGCGCCTTACTGTTAACTCATAGAGCTTTTCCGTCGCACGCAGAATCGAGGTCCCTCATGACCGCTGTGGCCACCATCCCTGAAATCCTGAGCCCAGAAGAACTCCGTCAAACGGACGCCTACTGGCGCGCCTGCAATTATCTCTGCGCCGGGATGATTTACCTCTACGACAATCCCCTGCTCCGCGAGCCCCTCAAGCCCGAGCACATCAAGCAGCGCCAGCTTGGCCACTGGGGCTCCGATCCTGGACAGACGTTTCTGTGGGTGCATCTCAATCGCCTCATCCGCAAATATGGCCTGAACATGATTTACATCTGCGGTCCCGGCCACGGCGCGCCCGCGATGCTCTCGAATGCCTGGATGGAAGGCACCTACTCCGAAATCTACCCCGACAAAAGCCAGGACATCGAAGGACTCCGCAAGTTCTTCCGGGAATTCTCCTTCCCCGGCGGCATCGGCAGTCACTGCACGCCGGAAACACCAGGATCGATCCACGAAGGTGGCGAGCTCGGCTACAGTCTCTCCCACGCTTTCGGCGCGGCCTTCAACAACCCCGATCTGATCGTCAACTGCGTCGTCGGCGACGGCGAAGCAGAAACCGGCCCTCTCGCGACCTCCTGGCACAGCAACAAATTTCTCAACCCCGTGCGCGACGGCGCCGTTCTCCCCGTCCTCCATCTCAACGGCTACAAGATCTCCAATCCCACGATTCTCGCCCGCATTCCGCACGAGGAACTCGAGTGGCTCTTCCGTGGCTACGGCTGGGATCCGCACTTCGTCGAAGGCGACGACCCGCCCCTCATGCACCAGACCATGGCCACCATGCTCGAACACTGCGTCGAGCACATTCGCGCCATCCAGCGCGACGCTCGCCAGAACGGCAAGCTCACCGGTGGCAACGCCGGATGGCCTCGCTGGCCGATGATCGTGCTGCGCACGCCCAAGGGCTGGACCTGCCCAAAGGAAGTCGACGGCCACAAGCTTGAAGGCTTCTGGCGCGCCCACCAGGTCCCCATCCTCGAGACCCGTGAGAATCCGAAGCACCTGCAGTTGCTCGAAACCTGGCTGCGCAGCTATCACCCGGAAGAATTGTTCGACGCGGCCGGCCGGCCGATTGCCGAGCTGCGCGCTCTTGCTCCCGAAGGCGCTCGCCGCATGACGGCCAATCCGCACGCCAACGGAGGACTCCTGCGGCGTCCCCTGCACATGCCGGATTTCCGCGACTACGCCTTTCCGGTGAAACAACCCGGCGCCGAAAACGTCGGCCCGACGGAAATTCTCGCGCAATTCCTGCGTGATGTGATGCGGAACAACCCCGACAACTTCCGCGTCTTCGGCCCCGACGAAACCGCTTCGAACCGTCTCCAGGCCATCTACGAAGCCAGCCTGAAAACCTGGATGGAAGAAATCAAACCCGAAGACGCCGACGGCACTGAGATCGCTCCCGACGGTCGCGTGATGGAGATGCTCAGCGAGCACA
>JBEKIN010000469.1:0-2940 GCA_050011735.1 Acidobacteriaceae bacterium | reverse complement strand
AATCTTTTCCTAAGAACGCTTTTGGGGCGAGTACTGCTCACGCCCGGTTCGGTTCTAACGCTGACCCTAGTCTATCATCTTCGTCAAATAAAACATGCGGGAAAGTTGTGCCCGGCATGACTCTTTCGTGTTGCTACCCAGAACTACCTGATCTGGTTGGCTTTAGCGGCAGGTTGCGACCTGTGTTAAGGTGAGAGGTCGCTATGCCGAGGGATTCTGTCGCCGAATTGCTTGCCCACGCCACCGCGGCGCTGGATCGGGAGTTCGGAAGCCTTGAGAGCTTCGAGGCCGAGCCCGGCGGGAATGATGGGGCGCTGCTGCAGGTGTTAGAGGAAACGGCCCGGCGTCTGGGCGATAACTACCCGTATTTTCATCCACTTTACGCCGGTCAGATGCTGAAGCCGCCGCATCCCGTGGCACGGGCGGCCTATGCCCTGGCGATGAAGATCAACCCCAACAATCATGCGCTCGATGGCGGACGGGCGAGCTCGGCAATGGAAGTGGAGGCAGTGCGGGAGATCGCCGGGATGTTCGGATGGACGGAGTTTCTGGGCCATCTAACTTCGAGCGGGACCATTGCGAACCTGGAAGCGCTGTGGATTGCGGGGCAGCTGCGCCCAGGGCAAAGGACTGTGGGATCGGGACAGGCGCACTACACGCACCAGCGGATTTCGGCGGTGCTGAAGCTCGATTACACGCCGGTTGCGGTGGATGAGTGGGGCCGGATGCGGCCGGAGACGCTGGAAGACGAACTGCGCAAAGGAGATGTGGGTACAGTAGTGGCGACGCTGGGCACCACCGCAGTAGGGGCCGTGGATCCGCTCGAGGAGATTCTGGCGCTCGCAGCACGGTACTGCTGCCGGGTTCATGTCGATGCGGCGTATGGCGGCTACTTCGGGTTGATCGCTGACGATCTGGGAGACTCGGCGCGACGGGCGTATGCGGCGATTGGCCGGGCGGATTCGATCGTGATCGATCCCCATAAACACGGGCTGCAACCGTATGGATGCGGGTGTGTTCTATTCCGCGATCCGGGCGTGGGAAGGTTTTATAAGCACGATTCTCCGTACACCTACTTCACGTCGAAGCAATTGCACCTGGGAGAGATCAGCCTGGAGTGCTCGCGGGCCGGCGCGTCGGCGGTGGCACTATGGGCGACACAGCGGCTCTTGCCGCTGGTGAAGGGCGGCGAATTCGCGCGCGGGCTGGCGAAGGGGAGGCGCGCCGCGGTCGAGCTGGATCGAAGGCTGCGCGCAGACGAAAGGTTTGTTGCGCTGGGCGAAATCGTTCCCGGTTTCTCAAGCGCGAGCAACCCGGAGCACCCGCCTCAGCTGGACATTGTGGTGTGGGCATTGGCATCGCATGCAGCAGACTTCGGAGAGATTTCGGAAAGGACGACGAAAGTGTTCGATGCATGCGCTGCGCGAGGACTGCACCTGGCTCTTGTACAATTGCCGAGGTCCTGGTTTGGACATAAGGACCGTGACTCAGAAAGAAGCGACACCTTCAAATGTCTTCGCAGCGTGCTGATGAAGCCGGAGCACGAAGCATGGGTGGGAAGGATCTGGGAGAAGTTAAACGAGGCGAGCGAGCGGCTTTTCTAATGTGGGTTGGCCGCGAAAAGGTAAACGTTGTCATGGCACATGGCGAGCCGGCGAGGTTAGCAGGGATTGAATTCAGGATGAGGTAAAGGAACATGCACGATCCGAAGACTTTTCGAGAGATGCACAAGGAGCGGTTTGGCGCAGAGCCGGTGGTATATGAGGCGCCGGGGCGGGTAAACCTGATTGGCGAGCACACCGATTATGCCGAGGGCTTTGTGATGCCGGCGGCGATCAACTTTGCCACGCTGGCAGGGATTTCTCCGCGCAGCGACGGAAAGATCGCTATTTACTCAGAGAATCAGGGCGAGGAGAAGGTCTTTGAAGGAGTGCAGGCGAATCGCCTGAACCATTGGACCGACTACCCGATGGGTGTGGTTGCGATCTTGGCGGGCGAAGGCCAAAAGATTCCCGGGTTCAATTTGAGCATCTGGAGCGACGTACCGCTGTCGTCGGGATTATCGAGTTCGGCGGCGCTGGAGGTATCGACGGCGCTGGCAGTTCTGGGATTGATTGGCGCGAGTTATCCGGGGCCCGTGCTGGCGAAGCTGTGCCAGCGGGCGGAGAACGAATTTGTCGGCTCGAGCTGCGGGATCATGGACCAGTTCATCAGCATTAACGCCAAGGACAGCCACGCCCTGCTGCTGGATTGCCGTGACCTGAGCTACAAGCTGGCGCCGATTCCGGATCATGTTGCGCTGGTGATCGCCAACAGCATGGTGAAGCACTCGGTTACCGGAGGGGATTATCCGACGCGGCGGCGTGAGTCAGAGGCGGCTTGCGCAGTCATTGCCAGGCACAAGCCGGGCGTAAAGTTTCTGCGCGATTGCACGCTCGAGGATCTGGAGAAGTGGCGCAATGAGATGGAGCCGAAGAGCTACCTGCGCGCCAAGCATGTGATCAGCGAAAACCTGCGCACCGTGGCTGCGTGCGAGGCGCTGCTGAAGGGTGACATGAAAGAACTGGGGCGGCTGATGGCCGAAGCGCACCGTAGTTACAGCCAGGACTTTGAGGGAAGCTGCGTGGAGTGCGATGCGATGGTAGCGCTGGCGCAAGATTTGCCGGGGTTGATTGGAGCGCGGCTGACGGGCGGAGGATTCGGCGGATGCACCATCAATCTCGTGGAGCGGAAGGATGCTCAGGAATTTGCCGAAGCGCTCGGCGCGCGATACGCGGAGGAGGTCGGCATCGTGCCGCAGATCCACGTGTGTCATGCGTCGGGAGGGGCGCACAAGCTGGAGTAGGAAGTCGGCGGAGCTAGGGGAGCTGACACCATTCCGCTCTGGAAAAGCGTGCGATCCGTGGCACCGAGGCGGGCTTTCCGGCCCCGTCTAAAGGG
>JBEKIN010000468.1:0-2941 GCA_050011735.1 Acidobacteriaceae bacterium | reverse complement strand
CGGGCTTCTGCTCGGTCGAGAGCAGCGGCACCCGCCCCGTACCCTCGATCTCGTCCTGCCACCAGCGGATCAGCCGGTCGTGCTGCGCCGGAGTTGCTTCATTCAGCCACAAGGCATACTGCGCCACCGAGTTGGCCGCCAGTTTTCCCGCGAACCGATGCGCGCTCAAAAACTGATTCACCGTCTCGAACGCCACTTCCAGCGGCCCCAGCCCAAACGGGGTGAAGCTTCGCGGATTCATGCGCACGTACATCAACTGCCTGTCGAGTAACTCCACCGCGCTCGATTCCAGTTGCCCCGGCATGGCCTGCGCGTAACGTGGCGAGTCTTCCTCACCGTCCCACTTCGCGTTGATGCGAATGGAGGCGCCGTCTATGGCCCATAGCATCGCCGGCCGGTCCGCCTCGCCGGTCGGCTCCATCTCGACGGCCCCGTATCCCCCGGTGAGAGCGTCCTCGATCACCTGCTCCATCAGCGTGCGAAAGCTGTCGGCAGCATTCGGCTCCTCCAGCGTGTGCCGCAGTGCCCGCAATTTTCGCTCCAGGAATGCCACGTCTTCCGCCCTGACGCCGCGCCTCAGTCCCACCTGCCAATCCATGGCCGCGATGCGATCCTTGACGACGTTGATCGCTCGCCGCACCAGAGGCGTCTCCGCAAACCGGCGCAGATTCATCGGCGTCGGTTTGGGCAGGTGTCTCCCCGGGAATTGCACGGGGCTCAGGATGGCGGGCAGCGCCAGCGTCTTGCGCCCTGCTTCAGCTGCCAGTTCGATCTGCCCGGCTCGTCCCCCGCGGCCCGTCGCCTGCCGCCACATCACCCGCAACTGTTCGCCTACTTTCACTTGCACCTTCCTCGTTCCAAAAACAAAAGGCACAGCCCATGGGCCATGCCTTCGTCGGTTCCCAATGATAATGATGTTGATCCAGCTCTACGGGCCGGCAGCCCCGGCCAAATCAGACCAGACGCCGCAATCCTTCATTTCCCGCTGACAGATACGATCCTACCGCCAACGCTGGAAATTATCCGCAAACTTCAGCAAAAATATTTTCCCGCTCCGCCCTATACCCTGCACCCATTGCACCGCACGCATCTAACCCCATGGAATTTCAGGAGGATGCTGGTGCCGTCGTCCGCGTCCTCTACGCGTTCACGGATGCGTGGCCCAGCCCTCGCCACTGATCGCTTGCCCTTGACTTCGCATCGAACGCCGATTCAGCTCCCAATTCGGCGCTTGCTCTCGGTCATGAACCACGAGGCGATTTTGGCCAGAGGCATGCTCCCTTATTCGCTGCTTTTACGCTCGCAATTCCCGCCGTGCCGTCTCCGCTACGCGCTCTATGTCTGTCGTCGTTAGCACCCTGATTTGCTGCTCTTCCATTGTCTCCACGCCAAATCGATACGACTCTAGGCGTTCCGGTTCTTCGTCCGTGGCTCTCACTCGCGCCGCGGGCTCGATGAATGCTGTCAGCTCGAGGCGGGCTCTCTCCACCCGCTCCACGCCGCGCTTGAGCCCCACAGCTGAAAATGCCAAGACCTTGACCATCTCCAGCCCCGCGCCGGCCCCCGGGGCGTTTCCCGGGTCGAGGCTCACGGCGTGAAACATGCGCACCAGTCCATTCGGCTTATACCCCGCATCGATGCGCAGCGGATCTCCCCGCCGCGTATATTCCGAAGCGGCAATCCGCTTGCGCATCAGGTCCCATACTCCGGCGTGCTCGAACTCGTTGCGCATGCGCGCATGGATGGCCGCCCGTCCGCTCATTCTCGACGTCCTTTCCTGCGGCCGCGCTTCGACGTGGAGCTTCATCAGCTCCTCCATCCCCGCCGGCAACGATTCGGCGAGATACGCCTTGGGCTCGGTGATCTGGATGTTGAGCGAAAGCGAGTCGTCGAGAATCCGCATCAGCCTGCCTTCCGGATCGGCTTCGAGCCGACGCTGCCACTCGCTTTCCATCCCTTCCAGCAGTGCCGTGTCGGCATCCGGATCGAGGCAGCGCACCCGGCGCCAGTCGCGTGTGAAGCGCACCTCGGCGTGAGCGCTTCCCTGCTCGCGCAGAATGACCCCAATCTGCACGGACTCGTTTCTCAACGCGTCCGGCACGTACCGGAGCAGTTGGAATTCACATTCGCGTCTGAGGTTCATGCCGTTCATAACGCAGCTCCTAGCTCCTGGCTTCTAGCTCGCGGTTCTTCGCTATTAGCCCTTAGCTCTGCGTGCCGCATCGAGCGTTAACAAATAATTCGGTCGAGTTCGTTCAATTGTTCAAACGCGTCCCTTGTTCTTCAACCGCCGCTCCCGCACTCCCAAGCTAACAGCTGAAAGCCAGTAGCTAGAAGCTGCGTTTTCAGTTCACCCTCATCGTAGTCCCCCATCGCACCGCCTTCCAAGCCTCTTCCGCCCCCTTCTCTCCCTCTCCTCCCCATTTCGGAAATGGCCTTCGCTCCGAGTTCCCAAATGCTTCAATCAGCTCCCGGATCCGGCTGCGACGCGCAAGCAACTTCTCCACCAGGGCCTCCAATTCCGCCTGGTCTCCGCCGTACCACTCTGCCGGAAGCTGGTTGGCCGCTTGCCAAACCGTCTCTGCCGGCATGGTTTCCAGCCGTGTGAGCCAGGGCTCGAAGGACTCCCATCCGGTGATCTCCCGGTAGACGTCGTTCCGGTAGTACACCCCGCGCAGCGGCGCATCCTCAAAGCGCCATTCGCCGGCGTGAAAGCAGTAGCCGAAGTCGATGAAGACCGCCTTGTACCGCCGTTCCCGCTGCCGGCGGGTAAATACCGCCTGCCGGCCGTTGGCGTTCGCTGTCCATTTGTCCAGTGCCAGAATGCCGGCAAACTCGGCCAGGTTCTTCACCTCGAGCAATTGCTCTTCGGCCAGATAGTCCACGACCTGCCCCGGCATCGTCCCACCGGCGAACCGCGAACCGAATTGCAATCCCGGCC
>JBEKIN010000467.1:0-2987 GCA_050011735.1 Acidobacteriaceae bacterium | reverse complement strand
CTCCGGATGGAACGTTGCCGGCATCGGTGATTTCAATGGCGACGGCAACGCCGACATTCTGTGGCGGAACAGCACCACCGGCCAGGTCTACGTCTGGCTGATGAAAGGGACGACGATTACGAGCATGGGAAGCCCGGGTACACCCAGCTCCGACTGGGTCATTGCGGGTGTCGGCGATTTCAACGGCGATGGCAAGAGTGACATCCTGTGGCGCAACGGCACCACCGGAGAGGCCTACATCTGGTTCATGAACGGGATCACGTTTCCGAGCAGCGGGAGCCTCGGCTTCGTCACCTCGGACTGGAGCATCCAGGGCGTGGGCGACTACGATGGCAGCGGCCGAGCCGGCATCCTGTGGCGCAACAGCACCACGGAGCAGGTCTACGTCTGGCTGATGAACGGGACTACGATTGGGAGCATGGGAAGTCCCGGTACCCCCGACGCTACCTGGCAAATAGCTCCCTAAGCTTCGGTCGGGGGCACGATCGCAGGATTGCTGAGACTCGACGGCATGCTGCCGCGGCAGCGCTAGCCCCGCGACTCAAGGGCTTGAATAGAACGACTGATCTGATGCAGGTGGGACAGGTCGTGACCGGCCAGCAATCGTACCATCACCGCCAGGGACTCCGCCCCACGCTCATTGTGCTGCCCGCTGCGTTCGAAGTCCTCTGGTGACATTCGTCTCCACACAGACAAATTGAGTACGCGCAGAGTCCGAAATATTTCGACAAGTTCCGGCGGCTCGCGTTCATTGTGGCGCAGGGAGGCGACCCAGGCATCTTGCCTGTAGCCCAGAATGGCCGGCTCGTCCTCGCAAAGCATCAACCTGAGCCGATATCCATATACCCATTCGCTGTCGGTGAGATGGCCGATGATTTCGTTCGGAGTCCATTTCCCCTGAGTTGCTCGCCCGCGCAGGACTTCCGCCGGATGTCTGGCCACAATATCGGCCAGCGTGGATGCCGTCTGCCCTAACACCTCGATCGGATCCCGGCCAGCCAACAGGTTGAACAGCTTCTCGCGGTATGTCCATGGGGCCGACACCTCCAGTCCCGGTTGCGCCGGAGTCATACCTTCGCTCCTTTTTCCAGGGCGAAGCCTTCAACTTTCCAGCCTTCCGCGCCGCCGATCATTTTCTTCACTTTCCGGCCCAGGCGCGCCAGACGAACTGCGGCGCGGTCGGCTCCGTTGCAATGCGGCCCGTTGCAATAGACGACGAATAGCGTATCCGGGGGATAGGCGGCGAGATTGCGTTCATTGATGCGGCCGTGCGGGAGGGGGACCGAGCCCGGAACATGCCCGCCCTCGAAAGCTTGCGGGCTGCGAACATCCAGCAGCACAAACCCGGGCGCGCCCGTAGCCAACGCCGCGTGAACGTCCCAGCAGTCGGTTTCCAGAGACAGGAGCTTCTCAAAGTGATCCAGGGCCGTTTGCGGATCGGCGATGACCTCGTTGTGTATGTTCATAAACCACTGTTGCCCGATTCAATAACTTTGTCGACGGGCAGAAATGCCAATATGCGCTAAAATCCTGCCATGCGCTCCTGCGACCGTCGCCGCGTGGCTACTCTGCTTTACGACGGCCTCAGCATCTTCGAGTTCGGCATCGTCGTGGAGATTTTTGGGTTGCCGAGGCCGGAGCTGGAGGTCGATTGGTACAAGTTTGAGACCTGCTCCCACCAGCGCGGCCCGCTCCGCACCACCGGCGGCGTTCATGTCGAGGCGCGTCGTGGATTGCGGACCCTGCAACAGGCCGGAACCATCGTTATTTCGGGCTGGAAGCGAACCAGCCAACCTCCTCCGGAATCTCTCCTGAAAGCACTGCGTTCGGCGCACGCTCGCGGCGCGCGTCTGGTCTCCATTTGTTCCGGAGCCTTCGTTCTTGCCGCCACCGGCCTGCTCGATGGCAAGCGCGCCACCACCCACTGGCGTTACGCCGAAGAGTTGGCTTCCCGTTTTCCGAAGATTCGCGTCGACCCCGGCGTTCTGTACGTGGATGAAGGCAGCATTCTCACTTCCGCGGGCAGCGCCGCGGGGATAGACCTTTGCCTGCACATCGTCCGGTGCGATTATGGCGCCGAAATCGCCAACCGCGTGGCCCGCCGGCTGGTCATGCCGCCGCACCGCGACGGCGGTCAGGCGCAATACGTCCAAAACCCCGTCGACAGCCGCGCGGCCGGAGGTCTCGCGCCGCTCTTGCATTGGGCGCAATCGCATTTGGGCCAGGCTCTGCGCGTGGACGATCTGGCCCGCCACGCCGCCATGTCGCCGCGCACTTTCGCGCGCCAGTTCCGCCTGCAGACCGGAACCACGCCTCACCAATGGCTCACCCACCAGCGTCTCCTGGCCGCCCAGATGCGGCTCGAAAAGACCGGCGACGGGATCGATGCGATTGCCGAAGCGGTGGGGCTACAGACGGCGGCGACGCTGCGGCAGCACTTCAGCCGGACGCTGGACACGACACCCACCGCCTATCGCCGCCGGTTCTCCACCACATAGGGCGCTCGACCGGTTTCGGGATTTCGCGCTCCGTCGCGGAATCCGCTGACGGTCGCGGCCCTGATATGGGTGCCGGCGGGGATTGCCGTTGCCGCATGGCTTTTGATGCGCAAAAAGGACCTTGCTTCGCAAGCGACAGACGAAACCGTCTGTCCCACGGACCGTACTCGCGACGCGCGCCGGCAGCTCGACATTCTCGGCCAACTCCCGCCCATCGAAAATCGACCCTGCGGTTTCGGGAACTGCAGCGGCCAGACGAGCAGGACTCCCTGCAAAGAATGCGTTCGCGAACGCGAAGAGCACGCCGCCCGCGCTGCCGCCGATCCCTCCGCTCCCCCCGAACCAGCCCAGAACGCCGCCAACACCGCGCCCGCCCCCTATTCCATCCTCGACCTCAACGCCACAGCCGATACCCCAGCCCCGAGCACTGTCCTGAACGCTGTACGCTGAACGCTGTTCCGAACCCTGTAACCTGTCCCCTGTAACCTG
>JBEKIN010000466.1:0-3000 GCA_050011735.1 Acidobacteriaceae bacterium | reverse complement strand
GGCGCGCCCCCTCGCCTACCGGCTGGGCGGCCTTGCCCCTGCCAACGAAACGGTTGCCGTCTTTCGTGTTCGCCGCGATGTGGAGTACGGGCTTGCTTTCTATCGCAACCACCAAGTCGTCAATTATGAAGAGACAGGTGTTCCCGACGAAGAGCATTTGCTTGTAGCCCGGGTCACCGGTCGAGGCGGAGTCGACCTGCATACTCAAGACGCGCTCGGAGAGTACCTGGAAGGACGCCAGTACGAGCCGCTCTTTACATGGCCCGAACAGGGGCTGGAGATTTACCTGGTGGGACGTAAATGATCCAAGGATTGGCTTGCAAACAACTATGTTTGTATAACGATAAGTGAAGCATGAACTTGCCGTCTGTCGAGGCTTCGTGGCACAGTGACCCAGGTATGGGGATCGACCACGCAGATTCGGACGGGCCGCGCAGAGGGCTGATTCCGGCATCATCGTAAAGAAGACACATGGCAGCGAACGTTTCCTTCGAGATCCTCGACTTGCGGCACTTCGGAGCCCCCGTGCTCCGTCCTGTCCTCGAAGCCGAAAGCGACGTCTGGATGGAGCGGCTGCACTGGGACTATCGTTCGTCGTCAAAGCTGCTGATGCAGTACATCGACAGTCACATGCTGCCGGGCTATGCCGCACTCGAATCCGGACAAGTCACGGGGTATGCCTTCTGCGTCTACGAGGAAAGCAAAGCCGTCATCGGCGACGTCTTCGCTATGCCGGGTCTTAGCCCTGAGCTTCCTCCTCCCTCGGACGGCGCACAAGGACCGGCGCACGAAATCGAAGAAACGCTGCTCAAGCACCTGCTCGAGACCCTTCTCAATTCGCCGCAAGTCGATCGCATTGAATCGCAGCTGCTGATTCATCCCGCCGGCAGCCATGCCGCCCTCTTCCGCAAGGAGGGATTCGACGTATTCCACCGGCTGTTTATGGTGCAGCAGCTCGCCGGCCGCTGGACCCGTCCCGGCACTGCCTTGTCCCCGTCATTGGATCTGCGCCCCTGGCGTGAAGACGACCTCAACGCCGCGGCACGCCTCATATCCGCCGCCTATCGCAGCCACCCTGACAGCCTCATCAACGACCAGTACCACTCCGTCCACGGCTCGTTGCGCTTTCTACACAACATCGTTCGCTACGCCGGCTGCGGCACATTTTCGCCAGCGGCCTCTCACGTGGTCGTCGATCGAGGAAGCCGGGAGCTAGTGGCTCTCGTGCTAGGCTCGCGCGTCAGCCCGCAAAGCGGCCACATCACCCAGCTCTGCGTGCCCCCCGATTACCGCCGCCAGGGATTGGCTCGAATGCTTCTGTCGCTCGCCGCAACGCAGTTCATCCGCCAGGGTGTGAGCGAAGTCTCCCTCACCGTGACGGAAGCCAACCACGAGGCGATCGAGCTCTATAAGTCGGAAGGCTACGAGAACAAACATACCTTCGACGCCGCCGTATGGGAGCGGGAAGAGCAAGCTTCGTAGATCACGCGTAAGTAACTTTGGTGCAGCGGATTACGCCCCGGAAGTACTCAACTTCGGCTAGAATTGACTTCAAATAGATTCTTGAGTCAACGCGGTCTTGGTGCACTATTTGGCCGGTTCGCAGAAATTCTGCTCTCTTCTGACCGGAATTCTAGAGCCACCGTCGAAGTGCCCCCGACCCGCCGCATCGCCCAACGTGACTGGACCTTGAGGGGTTTATGCCGAAAAGGTATTTACATCTTTATAACGGGTTGAATTTGAAGTTATTTCGAGACGAAAGCGGACAAACGCTGGTATTGGTTGCGTTGAGTCTGACGATGCTCTTGGGCGCGATGGCGCTGGCAGTTGACGTGGGATTTGTCCGATTTCAACAGCGCCAGTTGCAGACGGCGGCTGATGCGGCGGCGATCGCGGCAGGTCTGGAGCTTGGCAACTGCAACAATACGGTTTGCGCAAATATGTCGACCGCGGCGGCGACAGCCTTGAAAGAAGACGGCATTACCACCGCCACGATCACCCCGACAACCAATCAATGCTCGGTCTCCACCTCGACGGGCTTAGCCATGATTATCAATGTGGCTCCCTGCGTTCTGGGAACCAGCGATCCGAACAACGGCAACACGCATATGGCCGAGGTGGTGCTTACCGAACCGCAAAAAACGTTCTTTGGCGCCATTGTCGGGCTGCGGACCTTTAATCTGGTGGCGCGCGCGGAAGCAGGAGATTCCTATATCAATACGGGTATCAGCGGCGGTAATTGCCTTTACACGCAATCGCTCGAATTCAATGGCTCCAACGGCACCTTCAACTTGAACTGCGGTCTTTACGACAATGGAAACCTGCAAACCAACAGCAACGACGGTGTGACAGCCTCCACGTTCCTTTATTACGGATCGTGGAGTCCCAATAACTGCAACAGCAGTTGTGTATGGAACATAGGAGGGACGAATACCGGCCCCCCGGCGCACACGACGACCCAGCAAAGCGACCCGTTGGCATCGCTGACGCCGCCCACCCAACCCGCCAATTCCTCAACCGCCAGCAATACGACCCCCAATAACGGTGCCACATTGCAACCTGGTTACTACCCCAATGGCATCAACCTGAACTCGAACGTGGCCGTGACCCTCGCTCCCGGCCTTTACTACATGAATGGCTCCATCAACGTCAACAGTGGCGCCACCCTCGCCGGAACGGGCGTAGAACTGTATTTCACCAACGGAACCTTGCAGTTGAACAGCGGCAGCACGGCGCAGCTTACGGCACCTACCACTACGTCGTCGACAGCGGGCACCACAGCCGGAATGCTGGATTGGCAATCCAGCACCAACAGTACCGGGATGCCCATCGACTCCGGGTCATCTTCTTATTTTCAGGGCGTCATCTATCTCCCCGATGCACAGCTTACCCTCAACAGCGCTGCGGGCGTCACGATTAACAGCGGCGCATCCTACACCGCTCTCGATGTGAAGGATCTCATGGTTGACTCCAGCGAAAATTTCGTAATCAACGGTTCCG
>JBEKIN010000465.1:0-3015 GCA_050011735.1 Acidobacteriaceae bacterium | reverse complement strand
CGCCACTCGACAATAACATTGTCGAGCGTTCCCTGAAGAAAGCCATCCTGAACCGCAAGAACGCACTCTTCTACAAGACGGTGAATGGCGCCGCAGTCGGCGATCTGTTCATGAGTCTGATCCACACCTGCGAGCTGAACGGAGCCAATCCGTTCGATTATCTGACCGAGTTGCAGCGGCACGCTGTAGAGTTGAAGCGCAGTCCAGCGGAGTGGATGCCCTGGAATTACCGCGAGACACTGGCGCGGCTCGCTACGCCCGCCGCCGCATAATATGATGAATCCTGCCTGGCCGGAAAGGATCGTCGTCGGCCACGGCTAGTTGCTGCTCCGAAGTAGCCGCCAAACGGGCATCTGAAAACACGACGGGCGTCAGGGTTTTTGGCGAGGCGCGACCACCGCACGGAGGTCGCGCTTCCCCAGTGAGACGCACGCCTGCTATCATGTTTCTGGCGCCTTCAGAGCGCCGCCGTGTCCGCGGAAAGGACTGCGTCCTTCTGAGATCGCCGTTTCAAGCAATCGCATCGCTGAACTCTTTTCTGCCCAGGCTAGCGGACACCGGGCGCAACAGAAAGGAGCTCACGTGAGTCGTACATTACCCACCCGGCGGATGCATGCGCATCCCGACCTCGATCAACTGAAGCGCCAAGCGAAAGAACTCCTCGGCGCTTTCCTGGCTGACGAACCGGAAGCAGCGGTGGAGGTCCACGCCCACTATACCCGCCCCGATCGCACCACTTTCGCCTTGCATGATGCCCAACTCGTTCTCGCCCGGAGCTATGGGTTCGAAAGCTGGCCCAAGCTCAAGGCATACGTCGATGGCGTCACCGTTCGCCGCCTTGCCGATACCGTTCGCGCGAACGATGTGGCTCGAGCTCGCAAGATGCTGGAGACTCGCCCAGAACTCGCCAATATGGCGATGTCATACGGCGACGAGCATCGGCCCATTCACTTCGCGGTCATGAATCGCTTGCCTGAAATGGTTCGCCTCCTGATGCAGCATGGCGCAAACGCGCGTGCCGGCATCGATCCACATCGTGACGCGACAACCGCCTGGATGCTCGCCAGAGACCGCGGCTACGATGAGATCATCGCGGTCATCGAGGACCAAGAGCGCCACCAAAAGCCGCCGGAGGTTGCAGGGCGACAAGAAACCCGAGGTGATGAAGATCTCCGTGCCGCGGTCGCCGGGGGTAACATCGAATGGCTCCGCGCCCGCCACGCTGCGGGAACCCTGACCAACCCCGTTCGCTGGGACGGCGGCGGTCTCCTCACCGTCGCGGTCGAGCACAGCCGCCCGGACATTCTCACGTTTCTGCTCGATTGCGGGTTCGACCCCAACGAGCGCGTATCGGAAGGAGAGGGCGATTGGATCGCATATTCGCAAGGTTATCCGCTGTGGACCTGCGCCGCGCTTGGCAGGCGCGACCTTGCCGAAATTCTACTCGCGCGCTGCGCCGACCCTAACGTCCATGTCGATTCGAGCGGCTCTGCCGTCTACAGTGCCTATAGCCACAGCAGTGGGAGATGGTGGATCTACTCCGAGGGCATGGCGGCGAAGTTACCGCGGACATCGCGGCCATCTACCGGCAGACCGACCTTGTCCGCGAGATGCGCGCCAGCGGCAAGGCCGATCCTGCCGAAATCCTCCGCTTTGCTGCCAGTGGAGGTGATCCCGAAATCGTCCGGTTGATCGTCGACCGAATCGACTGGCCGCACGACGATTCGCGCTGGTTCCGCATCATCACCGAACCGTTGAAGTTCTGGCATCACATCCCTTGGCTCTACGCAGGCAACAAAGAGTTCGATCGCAGAACATATCTGACCTGCTTTCAGCTCATTCTCAACCGATGCGAGCCGAATGTCACCGGAAGCTTCGGGCGCACGCCGCTTCATGAGGTTGCCGCGATGCGCGACCACATCACCGAAGACGAGACAGGCGCTTTCGCCGAAGCGCTCCTGAACGCCGGAGCGAAGGTCGGCGGCCGTGATGACCTGCTGAAAAGTACTGCCTTAGGCTGGGCTTGCCGCTGGGGCCACGTGAGAGTTGCCAAGCTCATGCTCGAACATGGCGCCGACCCGGTCGAAGGAGACGCCGAGCGTTGGGCAAGGCCGCGAGCCTGGGCGGAAAAACGGGCGCACCCGGAGATCATTGAGCTCCTGGGAAGGTACGGCGGCTGATCTCACGCACGAGCGTCCAGCACCTGTTGTGCTGCTGCCAAGGGCGGACCATTTGATTTGTGCACGGTTGCCGAAAACTCACTAATTGAAGCGAGTCAGACATGAACAATTCCTAAAGAAGGTATATAATTCCGCGAGCGCGCGCTCGCGGCCTCATTGAAGCACCACGAACAGTTCCGATGAATGACAAAGTGAAAGCGAATTCCGCGCGCGCGCGCTCGCGGCCTCATTGAAGCAAAGTTAATTAGGCCGTTGCAGTCGATGCCTTATTGAAGCCCGCCACACCCACCCCGCCACCGTCGCCGGCCTCACTGCAGGCGTGCTTTGTCCGTTTTGTGTGTGTGAAGTCCCACGCGATAATTCCGAGCACACATCCACGCGGGCAGGACAAATGTTTAGACAACTTAAGCCTGTGCCGTGTTGGTTGCAGACGCATCGACCCCGGAGCGTTCGACTGTGTAGCCGATTGCGTCGTAGCCTTTTAGCCGCCGCTGGTACATCCTGGCCAGCATCGGCACGTTCGGGTCAACGTAGTCGTACACCTGCACGACACGCTTGCCATCGTGCAGCCTATGGAGGCGTCCGACATACTGCTGAAGGGTGCCCTTCCAGGAGATGGGCATTGCGAGGAACAGTGTGTCGAGCCGTGCGTCGTCGAACCCTTCACCGATGTAGCTTCCAGTCGCGATGATCACGCGCGAGTCATTTTCCGGAACCGATGCGAGCGCCTCCGCCGTCGTTCGGCGCTGCTTCTTGCCCATTCCTCCCTTGAGCACGAAAATGTGCTTGGCGAATCCTTCAACTTCAGTCGCGAAAAATTGGAGATGTTCCTTAC
>JBEKIN010000464.1:0-3018 GCA_050011735.1 Acidobacteriaceae bacterium | reverse complement strand
CAGCCAGTCGGGTCCGTAGGAGAGGGATTCGGGGAGGGCGAAGCGGAGGCCGCCGATGGCGAGGAGAGCGAGGGTGGCGGGCCAGCGGGGCTCGGGGTGGATGGGTCGCTTTGGAGTCGTCGGTGCGTTCATGAGGGTCGTGCGCAGGCTGGGGAAAATGCGGATTCTTCGGCTCGCCCCGCTTCAGGAGGACAGTCTAGCAACTCTCTGATGAACTCAGCAGAGTGTCCCTCAGGGCTGAAGCCCACTTCTTTCTCAGGTCTTACGGCACGGCTGAAGGCCGTGCCCCTTCAAAACAGAAACTTGATCAACGATTTTCAGAGGTTTTGCAGGTAGTTGATGATTTCGGAGGTGGTCCAGTCCTGGGCGCCGATGAATTTGCGGCGAATGATGCCGTTGCGGTCGATGATGTAGGTTTCGGGGGGGCGGGTGGTGTCGAAGGCAGTGTTGGAGCGCTGGGAGAGGTCGAGAATGGTGATGATCCCGGCGATGTGGTTATCCACGACGTATTGGCGGTAGGCGTTGGCGTCGGTGTCGAAGCTGACGGCGAGGACGACAACGTTGGGCATGCGGCGCTGGAGGTCAATGAGGGAGGGGAACTCTTCGAGACAGGGCGGGCACCAGCTAGCCCAGAAATTGAGAACGACGACTTTGCCCTGGGTCTGGTATTGACGGAGGCTGACGGTTTGCGCGCCGTCGCGGATGACGATGGCGGGGGCGCGTTCGCCGACCTGAGCGGGATGGCTGGTGCGGTTGCAGCCCTCGAGCAGGGTACAGGGTACAGGGTACAGGGTACAGAGAAGCAGAAACCAGCGGATAGCGGATAGTGGATAGCGTTTAGAAATGAGCGGGCCTGGTGTATGCCGGCGAGCATGTGAGCGGGGATGGGAAGGCAGGCGGAGCACATTCCTATAATAATGAAGAGTCTTTGACACTGTGGACGCCCCGCCGCTGATTCTCTCCGTCATCATTCCCGCGCGCAATGAGGAAGATTGTGTGGGGGAGTGCCTGCGTTCGCTGGTGGCGCAGGAAGAGGATGGGTGGAGACTCTCACCCCAGCGAACAAGCTCGCCGGGGATCCCGAGGCTGGGGGCGGAGTGGGAAATTATCCTGGTCAACGATGGGTCGACGGATCGGACGCGTGAGATTGCGGCGGAGTTTGCAGGCGTTACGGTGATGGAGGCTCCCAGGCTGGAGAAGGGGTGGACGGGGAAAGCGAACGCGTGTTGGGCGGGGGCGCGGGCCGCGCGAGGAGATTGGCTGCTGTTTACCGACGCGGATACAGTGCACGGTCCGGCAGATGCGGCGACGGGTGTGACGGGTACGCCGAACACGCTGCGGCTGGCGATGATTGAAGCCGAGCGGCACAGGGCGGGAATGCTGTCGTATTCGCCGCGGCAGATTGTGCGGGGGCTGTCGCAGCGAGCGCTGATGCCGCTGATATTCAGCGACCTGGCGGTTACATATTCCCCGGCGAAGGTGAACGATCCGGCGCGGCTGGTTGCGGCGGCGAATGGCCAGTTTCTGCTGGTGCGGCGCGATGTGTACGACCGGATTGGCGGGCACGCGGCGGTGAAGGGGTCGATCCTGGAGGACGTGGAGCTGGCGAGCCTGGTGAAGAGGCGGAAACTCGGATTGAGATTTCGGTATGCGCCGGAGGCCGTGGCGGCGCGGATGTATCGCAGCTTTGGCGCGATGGTGGAGGGGTGGACGAAGAACCTGGCGCTGCTGTTCGGGAATGCTCCGATGCTGGCGGGAATGCGGCTGCTGGAGCTGGCGGTGCTGGTGGGGGTGCCGGCGTTGATTTGGTTTTTTTGGTGGCTGCCTGCGGCGGGTCGCGGGGCTGGCATGGGGGTATTGGGAACACCGATGGCGACGGCGGCGCTGGCAATCGTATGGTTGCGGGCGCTGTGGGGGTTGTATGGACGGGTGGCGAAGTCGGGGTTTCCGTTTGGCGATGTGGCGCTGGCGCCGCTGGGGATTCCGCTGTACGCGGCGCTGCTGTGGCGGAGCTGGTTTCGCGTGAAGGTGCTGAAGCAGGTAGTCTGGAAAGGCAGAGAGCAGCCGGTAGCCCGTGGCCGGTAGCGGGTAGATTCTGAGGTTACAGGATACAGGTTACGGGTCACGGGTTACGGGTTACAGGTTTCGGGTTACGGAGCGCAGGCCGCGAACAATGATTTTACTGACGAGGAAGGCGGAGTTTTCGGCTTCGCATTATTACTGGAACGAGGCGCGGAGCGCGGAGGAGAACGCGCGGGTGTTTGGGAAATGCGCCAATCGTAACGGGCACGGTCACAATTACACGCTGGAGGTGACGGTGGCGGGCGAGGTGGATCCGGTGACCGGGTTTGTGGTCGATCTGAAGCAGCTGAAAGACGTGATGGAGAGGGAAGTGGTGGCGGCGTACGACCATCGGCATTTGAATCTGGAAGTGCCAGAGTTCAAGGCGGCCAACCCTACGACGGAGAACATCGCGGTGGCGATCTGGAGGAGGCTGCAGGGAAAGATTCCGGGGGCGCGACTGCATCGGGTGCGAGTGTACGAGATGCCGGATTTGTTTGCGGATTATTTGGGGGGGTAGCCGGCGGTGAAAGAGTGCGCAGTTCCCGAGACCAAACCCGTCCCTCAGGGGCTAAAGCCCCGCTTCATTTCAGCTATTACGGCACGGCTAAAGCCGTGCCCCTTCAAGACAGCTATTCTCACCTCAGAAATCGTGCCCCTTCAAAACACATGCGGAGCGGTTGCATGAGAGCGTATTTGGGGCGGAGATATCGGCTGAGCGCGTCGCATCGGCTGTTTTGTGCGACGTTGAGCGAGGCGGAGAATCAGAGGGTGTATGGGAAGTGCGCCAATCCGCATGGGCACGGGCACAACTACACGGTGGAAGTGACGGTGGGCGGAGAGATCGATGGGGCGACGGGAATGGTGTGCGATCTGGCGGAGCTGGATGGGCTGGTGGGGCGCGAGGTGCTGGAGCCGTTCGATCATCAGAATCTGAATACTCTGGAGAGTTTTCGG
>JBEKIN010000463.1:0-3033 GCA_050011735.1 Acidobacteriaceae bacterium | reverse complement strand
CTCCGCACCTGGGGCGCCTTCGGTCCCATCCTCGGCCTCGTTCTCCTCGACGCCGCGCAGAACAAGCTCTCCTGGGCGCGCTGGGAGCAGGGTTCCGGCGGGCCTCTCGCTGTCTTTAGCTACGCCGTTCCCAAAGACCGCTCGCATTATGAAGTCCGCTACTGCTGTATCGCCGAGTCTTATGGCCTTGAAAGCCACGAGTTCCAGCAGATGAGCGCCTATCACGGCACAGTTGCTGTCGATCCAGCCAATGGCATGATTGCCCGCCTTACGATTGAGGCTGAAATGGCGCCGACCGATCCCATCTCCCGTGCGGCCACCGCAGTCGAATACGGCCCCGTGGAATTGGGTGGAATGACTTATATCTGCCCGGTGCGCAGCGTCTCCATCTCCGTGGCCAAAACCCTCCGCAATGTGCAGGACCCCAGCGGCCACTCCTGGGTCGCCATGGGCCCGCGCCAGATGCTCCTCAATCACGTCGACTTCGAGCAGTACCACCTCTTCCTCGCAGAATCGCACGTCCTTTCCAGAGAGGAAGAACGCGCCGCCGGCGTAACTCCCGATGCCACCCTGCCGCAAGCGCAGGCCGCGGACATGTCTCCCGCCGAAGAAGATCTCGCCGACGCGTCTCCCGCAAATCCTGCGTCCGCAACCGCATCCCCAGCCGATGAATCGGCCGAAGCCGTGCCCGCTCCCGCAGGCGAAGGCGAAGCCCCTGAAATCAGCACGGCTGCGGCAACAGGCCTTCCGGACGCGCCCGCCCATCCCGCCGAACAGGCTCCAGGGGCCCAAGCCTCAGGCGTGACCCTCCGCCTCAATGCCCGCCTCGTCGATGTGAATGTCGTCGCCCTCGACAAAAAAGGTCACCCCATCACCAATCTCAAGCCCGCCGACTTTGAGGTCTATGACAACGGCGTGAAACAGGATGTCCGCTCCTTCGCGCAGACCGATACCGATGCCGCCGAATCCATGCCGGCGCCTCAGACCGCTCCCGCCGCCGCACCGCCGGAGTTCTCCAATCGCTCCGAGAAAGATTCCAAACCCGCCAGTGCCGAAGGCAACACCGTCATCCTTCTGGTCGATGGCAGCAATCTATCGTTCCCCGATCTGGCAGATGCCCGCCAGCAGATGGTTCATTTCCTGCGGACGCTTCCAGCGAGCGAACGGGTAGCGCTCTATACCATGAAGTACCACGGCTATCAGGTGCTCCAAGAGGCATCCACGGATCACGACGCGATCGCCGCCCGCTTGGCCAAGTGGATGCCCACTGTGCAGGACCTCGCCAACGCTCAGGATGAAGAGAAGCGTAATCGCCAGCAAGTCGAAACCGTCCATAGCCCCGAAGATCTGCTCAGCGTCAATGGCAATTTCGTTCTCGATACCGGTGCGCAATCCGAAGCCCTCGATCCAAACCTCCGCGAATTGGGCAGCATGCCAGGGCCAAACGCACTTAACATACTCGTCGATGTAGCCCATCACCTGAGCGCCATGCAGGACCACAAAAGCCTGGTCTGGATCACCAGCGACAACGCGCTCGCCGACTGGAACCGGCTCTCCTTAAACCTCGATAAGGGCAGCAAATTCATCGAGCCCATTGCACTCAGGACACAGGAGGCGATGAACAACGCGCACGTCAGCGTCTATCCCTTGGACGCCTCCAGGCTTGAAGCCTCGGTCATCAACGCCGACATCGGCCGCCGCAACGTGGAACTAACGCCTACTTTCCAGCGTTCCCCAACGCAAGAATCGCAGATGCAGGGTCCGGAAGCGTCTGCCGGCCCAACCTTGAATACATACGATGAGAACCACGACTATGGCACGCAGAGCCGCCTCTACGCCTCCATGCAACAGGACATGCATCCCATCTCAGGCGTCTTTCGCGAAGTAGCCGACGCCACCGGCGGCCGCACCTTCCGCCGCTCCAGCAACATCATCGGCGAACTCAATGACGTGGTCTCCGACGGTCACGCCACCTACCTGCTCGGCTTCTCACCCACCCAGCCCGCCGACGGCAAATACCATATGCTGACAGTCAAACTCATCGGCCATCGCGACGCAAGCCTCCGCTTCCGTAGCGGCTATCAGTACGACAAGGAGCCAACCACCCTCAAGGAACGCTTCGCGCAAACCGTCTGGCAGCCCACCGATGCCAGCGAAATCACGGTCAGCACAAAGCTCGTCACGGATGCTTCCGGAAGCGCACTCCGCGTCACCGTCGCCGGATCGGATCTCGACCTCGCCCAGCAAAACGCGATCTGGGCCGGCAAGCTCGACATCTTCCTTGTTCAGCGCGATCAGGAAGCCGTGCGCGCCAAGGTCACAGGCCTCACCGTCGGCCTGCGTCTCAAGCCCGTAACCTATCAGCGCGCCATGAAAGAGGGACTCACCTTCGACGAACGTCTCGATGCGAAACAAGCCGGCGGCTCGCTGCGCGTCATCGTCATCGACATCAACTCCGGACGCATCGGCTCAGTCACCGTACCGACTGCCGCGCTTGTCGCCCAGCGATAGGCCTCAATCGCCACAGCCCTCAGTGCTCCACGCCGGGGTCCCCAAGACAGGTGTTCGTCTGTGGGGTGGTTACTCTTCGCGCAGCAGCACCAGGGGATCAACTTGGAGCGCGCGCTGCGCCGGAATCCACGTAGCGACCAGTCCAAGCAACGCCATCGCCAGCACCACGCCTGCCAGCACCACCGGATCGCGCGGCGTAGCCTGATACACGATCGAGGCAAGTACCCGAGTCGCGAGTAGTCCCAGCACCAATCCTGCCGCGGACCCAAGGCTCAACAGCTTGACCGCGCGCCCCAACGCTGTACCCAGCACCTGGCTCCGCTTCGCCCCCAACGCCACACGGATGCCCAGCTCCCGCATCCGTTTGCTCACCGAATAAGCCGCCATGCCGAATATACCGATGATGGATAGGATCGCTCCCATCGCGCCCATCACGCCCAGCGCCATCGTAGCCACCTTCGCGGGAAACTGCACGACTTCCATCAATTGATTCCAGCTCTGAATGTCCACCGGCAGTCCCGC
>JBEKIN010000462.1:0-3037 GCA_050011735.1 Acidobacteriaceae bacterium | reverse complement strand
ATCGCGGCTTCAATCCCTGGGAGGCGGACCTTTGGTGGCCCGGAGCTTCCAGAGGAGTTGGCGGAGTAGGCCGAGCCAGTGGTGCAGGTCCGACGGAGTGAGCGCGAGGTGGCGCACCAGGCGGCGGACCTTGGTCTCCATGGTGGCCTGGGTGGTGCGATGCGGGTAGCCGTTGAAGGAGAGCGCCTCGAGGAGTAGGGCGATGAGGCGTTCTTTTTCGCCGGACGTGGCGAGGGGCTGGCCGAGGGCTGGGACTTCTGGCTGGGTTTCTGGGTCGGTCTGGCGAATGAGTTCGTACAGCACGATGGCGACCGCCTGCCCGAGGTTCATGGAGGGGTGTTCGGTTCGGGTGGGAATGCGGAGCAGGAGCTGGCAATGGCTGAGGTCGTGATTGGATAAGCCGACCTTCTCCGATCCGAAGAGGATCGCTACGCGGGAACCGGAGTGGAGATGGGCTTGGATGGTGGCGGAGGCGGCTTCGAGAGAGGAGAGCGGCTCCTCGAGATCGCGCCGGAAGCCAGCGGTCGTACCGACGACGAGGGAACAGTCGGCGACTGCCGGGGATAGCTGCTCGAACTGCTCGGCCGCGGTAAGGACCGGCTCGGCATCGACGGCGGACCTAGCCTCCCGAAAAGCCACAGAGTAGGGATGGACCACGCGCAGGTTGGGGAATCCGAAGTTGGACATGGCGCGGGCGGCCGCGCCGATATTGAGGGGGTTGCGGCTGTTGACCAGAACGACGTACAGGCGGTCTTGTTCCGCGAGGGTGAGCACCGAAGGTCAGTCTACGGCAGTTGTTGCGGACTGGAGGTAGTGCGGGAGTAAGTTCCGGTTTGCCCCAGACCCTCCTCGAGGAACGGGAATCCGCGGTTCCTCCTGCAAAGATTCCTCATCTCCGGTCCCGTTTTTCGCGTCAGATGGGAAGGGGGGCGAATCGTGGACACCAACGAGTACAAGAGCGTGCTGCTGGCAAAGGAAAAGGAACTCGTCAAACGAATGGGAGTTGCGGCCGAAGCGGCGCGCGCACAGACGGGAGCCATTGAAACCGGAGACAAAAGTGTCACCGACGCAGAGGAGGGAGAGGAGTTCGGCGAAGCCGACATCGACACGGATCTGCTGCAGCAGGTACGCGACGCCCTGGGGCGAATCGAAAAAGGAACCTTCGGTAAATGCGTCGTGGATAGACGACCGATCACTGAGAAGCGGCTGAAGGCGATCCCGTGGACGCCTTACTGCCGGAAGCATGAGCAGGAATCGGAACGGTCCCGTGGGTTGCGCACACCAACGTTGTGACCCGCACCAAACTCTGTTCGCTTGCTGAACCGGCTGCTAAGGGCGCTAGAGGCCGAGTTGACGGGCCGCGAGTGCGGTTCCCTCGACGCGGACACGGATTTTGTTGAAGGCGACGTCGCGCGCGGTAGAGGTGTCGTCGGCAAACGGGGAAAAGCCGCAATCGTCGGTTGTGCCCATGCGGTCGACGGGCAGAACAGATGCAGCTTCGAGAACGCGGTCGCGGACCTGCACCGGGGTTTCGACAGCGGGGTTGATGGGATCGATGACGCCGACAAAGACGAGGTGTTCGGGGGCCATCACCTTTTTGACGATGCCGAGGACGCGTTTGCGGTCTGGCTCGCTGGCCATCTGGAGATAGAAGCGGCCGACATTCAGATGAAACAGATCGGGCAGCAGGCCGGCGTAGTCGACGTCGGCGCTATGAGTGGAATCGCGGTCGCCGCCCGGGCAAACATGGACACCGATGCGGTGACGGTCGGCTATGCTGAAGCGGTCGAGGACCTGGTTGTTGAGGTCGATGAAGGTGCGCAGGAGGCCGCCGGAAGGATCGAGTTTGAGGGAGAGGCGGCCTTCGGTGAAGTCGATCTGGACGGAGTCGGCACCGGCATCGAGGGCCCCGCGGATGTCGACAGCGGCTTCGTCGATGAGGTCGGCGAGGAAGTCGCCGCGGGAGTAATCGGGAATGCCGGAGGCGGGATAGAGCAGGCTGAGGGCGGAGGCGGAGATGACGGCCTGCTTGAGGGGGCGTTCGGTATAAGTGCGCGCCGCGGTTACAAATTGCGCGGCGTGGACGCCGTAGCGAAAGGGACCGGCGGTGAGGCGGGGCAACTGGCGCGTATGCCCGTCGGCGAAAGGGATAACGACGCCGTCGGGCGCGAGGCTGGCGATTCCCGCCAACGGATACGTGGCAAAACTGGACTTGGTTTGTTCGCCGTCGGTTATGACGGGCGAACCGGTTTGTTCGAAACGCTGGATGGTGTCGCGGAGTGCGGCGCTGTAGGCGTCATCGAGGGTCTGCTGACTAATGGCGCCAGTCTGAAATCCGGCTATCGCCTGCAGGAGAGCAGCGGGACGCGGAATGCTGCCGATGGGTTCGGTGATCACTTCGTTTTCGCTGCTCCGGAGGTGATGCCCCAGCGGTAGATGAGCTCGACATAGCCGAGCTGGATGGTTTTATCGGTGGGGTAGATGGCGCCGGGGACGCTCTTGCCCCAGCCGTGACCGTAGTAGAAGTCGAGTCCGAAGTTTTTGGTGGCCTGCCAGTCGGAGCTGATGTCGGCGACGGAAGCGAACGAGGTGTGGCCGTTGGCGGTGCGGCCGGTGAAGCCGAAGACCTTGGTGTCGTAGGCGCCGCCGCCGAGATACCAGAGGTCTTTGCCGGAGGTGAGGTCGAGCCAGTGGAGATCGCTGCGGAGATCCCAGGATTTGTACGGCTTGTCGACGACCTGGACGAAGCTATCGGTCGAGTTCATGAGGTTGTAGAAGGGCAGGCGGGCGTAGACGCGCGGGGTGGGCAGGCCCTGAAAGAAGGTGTTGTTTTTCGAGTCGGTGGGGTCGTTGTCGCCGGTGGAGCGCCACCATCCGCCGCGGAACCAGGGCATGGTGGGGACCTTGGTGAAGCGATAGCCGCCTTCGAGAGCGGTGGCTCCGGCGCTCTGGGTCAACGCGCCCCAGTTGCCGTTCTGGAGAGCTCCCCAGAAGACGAAGTCGAAGGTGCCGGGACCAGCGGGCTGGGTGGCGATGA
>JBEKIN010000461.1:0-3056 GCA_050011735.1 Acidobacteriaceae bacterium | reverse complement strand
GCGTTTGCGAGCCGTCTTCGCACCGGGGACAGCATCGCAGTGAGCGGAACCTGCCTGACCGCCCTTGAAATCGAGCCGTCAATCTTTCACGCCGATCTGGCGGCGGAGACGCTGGCCCGGACCTCGCTCGGCCTGCTGAAGCGGGGTTCGGTCGTGAATCTGGAATTGCCGACGGCCGCTGGCACGCCGCTGGGCGGGCACATCGTGCAGGGCCATGTGGACGGATGCGGGGAACTGGTGTCGTTCGACCCTGTCGACGCGGCTGCCGATCCAGAGCTGACGGATTGGTGGCTGCGCGTGCGGATTCCGGCGAACACGCGGTCATACATGGTTGAAAAGGGGTCGATTGCGATTGAGGGAATCAGCCTGACCATCGCAACCTGGGATGGCGAGATTGTCGGCATCGCAATTCTGCCGCACACGCGCAATGTCACCAATCTTCGGGTGCTGCAGCCTGGGGATCCGCTGAACGTCGAAGCCGACGTGATGATCAAGCTCGCGCTTCAGGACAAGCAACCGTCCTTTGATGTAACACTTGAATATCTGCTGGCTAACGGCTACTAAACACAGTTAAGTTAATGCTGCCTGATCGCCGCTCGTTTGGCTGCGCACGCGGCGCAGATAGTCGGCCAGCGTCTGTCCGGCCCTCGGCGTGAACTGTTCTTCGAGACAATCGGCATGCTCGACGCGGTCGACGCGGAAGGTGCGAAAGTCGATGCGCATCTCGCACCACGCGGCGAGCGTCCACGTGCCTCCCCAAAAATAAAGCGCCAGCGGATGCACCCGGCGAACGCTGGGCTGGCCGTCTTCCCGTGAGTAGGCGAGCAGCACGACGCGACGCTCCTGTGCGGCGGAGTGAAGCGTGTCCAGCTTGCGGCGCAGCTCCGGCGGCGCTTTGAATCCTGGAGCGTAGAGCAGGACGTCGTCGATCTTTTCACGCAGGCCGGCGGGGAGAACGGCTTCAATCTTGCGCAGGGCTCGATTGGCGGCCTCGGTCAGCTCGGTGCCACCCCAGGCTTCCACCATGCGGGCGCCAAAGACCAGAGCGGCAATTTCTTCACGGTCAAACATAAGCGGCGGAATATCGAGGTCCCGGCGCAGCGTGTAGCCGACGCCGGCTTCACCCATGATGGGCATGCCGGAGAGCTGCAGGTCCTGGACATCGCGATAGATGGTGCGATGCGAGACCTGCAGCTTTTCGGCTAAGTTGCGCGCGGTTTGCAGGCGGCCGCCGCGGAGCAACTGCACAATGCGGAACAGGCGGTCGGCGCGGCGCATACCGGCCATTCTATGCGGCGGCGTGCAGGCCGACGCGGTTTCCTTCCGAGTCGTAAATCTGGGCGACCCATCCGACGTTGGGGATGTGGTTCTTCGGCTCGACGATTTTGCCGCCGGCTTTCTCGACGCGGGCGAGCACCTGGTCGATGCGGCCGTCGCAGTTGAGGTAGATCACGGTGCCGTCGGCGCAGGGGCGATGGCCTTCGCCGGTGGCGATGGCGCCGGAGACGCCGGGCCGCTCGTAGGGGAAGATGGCCAGGTTCGGCCACTCACCGAGGTGGAGCAGAGGACTGGAGAAGATGGCTTCGTAGAAGCGGACGGCGCGGGCGAAGTCGGCAGCGGGAATCTCGAACCAGGTGATGGTGGAGGTGACGGTCTGTTCGGCGGTGGTCATGGGGTTCCTCTCGTTGATGGAATTGACTACGAGGAGGAGCATAGGACAGGGCTGCTGACAGCGTGGTGTCAGCAGTGATGCCAGGTGACAGGTACCAGGTGGCAGGTTGCAGGTTGCAGGGTACAGAACCCCTGACGAAGAGCCGGGGGATGGGTACTTTAGGGGCCTGCCCGGCACCCCCCTCCCCCCTGGGTATGGGACTGTGGCAAGCTGCTGATTCAGAGGGCCTTGTGGCAGAGGTGTTTTGGACTGTGGCATCCTCTTGAAAACAAGCGGTTTGGCGCGGGCTTTTGGTCGGGGGGCGACCGGGTACTTTCGGGTTCGCCCACCGTTGGCGTGGATGTATTTGAAGGCAAAGTAGGAACCCCTTACGCATTTGGATCGAAAGTAGTTGAGTGACAGAGGGCCTGGGGCGGATCATGGAGCCGGTAGCCAGGAGCGGATTGGACGGAAGCGCGTTCATAATGCATGCCAGAAAGAGAAAGGCCCAGCCGTTTGGGCTGAGCCTTTTTTCTTTCTCTACTCTATAAGTTCAGAATATCAGATTGAGGGAAGAAACCGGCCAAAACTCTTTGAGGCTATAAGGGTGTAAGTGCTGTGGAATGTGCGGTCATTACTTCGGTTTTTGGGCGCGCCTCTTGACAAATTTTCCACATTTAGGGGTCTCGGGCGGTAAGTGATTGAAGGTTCGTGAAGGGTAGCTAGGAAGCGGTCAGCGAAAAAGCGGTCGGCACCCGGCAGCTTCCGCGCGTGCGGTTTGAACGGTGCAGGCAGGGGGTCGGTCGCGTCGGCGTGCCCGGAAGGGCACATCAAGCGCGACCGACCCGAGGAAGGCGCTTCGCGCCGGCCTCTTTTTTGGCACGGGTGAAGCCGTGCCCTGATTGCAGGTAGCATTCACAAGCTGCTTGTTTTTCGTTGGCTTTGGAATTTCGCTCGAGATTCTATCTTTATTTTGGCTTGCCACTTCGAGGGGATGTCGGGAAGCTTCGATGGGAAATTTGCGAGTGCCGACTTTACGGCCACTGTCGCGATGGGCCACATGTACTATGGTCCGCAACCAGTCATGAGCCGCGCAGATTGGAAGGAAACAACCGCGACCGTTTACTCCTGCGGATGGCAGGAGACGCCTTGGCGCATACTCGACTTCGGGCTTCTCGGCGACTTGTTTTCAGGGCGGTATTTGATTGTATTCAGCTACTCGGTGGACGGCGCGAACCTCAGCGGTGAGTTTACTTCGTCCAAAGAGCTGAAGGAGGGCAGCACTTTTCCGCTGAGTTACGACTCTGCCAATCCTGAGAAAAACGACCGCAATAGCGGTGTTGATGGTTCTTGGTTCAACTTTGCGGCATGGGTGGTGGCTATCCTCCTCGGTGCCCTCTTCGTA
>JBEKIN010000460.1:0-3062 GCA_050011735.1 Acidobacteriaceae bacterium | reverse complement strand
GCGCGCTTCTCGCGTCGCCGACGTCAGCGAGTAAGGCAGCACATCTTGCGTCACCACTGTCCCGCCCCCGATATACGCATAGCGCCCCACCCGGCAGAACTGATGAATCGGCGAAAACGCCCCCACCGTGACGTAGTCCTCCACAATCACGTGGCCCGCCAGCGTCGCGTTGTTCGCCAGGATGCAATGATCGCCGATTGTGCTGTCGTGGCCGATGTGCGCGTAGGCCATGATCAGGCAGTGGCTGCCCAACCGCGTCATGCCGCCGCCCCCGGCCGTGCCCCGCGAGATCGTCACGCTCTCGCGAATCGTGTTGTCCTCGCCCAGCGTGACCCCGGTCGGTTCGTCCCGGTATTTCAGATCCTGCGGAGCAACCCCCACGCACGCGAACGGCGAAAATCGATTCCTCGCCCCAGCCGTCAGATGTCCGTCCAGCACCACGTGCGAAATCAGCTCGCACTCTTCTCCCAGCGCTACATGCGGCCCCACCGTGCACCACGGTCCCACCGTGCACGATTCCGGAATGACCGCCGTAGCCGCAACGATCGCGGTTGGGTGAACGCTCACTCCTCGCTCACCCCTGCGGGCGCCGCCTCCGCGGTCCGGCCCTGTGCTCCCTGGTCGGTCCGCGGAACCAGCTGGCACATCACCGTTGCCTCGCAGGCCAGCTTGCCGTCCACCGTCGCCCGCCCTTCCATCCGGGCCACTCGCGGCTTCCAGTTGAGCACGTTGACCTCGATCCGCAGCTGATCCCCGGGCACCACCGGCCGCCGGAACTTCGCCCTCTCGATCCCCGTAAACACCATCAGCTTCTTGTGCCGGTCTGGCACCTCCGGCATCAGCAGCACCCCGCCCGTCTGCGCGATCGCCTCCACCACCAGCGCCCCCGGCATGATCGGAAACCCCGGAAAATGCCCCTGAAAGAACGGTTCGTTGATCGTCACATTCTTGATCGAGACGATCCGCGTTTTCCGCTCGATCTCGACGATCCGGTCGATCAGCAGAAACGGATAACGATGCGGCAAAATGCTCATGATCTCGTTGATCTCGAGCACCTGCCGCCCTTCCAGAATGCAGTCGGAGTTTTCCATAGCGGGCAGCGCCGATTATAAATGGCGGCCGGCTGGAGAAGCGGTCGGCTAAAAAAGCGGTTTGCGGAGAAGCGGTTAGCACCTTCCCGGTAAAAGCCTTTCGCTAAACGCCTTTCGCTAATAGCTGTTCGCTCGTCTCTCGCTCGCTGTTTACTCGCCTTTCGCTAAACGCCTCTCGCCAAACGTCTTTCGCTAATCGCCTTTCGCTAATAGCTTCTCGCTAACCGCCTTTTGGCTGGGGTTCCGAATAGTTCGAGACAGTTGGATGCACTCGCACTACACTAAATCGGGACTGCCCCGGGCCGTCCCCGTTTTTTGGATCCGCCGATATCCCCCTAATCGCCGGACCAGGAGTCAGAGAATGCCTGTCGCCGAGCGGCTCTATTACGCCGATTCTTTCCTCAAGTCTTTCCCCGCTGCTGTTGTCGACGTCCGTGAGCTCTCCCGCTCCGGAGGTGAATCCGTCTGGCAAATCGCCCTCGACCGCACCGCCTTCTACCCCACCAGCGGCGGCCAGCCCAATGACACCGGCCTCCTCCGCGCCGTCTCCCCCTCGGGCGCTGCCCTCGACATTCCCGTCGACTCCGTCGAAGAAGACGACCACGGCCAGGTCTGGCACTACGTCCGCAAGCCTCTTTCCCTCGGCGCCAAAGTCGAGGGCCACATCGACTGGCCCCGCCGCTTCGACCACATGCAGCAGCACACCGGCCAGCACCTCCTCTCCGCCGTCTTCCTCACCGAACTCAACGCACCCACCGTCTCCTTCCACCTCGGCGAAACCGTCTCCACCATCGACCTCGCCAGTGGCCCCATTGCCCATCGCCTCGAACACGTCGAGGACCTCGTCAACGACCTCATCGCCCAGGACCGCGGCGTCTCCGCCCGCAACGTCTCCCGCCCTGAGGCCGAATCCATGCTCGCCTCCGGTGACCTGCGCAAGCTGCCCGAGCGCCCCGGCGACATTCGCCTCATCGAAATTGCCGGCGTCGACCGCAATGCCTGTGGCGGAACCCACCTCCGCTCCACCGGCCAGATCGGCGCCCTCCTCCTGCGCGGAACCGAAAAAGTCAGCCGCGGCTTTCGCGTCGAGTTCGTCTGCGGCCTGCGCGCCGTCCATGCCGCCCGCGCCGACGCCGCTATTCTCAGCCAGGCCACCGCCGCGCTTTCCGTCGGCGCCGCTGACATCCCGGCAGCCGTCGAGCGCCTCAAATCCGACACCAAAGCCGCCGCCAAAGACCGCCAGCGCCTCCGCGAAGAGCTCGCCGACTACCACGCCTCCCGCCTCAGCGTCGAAGTTCAGATCGAAGGCGGCCTGCGTTTCGTCGATCGCGCCTGGAAAGACCGCGACCCCGAATACATCCGCCTCCTCGCCTCCCGCCTCGCCTCCGCCGCGCCTTCCGCCATCATCTTCCTCTGCTCCGAAATGACGGACCCGGTTTCCTTCGTCTTCGCGCGCAGCCTCAATCTCAACTTCGACTGCGGCCTCATTCTCAAAGAAGCGCTCTCCCAGCTCGGCCTCCGCGGCGGCGGTTCCGCCGAATTCGCCCAGGGCGAAGTCCCCTCGCTGCAACTCGCCGCCCTGCGCGCCTCTCTCATTACCGCCATTCGCAGCGCCGTCCCCCAACCCCGTTAGCCGCCAGGCGCACGCTCCATGGTCACTGGCTGGCCCGGAGCCTGCCCTGAGCAAGTCGGCGCGAGCCGGCGCGTCGAACGGATCCCGACTTTGAGACCCGGGACTGCGCGTAAGCGCCCCGCTTTTCTTCTGTGTCAGAGGCACGGCTTCTACAGCTTGCGGAAAAAACCAGCCGCCCGCGTGAGCGCCCGCCTTTTCCATACCGCACACGTTCCGTGTCAGGGCACACCTTCACAGCCCGCGGAAAAAACACCCCTCCCCGCGACCGCACCCCGGCCAGGTTCACCCCATAGCAAGAAGCCTAGCCTCACACCGTGTCCTGCCCGCACAACTAAATG
>JBEKIN010000459.1:0-3063 GCA_050011735.1 Acidobacteriaceae bacterium | reverse complement strand
GGAACAAGCCGGAAACAAGCACCACTTCTGCAGCAGTGGATGCAAGGCTGTCTTCGATAAGAATCCGGATGGCTTCATGGCACCGGAGGGGGCGAATATCTGCGTACAAAATGCTTGAAAATGAAGGTTCCAATGCTCGGGGGCCTTCTTGACGACGACCGGCTTCGATATCGAGCAGAGCTGCAAGGATTTGAAGTCTTCCCAAAGCCGTATACCGCGGCTGAGCTGCTCCAGGAAGTGAAGGCTGTCTTAAGTAGACCGCGGGGCTGAACAGTAGCACCGTTAGTCACCGCAATGTATGGTGGTGCCTCGAGGCTGAGGTACTGCACTTGGGGCTCTTCATTCTTCTCCACACAAGGGCATGGAAATTAGCCGGGCACAGCGATCGCCGGTGTGACGCCGTAATCCTTCGGCTGTGATCCGCGCGGCTCGCGTCAGGCCGCCCTGCGACACGGTCTGGCGCGCCATTTTCCACCACAAATGATGAGGCTTCATGGCTGTGAGGTGAGGTCACCTGCCGGCATCCATCTCATCGAGCACCGCTGAGACCGCTCTACTGACTTAGTCTTGTGAGAACCAGCGCCAGCGGACGATCCGTAGCGGGCGGCGACCCGCATTCCTTCTTGCGAACCTGCCAGAGTTGCTCGGCGAGATCCACATGGGATTCGGCAACCTCGCTTTGGCGGATGGCGCTGACAGGAGCCTTCAGCGCTGTAGCTGCCCTACCGAACAACTCGCGCAATTCCTGCGATGGATTCGAGCTTACACATTGACTGACATCGACCAGTGCAAGCTCGACCAGCTTGAGGCTCCGCTGAAAGCGCTCTCCCGGGCCGAGCCCGCGTATCGTGGGATCCAGCGTTAGCAGTTCGTCGCAGAGTTCCAGACGTTGCCGCGAGGCCTGGTCATCCGGGGCCAGCCGCAGCGCGGTCTCGGAATCCCGCTGCGCGGCGCGATAGTTGCCTCGGGCGAACTCCGCCTCGCCCAGACCAGCATGTGCCTCCGCGTTGTCGGGGGCGTCGTGCAGAATCTCGCGAAATACGTCCGCGGCGCGTGTCGGAGACCCCGCCAGCAGTAAAAGCCGGCCGATCCGCGTTCGTGTCTTCAGATCGCCGGGAGCTTGCTCCTCAAGCGGAAGCAACTCAGCGAGCAGCTCTTCTTTGGAGTTCCGCTTCGCCAGCAGGTCGATCAGTTCAAACCTCACCTGAAGCCGATTGCCTGCTGCGTCCTCCCTCCACCGGCCGTCAATCGCGCGGTGAAAATAGGAAACTGCTTCCTCATACCGGGCCTCTTTCACCATCACGCGCCCCATGATCAAGCTGGCGCGGCCGTCTGTGGAGTCGCTCTGCAGTAAATCCGTCAAGGTCGATTCCGCATCGGCGGTCCTTCCAGCCGCGAGTTCCGCCTCCGCCAGCGTGCGCCGGTAATCGCGGTTGCCACGCGCGTTCGCAATCGCGTCTTTGATTCGGTCGATCGCCTTCGCGTTCTCTCCGCGCTGCATCAAGGCACGCCCTTGTGCAAACAAATGGGCTGCCTCTACCAGCGTTTCCGCCCGCTCCGTCTTGGCGAGAAACGTGTCGGCCGCGAAGAGGGCAGCGATGGCAAGGAAAGTCAATCCGAACGTCTCCAGGAGCGAGCTCCTTCTGATGGGCTCCGTCATGGTTTGCTCTGCTCGATCGATCTGCCCAGTTTCGACACGCCGTAGGCGTCCAGGATGTCGTCCAGTGCGATGATCCCGATCAACTGGCGCAAGTTCGCGCGGCTGACCACGGGAAGAACGTTCAGTCCGCTGGCTCCCATCTGCTCCAGCGCCAGGCTCAGGCTGTGGTCGGGATGAACGTGCGGAATCTCCTCGGCACTCGGCGGACCCGCGGGCAGAACCTCCGCCACCCGCTGGTTCCCCGCTCCGTCTTCTGCGGCCTGTTCCAGATCGCTGCTCCGGGTCATCGCCAACAGCCCTGCCGCGTCCGCAATGGGCCACGCATCGACGCCGCTGTCCTGCATTTGACGGAGAAGCATGGCGATCGGCAGTTCCGGAGACACCATCTCCGGCGCAGGCCGCATTGCCTCGCGCACTTGAATCCTTTCGGCCTGTGAACGCGATTGCGCGTTGGGCAGGTGCACACCTTCCTGGTAGGAGAGCGCCTCATAGATCGGCTGCCGCTGGAGCTTGTGCGATATGAAATAAGCGATCAGGTTTGAGATCATCAGCGGAACGATGATCGTATAATCGCGCGTGATCTCGAAAATCATAAACACCGAGGTCAGCGGCGTCCGCACAATCCCGGCGAACGCAGTTCCCATGCCGACCAATGCATACGCGCCGGGGGCTGCAGTGTAACCGGGGAATAGCTTTTGAGCGACGCCTCCTACCGCCGCGCCCATCATCGCACCGATGAAGAGGCTCGGCCCAAAGATGCCACCTGCATTGCCGGACGCATAGCAGACCGCGGTCGCGACGATCTTCAACAGGGCAAACAGCACTACGAGTTTGAGGACGATGTCGCCGTTCAGCACCTTCTCGACGTAGTTATACCCGACTCCCATCACTTCGGGCACGAAGTAACCGATCAGCCCGATTGTCAGGCCGCCGGCTACCGGCTGAAACCAGACCGTCCACTTCGGCAGGCGCATGAACCAGGCACGGAGTCCCAGCAGAAGTTTGACAAAGCAGACCGACCCCAGCCCGCCTACCACTCCCAGCACGGCGTAGATACCAAGTTCTCCGGGGTGCACCAACCGGTAACCAGCGACATGGAAGAGTGGATCGTCGCCCAATACCAGGTGTAAGACCATCCAGGAGGTCGCCGAACTCAACACCACCGAGCCCAGCACGGCTGCGTTCAGATCTCCCATGATCTCTTCGAGCGTAAACAGGACCGCCGCGATGGGAGTATTGAAGGCCGCCGCCAACGCCGCAGCGCAGCCCGCCGGGACTAGCGCCTTCACCCCTTTAGGATCGAGCCCCAAATTTCGCGCGACCACCGAGGCCAGGCCCGCACCCACCTGAACCGACGGTCCTTCGCGCCCGAGCGCGATTCCGCTGGCCAGCGAGGCCGAGCA
>JBEKIN010000458.1:0-3068 GCA_050011735.1 Acidobacteriaceae bacterium | reverse complement strand
CGTCTTTGCGACCTCAGGCCCCGCGACGGGCTGCGCATCTGGCACCGGACCCGGCCATATGGGCACTTGTGCATGTCCGGGAGATGGCTGCCACGCAGCCCGCTGCGCTCCCAGAACGCCACACGCACACAGGAAGGAAAGAACCCAGGTCGAATGCTTCATCACAATTTGCAAATCCTATACCTGTGACCGCTCGACTCGCTAAATAGAACCAGAATTGCTAATGAGAAGTCGGTGTGCGTCTACGAATAAAGCAATGTGATTTGTGGAGAGGTTCAGGCCGCATCCCGACCGTCTACGGCAGGCGCCTGAATGTTGCGGATGTCATCGGCGCGCTCCGAGCGATCGGATGCAGGAATGGAGAACGAAAACGTGGCTCCCGGACCATCGTTTAATGTCGCCCACAGACGGCCATTATGGCCCTCGATAATGGAGCGGCTAACGGAAAGCCCGATTCCCATGCCGTTACTCTTCGTGGTGTGGAACGGGTCGAAAAGCCGGTCCACCGTCTGAGGGTCGAACCCGACTCCCGTATCTTGCACCGTCAGGCGCACCCGATCACCCTCGTCCCGTTCGGTTCCGATCACCAACTGCCTGGGACGATCCTCCACCGTGCTCATGGCGTCTGAGCCATTGCGGAGCAGGTTCAGTATGACCTGCTGAAGCTGCACCCGATCGCCCCTGACCAACGGAAGGTCCTGGGCGAGTTCGGGACGCAGTATTACGCGGTTCTTCTGAAGGTCCAGTATGGTTAGTGCAATCACCTCCAAAACAGCATCATTCAGGTTCAGGGGTTCGGTCGTGGGCTCTTTCTTGCTAAACAGCGCGCGCAGGCGGGTGATCACTTCGGACATGCGGTTGCCATCGCGAAGGCTGCGCCGCGCGGTTTCGCGAGCACCCTCGACGTTGGGAGGGTCAGCGGCGAGCATCCGTAGACAGGTGTTGGCGTTTGTGATGATGCCGGACAAGGGCTGATTGACTTCGTGCGCGATCGATGCCGTCAGCGCCCCGAGGCTTGTGACCCTGGACACGTGCGCGAGTTCCGCCTGACTATGCTGCAGCTTCTCCTCGGCGTGTTTTCGGTCGTCGATGTCAGTCAGGAGGCTATACCAGCCAGTGATTCTACCTTCTGCGTCTCGTGCGGGATGGATGCTGCACAGGAACCACCGATAGACACCATCAGACCTGTGATAACGGATTTCCTCGTCATAGGGAGTTCCGGTTGCTATCGAATGTGCGAAGGCAGCAGCCACCCGATCGAAGTCATCTGGATGAATAATATCTGCAGTTTTCCAATTTTTCATTTCCTCGGCCGTCTTACCGAAGAATTCCAGGAACGGCCGGTTCATAACTTCAGGTACTCCGGCCGGACTGAGCGCCGCCGCGAGTCCAGGAAGACGGTCGAGAATCTCGCGAAGATTGGTTTCACTCGCCTGTAACTTCTGCTCGGCGCGCTTGCGGTCGTCGATATCGGTGTTGGTTCCGTACCATTTGATGATGTTGGCCGCTTCGCCACGGAGCGGGCTCGCGCGAAACAGGAACCATCGATACTCTCCGTCGAGACGACGCATGCGTGCTTCTGTGTTAACTGGCGTGCCAGAAGCCAGACAGGCCCGCCAATACTCCACGAGCCCTGGCAGGTCGTCCGGATGAATCGCTGTCCCCCAACCCCAGCCTAGCCCCTGTTCCGCCGAGAGACCCGCATAGTCAAGCCAGGGCTGGTTGATGAAATCGCAGTAGCCGTCTGGAAGCGCAGACCATGCCGGCGTAGGAATGGTGTTGATGATCTGCTTAAGATTGATTTCGCTCGCGCGCAACTCCTCCTGGGCGCGTTTCTGGTCGTCGATGTCGGTGGTCGTACCGACGAATTTGAGGACTTTGCCTTCTGCATCGCGCAAGGCCACGGCTTGCTGGAGGTGCCAGCGATAGGTTCTGTCGTGAGCGCGGAGAGACCTGGTTTCGAACACAAAACCCTGTCCCGAGCGTACTCCTTCCCAAAAGGTCCGTGATGCTGTCTCCCGATCCTCAGGGTGGACCGCGGTCATCCAGGCCTCGGGATGCGAGCGGACGAAATCAAGGGTCTGCCCGGAGTATTCAAGCCAAACTTGATTCACGAAATCCGGTGTCCCATCAGGCTCGAGCGTCCAGGCGGAAACAGGAAGATCCTGCAGCAGCCCAACCTGGAGTTGCAGCTCTGCGTTCTCTACGGCAAGTTCGGCGACACGCTTCTGTTGGCTCTGGAGTCGCGCCTCCGTCCCAAGAGCAACTCGGCTCCGTTCAAGGGCTGCCCGGATGGCGGTCAACAGCACGTCATCATTGAATGGCTTGGTCAAGAATTCGACAGCCCCAGCCTTCATGGCTTGGACCGCCATGGGCACATCGCCGTGGCCCGTGACGAAAACAATCGGCATGCCCGGCCGCTCGCCAGCGATGCGCTTCTGGAGGTCGAGACCATTGAGGCCGGGAAGAGAAACATCAAGTACGAGGCAGCTCGGAATAAGAACTATCGGGTGATCGAGGAATTTTTCGGCGGACGCGAAGGTTTCCGGCCGCCAACCTTCACAGCGGATCAGCAATTCCAGTGATTCGCGCGCAGAGACGTCATCGTCGACAACGAACACGATCGGCGTAACATCCGACATGGTCAACCCCATTTTTGGCCACGTGCGTCGGCTCAGCTCAGACTTGAATGCCAATTGCTGACGGCGCCCCGTTGATTGCGCCCCACTGATGACGAATTTTATCAAAAATCTCTTTATTTGCCGTGGGAGGATACCGGGCAACCGAGATCTTGATGGCAGATTTCTAACTGTCGTAAACATGGCCATCGCGCTCATTGAGAGCTGGCGGGCGCCGCCGCGGTGGGACAATTTCTGTGGAGCGGGCGCGGTTGTCGATTTGGGCCTCCACAGCGGCGGACAGGAGTGTCCGCCCTAGGCTTGACAAATCTATATCTATATATGTAGAGTTACGCAATGAAACTGCGCAAGTCGCCTCAGACATCCATCGTGCTGGCTGAATTTCTGCACCGTGCGCACGATTGGAAGTACGGATATGACATCAGCCGC
>JBEKIN010000457.1:0-3069 GCA_050011735.1 Acidobacteriaceae bacterium | reverse complement strand
GCGCAGCCGCCGGCGAGAGCATGCTGACGGGACGGGTGGACGCCTCCATTCTGACCACCGGCGCGCAGGTTGGTTCCCAGTCCTGGGGCGCCGTGACCGGCTTCGCCGCCGGCGTGGCCAGTTCATCCGACTCCTACAGCGCAGGCCTCACACTGACGTTCCTCGGCTCGGTCTCCTCCGCCGCCGATTCGATTGCCCTCCAGCAATACTCCGTTATCCGCGTCCCGTAAAGTAGGGACAAGCTGAAGCATGCCCCATCCGAAAGGCCGCACGGCGTTGGTAGGGCACGCTTTAGCTTGCCGGTCTGTCTTTGCTCCTGCTTGGCGGCAACCACCGGTTTTGCTACACTGAAGCTTATGGCAATCCCGAATGTAAAACGGTTCCGGCCGTTCTGCCCGACCTGCAATGAGAGCTTCACGGTAATGGCCGTGCTGCCGAAGGATGCCGACGTTTCGAAGTACCTGGACGACACCGTGGCGCGCCACGATCACAAGGCGTTCCAGGAAGCCAAACAGCAGCACTTCAAGATCCGCGTCGGCCAGCAGAAGCAGAAGAAGGCCAAGTAGTTCTGGTCGATCGGTAGGACAGACCATCGCCTTTTGTGGTCTGTCATTCCACCGTTGGTTTCCCCGCTTTACATCCTCACCTGCAGGGTTCGTGTGGCGTCAAGCGCCGCCTGCGACACTGCCGGGTCCGGGTCGTTCATCAGCTTCTTCAATCGCGCCATGCTCTCCTGATCGCCGCTCGCGCCAAGAACGCGCGCCAGGCCGATCTTCTCGTCCCTGGTGCCGGTCGGGAGCGCTCCATCCAGCACGGCGCGCACCCGCGCATCCCGTGCCAGTTCCACCAGCAATGGCAAGGCAGCGCCGCTATACGATGCCAGATTCAAATTGTTGATCAGGAATTGCAGCGGGCTGAACTGGCTCAATTCGGTGCTCCCCAGCATGACCTGCGCGAAAGCCAGCGAAAGCCGCGGCACCGGCCTGCCTTCCTCCTGCCAAAACTGCTTCAGCACCGGCAGGTCGTGCGGATTCTTCAACCGCCCCAATCCTTCCGCCGCCGCCCCGCGCAGCTTCTCGTCCTTGTCGTGGAGATACTGCAGGTAGATGCCGCGGTAGGCCGGGTCGGGCAGCATGGCGAGCGATGTGAGCGCCGCCCGCTTCACCTTGATGTTGTCGGTGTGGCCGATGACGTCCGCCAGCGCGGCCACCGCGCCATGGTCGCGTAAAATGCCCACCGTTTCGATCGCTGCCGTCTGCACCTTGGGGTCGAAGTCGCGCAGCAGAAATTCCACCTGCGGCCCAGCCGATTGGTCGCCGATCTTTTGCAGGGCCACCAGCGATTCGTAGATCAGCGTGGAATCCTTGGAGCGCGTGGCGGCGATCAAGTCCGCGACCACCGCTCTGCCGCGCAGAATTCCTACGGCGCGCGCCGCGTTGGCGCGCACGTCCAGGCTGCCGGCGCGCAGTTGGACGGCGAGCGCGGCGATCACATCCGCGCGCACCGTGATGTAGGCGTCGATCACCTGATCGTTGGTGTCGGTGAACCGGCTCTTGATGCTCGTTCCGACGCGCTCGATAGTGCCGCTCACGCCGTGTTTGACGTAACCCGGCAAATAGAAATTCACCAGGCCATCGATAGCCAGCATCTGCACACCCGGATCGCCGTCGCGAGTGGCCTGGATCAACGGATCGAGGCTGTGCGGCGGCCCGATCTCGGTAATCTGCCGCACGGCTTCCGCGCGCACTTCGACCGACCCACTGGAGAGCAACTCCTGCAGCTTTGGAATGGCCGCCGAACCGCTGCGGGCGATCTCACGAACGTCTTTGGGCCGCATCGGCGCTTGCCCAAACGCCGCGGACACCGCCAGAAACACCAGGAACCAGGCTGCGGAAACGCGCATACTTCTACTCTATCGCGCTCGGTAGGGCATGCTTTAGCTTGCCCGAAATAAGAACAGTGGCGCCCGCTTGTGTCGAGCCCGTTTCAACGTTTCTTGGACAACGCCGTCTCCAGCAGCGCTCGCGCCCCGGCGAACTCCGAGCTTCCGATTCGATAGCCTCCAGGCGGTATCGGATCGGATTCTATCTTGACGCGAAGCTCCAGCAGATCGTCGGATACGATGGCCTTGGCCCAGGAGGGATGCTCGTAGGCGAGCTTGGAAAGGAGATCCAACACCGCGGCCGGATCGTAGCCCGCGATTCTCAGGTAGCCGGTGGCTGACTCGGTGGCCTGCAACTCGCGCTCGCGCGCATCTTCGCTGCCTGGCGGCGCCAGTTTTGATTGCAGCACGCACCTCTCGCGGAGCGTGTCCGTTCCCGCCTGAATATGGGCCAGCTCATGCGCCAGTAAGCCTGCCAGTTCGCCTTCGTTTTCGACGCGCTGCAGCAAACCGGCGCTGACGTACAGAACCCGATCGGCCATCAGGGATGCGTATTGCTCGGAACTCCGGGTGATTCGTATTTCCACCGGCCGCGCGTTGCAGGCGCTCGCAATTCTGTTCTCGATATGCTGGGCGCATCCCACGATCGCCGGATCGGCGATCCTGCCATCGCGCTGTTCCAGATCGTGCGCCGTCCGAGGGTCCGACGCGGCCTGGCCGCCAGCGAGGTGAGCCAGCACGGTGAGAACCGCGGCGCAGCCGATCGAGACACAACAAGATCGCATAACGAACTCCCTACCCGAAGTCTAACTCTCGGTGGGACAGATGATCGGTTTGTGCCGTCTGTCAGGTCTTCGTTTTCCGTGCAAAATGACAGGTCACACAAAGCGATGGTCTGTCCTACCTCGCTCTAACTCTCGGTGGGACAGACGATCGGTTTGTGTCGTCTGTCAGGTCTTCGTCTCCGACGCAAAAGACAGACCACACAACGCGATGGTCTGTCCTACCTAGCGGACGAATTCCACTTCGACACGCTTCGAAATCAGGCCCGCCTCGAAGCCCATGTCGAGCAGCTTCTGCACGGCCTTGGGAACCACTTCACCGGCGTCCAGCGTGTAATGGTTGACGTACATCCCGACAAATTTCTCGGCCAGCCGCGGCTCCATGTCGCGCGCGAACTGCAGCGC
>JBEKIN010000456.1:0-3083 GCA_050011735.1 Acidobacteriaceae bacterium | reverse complement strand
GATAGTGATTATATCCCCGGCTTCTAGGGCCCTGCCGCAAATTCACCCTCAAGCCTTGACGCCCGGCCTGCGCCCGGGGTTATACTCTCTGTCGGACTGGTACAAAATACCGGGCAGGTCACAGCGCTTCATTCTCAGCCTCCAGAAAGCCCGTAACCACCTCGCTCATACCCAACAACGGCGTGAACGTCGTAAAGATCAGTCCTTTTGTAGTCAGCAGACGATACAGCAACTCAATGTAAACATCCATCGGCGGCTCTTTCGAAGCGGGCATCTCGAATGCAGTACTGGGCATAGAAACCGACCTGACCGGAGGACCCTCGCCACAGTTCCCAGATCCGGAGTTCTTGGGAGTTTGGTGATGTGAGGGATCATCAACAGCAATGCGTGCGTAACACGAGCGCGCTTCCCCCAAGCGCTGTCTGGGAACCAGACCTCCGAGCCGCCGCCGAACCGGAACACTCCCCTCTATTTCTTCTGAGACCAAGGAGAGACCTCAAGCCAACTGGCGGGGACCATGTCGTCCACCTCCTCGGAGACTGTTGTGCCCTGATGATAGAGAATGCGCCAGCCCCCATTCATACTCTGCCAAATGGTGGCGCGACGAGTGACGCGCTCAACCTGGCGCAGCGTATAGGTGAGAAGGTAGGTGTCCGGGCTGAGCCGCCGAAGGGCGTGGTCATAACATTGCCAGCCTGCGGCGGCTGCGTCGACAGGAGGGTTTTGCTCCAGCGTCGAGAGGATAAACCCGCGGCTGTATCGGCGGCCTGAAGCGCTCGTCTCCCAATACTCGGGCACCGTAGCTCTTTCGAAGTCGGCACGCGTCGAGCCGAATTCCGGCGTGTGAAAGATAGGCTCCCGGAGCTGGAGCTGTTCGAGCACCGAAACCAGTTCGGGATCGGTGCGCGTAAAAACCCCTTTTTTCACCATCGTCTCATTTTAGGATCTCTGCACGCGGTTTACGCACTGCTCGGAAACGAGAGGGGCGCTGGCGCCGCGCAGCGGCGGCTTCTTGGCTAGAATAACCTGAACCTCGGCTGTCCTTCAGTCGGACCGTTATGTGATCGGAGTAACCCTGAATCCACAAGCTCACGGCTGGCGGGCCTGGTGTCCGGCCCACTCGCGGCGGTTTAGCGCGAGACCGGAATCATGGCGCCAGCGGGCGAGCTGACGCCTCCGTAGATGGCGACCGCCTGGTTGTCACCGTTCGCCGCCAACGACGGGACCACCACGTTGAGCTGATACAGGCCCGGGCTGATCAGTCCCGCATACTTCACCGGCGCCGATATCGCGCCGATGGTGACGATGGGCCAGGGCGTGGGCAGGACGCCGGCCTGCACTACAGAGCCAGCCGTCACAGGCGAGGTGGGAAGGCCGAGCCCGTCGCAGAACAACAGGATGGTTTCGCCGGGCGCGGCCGGAGTGAATGTGTAGCCGGGCACGGACATGGAGGTCGGCCCCAGGTAGCTGTAGTCCGCGTGCAGGGCCGCAACGTGGACGCCATCGCCGAATCGGAGAAAACCCGGCGACACCGCTTGCATCTGCGCCGTGAACGCGGCGCTGGTGGCAGTCCCGTTGTTCACGGTTACCGCGACGAGGCCGGTCGTGGAATCTAGCGGCGTGAGGACATTCACCTGAGAGCCGCTTACATAGTATAAATACGCCGGCTTGCCGTTCACTGTGACGGTGACACCGTCCAACACCGTTGGCATCTGGCCGGAGGCGAAAGACGGCGCATTGCTCCAGGTGAGGCCACTAAGGCCGAGGCTAGCAGGCGCCAGATCAATGCCATAGATCGAGACCCAGGCGTTCTGGGCGATACTGCTTCCTCCACCGGAGACACCGATGCCGGTAATGGTTGGGTATTCGGGGGTGAGATTGAGAAAAACATCAGCGTCGCCGCTGGGCAGCTGCACCAGCACAGATTGGAGAAGCTGCGAGAAGTTGGAGCTGAGCGAGACGCTCAGAGCCAGTGGCTGGGGTGGCAACGAGGCAGTGGCGATGTCGGCGCGGCCGTCGCCATTGAAATCCGCTGTGGTGACGTCTGTGGGAACAACGGAGGTGGAGGCGGACAGGATGATGGGGCTGCCGAAGGTCCCGTCGCCGTTGTTCGGCCGGATCTGGACGGCGCCGCTAGGTGCCGTGCCTGCAGAGGAGAAGGAGATCGTGGCCTCTACCAGGTCGAGTCTGCCCGTTTCCAGAACGTCGGCCAGCGTGGCATCCGATACATAGTAGGGCTCGGTTGTGTCGAAACTGATCGTGAAATTGCCTTTTCCGTCGCCAAGAAGCACCGTCACGCCGGCGTTGCTCTCGCTGCCGCCGGTGCCCGTCAGGTTGAGGTACAGACAGGAGCCGGCAACTATGATGTCGAGCTTGCCGTCGCCGTTGACATCGGCGGTCAGCAGGACGGTCCCCGAGGTTGCCGGTAACTTGGAGAGCACCGGAGTCTGGAATGTCCCGTCGCCGTTGCCTGGTGCGACTTCGAGCCATGGAGTGCCAGTGCTGTCGTATGCGGCGGCAACCAGGTCGACCTTGCCATCGCCGTTGAAATCGCCCGCCACTACCGATAGCGGCATGATTCCCGTGAAAGGGACACTGAACGGACTCTGAAATGTACCGTCGCCCTTGCCCAACAGGAGATACCAGGCGACATTGGCCGCACCAGATCCGTTTGACAAACCGAGTCCGGGGATGACGAGGTCGAGCTTGCCGTCGCCGTTGAAATCCGCGATAGCCGGGTGGACCTGGCCAATCATCAGGTTGCCGACCCAGGCGCCGAGTGGCAATGTGGTGGAGATCGGTTTGCCGAAGGTTCCGCGTCCGGCGTTCGGCAGAACCAGGAGTTGGCCCATGGCACAGACTACCAGCAGATCGGGTTGCGCGGCGCCGGTGAACTTTGCGCTGGCGATGTACGCAGCGGAGCATCCGACCGGCAGAGCGATCGTGGCGGCCTGTGAAAACGTGCCGCTGCCGCTACCCAGATAGACCGAGACCGTCGCCGAAGCGGCGTTGGCGATGGCGATATCCTGGAACCCATCGCCATTGAAGTCGGCCGCGGTAATTCCCAGCGGGGCTTGTTGCGC
>JBEKIN010000455.1:0-3129 GCA_050011735.1 Acidobacteriaceae bacterium | reverse complement strand
TGTTGATGTTGTTCTGATCGTCGCGCATCGGGCTGAGATTGACGGAAAACTGGCCCGGGTGGCCGTTGGCTCGCACGATCTGCAATTCGAGGTTGTCGACCTGTCCGCCGCGCAGAATGGCCTGCAATGCGTCGGAGAGCGGACGCACGAAACCGGGAGCGGCCAATTCCAGCAGAGGACGCCCAAGAAGTTCACGCTGCTCGAAGCCGGCTTCGTACCAGCGACGGTTCGCGTAGCTGATCAGGCCGGCGGTGTCGGAAACCAGGATGAGGCTCTGCGTATTGCTGAGAATCTTGCCGGAGAAATCGCGCTCGCGTTGCAGTTCCGATTGATAAGTGTGCAGGCCGGTGACATCGAGCATCAAGCCACGAATTTGCACGAGCCTTCCCAGATTGTCGTACATGCCGAAGGCATTGATGAGCACGTAGATGGGAGAGCCATCCTTGCGGCGAAGCGTGGCCTCGTAGTTCCGCATATTTCCGTGCTCTTCCATCGCCTGACTGTGGAGGAGCCGCTGCTCGGGAGAAAAGTAAATCTGCGTGGGGATATCGACCTGCAAGAGTTCTTCGCGGCTGGCATATCCGAACATGCTTACCAGCGCGTCGTTTACTTCGACAAAGCGGCCCTCGGGGGTACTGAAGAACAATCCCTCCTGAATATTGTCGAACAATTCGCGATAGCGGCGTTCCGCCTCGCGGCGGTCCGTGATGTCTTTCAGGACGTGAATGGTTTGCAGACTCTCGCCGGAGGCGCCGTGGACGCGGGAAGTGGAAACCAGGTAAGAGCGATCCAGCGCGGGATGAACAAAATCATCTGTTTCTTCGCCCCTGGGGCGGCAAAAGGGGCAGGAATAAAGCGTGGGTTCGCTGGTAAGGGCCAGCAGCGCCCGCATATTGACGCCGATCAACTCGCTGGGGCCGACCCCGATCATGGAAGCCAGGGATCGGTTCACGCGCAAGACTTTGTCATCTTCATCGTGCACCACGATCAGGTCGGTGATGGCGTCAAAAATCTCCATCCAGTGGCGATTGGCCTGTTCGATGCGAGTAAACAAGCGGGCATTTTCCAACGCCATGGCGGCGTGGCTGGCGATGGCTTCGAGCAAGTCTCGATCTTCGGCGGAGAGCGGCCGGGAGCGTCCGGAAAGGCAGAGCACACCCGCGAGGTCGCCCTTGGCCCCGGGAAGCCGTACCACGACACAATCGTTCCAATTCAGGCTCGAAGCCAATTCCGGACCAAGCAGATCGGTGGCAAAGCCGGAAACAATGGCATCGTCGTGCCGGCCAACCAGATCGGAAAGGGCCTGCGCCAAGCGCTGCTCCAGGGCGTGATCTTCGTTGCGCATGCGAACGTCGGCGGCTGGAGATTCCGCCCTGCGCTCGTAGCTCCGGGGGCTCTGGTCGCCCATGGGGCGACCCCGATGATCGGCAGGCGAAAGGACGGGCGGCGGAGCATCCTCGGCAACGCTGACCAGATTGCGATGGTCGGTCGGCGCGGGCGAGCCCGCGTGGGGCATCGGATGCAGGGCGACGGTGTGAAATCGTCCATCCTGGGACAAGGCCAGCGCTCCGGCGCGGGCTCCGGATAACTCCACGGCTCGCTCAACAAATTTGCGGGCGAAATCCGGCAGGCGCAACAGGCCGTCAATTTCGCGCGCCAGTCGAATCAAGACATCGGAGCGCCCGCGATTCAGTTCAGACTGGTGCAGGTTGTGAGCGACCTCGAGAACGATGGAAACTTGCGAGGCCAAGGCGCGAGCTCGGCGTATATCCTCGCGCGCGATGCCGGTCTCGTCAAGGCGGTCGAGAACTCCGAACATCCCGAGCACCCTGCCATCGGCCCCTTGCAGGGGGACCGCGAGGAGTTGACGGGCCTGGTAGCGTGCGATCATCTGCTGGTTGGCACCGGACTCCTGGCTGACGTCGTCGGACCAGAAAACTTCCTTGGCGCGCAAGGCGCGCGTGGCGATGCCCTCGGGAAAAATATGGTCGGCGCGCTGCGACTGTCCACGAACGACCACATGGCGCACGTGAAACTCGCCGTCTTCCAGCAGGCCAATGAAGCAACGTCCGAAGCCGAGGAAATCGGCAGCGCGCACGACGAAGGCTTGCAGAAAATGGTCCAGGTCACCACTGGAGCTGAGTTGGGATGAGATCTCGAGCAACTGGTGAAGCTCGCGCGCCTGGCTTTGCGCTGTGGAACACAATTCCGCATGAGCCATGGCGACGGCCCCGAAGCCGGCAACCGCGGCCACCAGCGATTTCTCTTCGGCGGTAAATACGCTGTCGGTTCGGGGATACACCAGGATCGCTCCTTGGGTACGCGCGGTGCGGAAAGGAGCGGCAATCAGCATGCCGGAGGAGATCACGCTGCCCAGCGAGTGCTGATCACTGCTGACCGAGATGGTGATGGCCTCTCCGGCCGAGACGGCACGTTGCGCCAGATCGGCGGCGAAGCGAATGGTCTGGCGATCATGCCGGGCACGGAATGAAGTAGCCAGCTGAGGAGTTTCAGCGGATACCGCACGTAGTTCGAAAGGTCCATCGCGACGCAGAAGAACCGAGACCAACCGGGTGCGCAGCAGAAGGCGGAGTCGATCGGCGAGCGCTTCGGTAACCGCATCCACGTCGGGAGTGCTGTGCAGAGTGGTAGCCACATCAGCCAGAATCTCGGCGTGACGATGTTCATCGCGTGGAACCTCGCCCAGCCGGCTCGCCTCCAGCAGACTGCCCAGCTGTCCTGCAAGGATCGTAGCCTTGGCGGCAAGTTCTTCGTTGAAGAAATTGTCCTCGGAATCATGCAGGAAAGCCGCCGTGCCGATGACTTGATCAAAGACCACCACCGGCGCCGCCATTAAAGACTGAGCGTGGAATTCCTGAGCCGCGGGAGAGGAAACGGAGCTGACGTGGTTAACAAAGATTGTGCGGCGGGAGCGCATCGCTTGCGCGGCAACGACACTTTGTTGGGGCAAGAGACGAAATCCGATGAAACGCTCGGCCAGCTTGCCGCTGGCTTGTTCGCCGACAAGTTCATCGCCCGGTTGACGGCGCCAGAAATACACCCCGGAACACTGAAAGAATTCGCGCGTAGCGCGGCAGAAGAGTTGGATTAGCGAAGAAGGATGGGAGC
>JBEKIN010000454.1:0-3141 GCA_050011735.1 Acidobacteriaceae bacterium | reverse complement strand
CGAGCGCCAGCGCCGCGCCGGCACGGAAAACGTCCCCGGTATCGTGGGATTGGGCAAAGCTGCAGAAATTGCCCGCGCAGCCCTGACCGACGGAACCGACGATCGCATCGGCGTGATGCGCGATCGCCTCGAACAAGGCTTGCTCGCGAAAATTGAAGAATGCGGCGTCAACGGGGCAGGCCAGCCGCGCGTCCCGAACACCACCAATCTCTATTTCGATCATTTAGAAGGCGAAGCGCTGGTCATTGCGCTCGACTTAAAAGGTCTCGCCGTCTCCGGCGGATCGGCCTGCTCCTCCGGTTCCACCGAGCCCTCCCACGTCCTCAAGGCCATGGGACTGCCGCTCGCCCGCTCCCGCGCCAGCCTGCGCTTCTCGCTCACCCGCCAGAACACCGACGCCGACATCGACTTCGCACTCGAACTCGTCCCCACCGCCGTCGCCCGCCTCCGGGAGCTATCGCCGATTTACAAAAAGCACCTCGCCGAAGTCGCCGCAAAGTAAAAGGCGCAGCATTCATTCGAATGCCGCGCCCATTGCTTCTAAGCTAACCGCTTTTCGCTAGCCTTTGGCTCGCCTTATGCTCGCCGTTCGCTCGCTTTTAGCTAGTACCTGTAATGCTCGCTCTTATACGGCCCGTCCGGCGAAACCCCCAGATACTCCGCCTGTGCCGGTGTCAGCCTGGTCAGCTTTACGCCAATCTTCTCCAGATGCAGCCGCGCGACCTCTTCGTCCAGGTGCTTGGGCAGCGTGTAAACCTCGATCGCGTACGTATCGCGATTCTTCCAAAGGTCCAGCTGCGCCAGCGTCTGGTTTGAGAAGCTGTTGCTCATCACGAAGCTCGGATGCCCCGTTGCGCACCCCAGGTTCACCAGCCGTCCTTCCGCCAGAACAAAAATGCTGTGCGCCGCCTTCTTGCCCTCGGCGGGGAAGTTGTACTGATCCACCTGCGGCTTGATGTTGATCTTCTTCACGCCCGCCGCCTGATTCAGCTTATCCATCTGAATCTCGTTGTCGAAGTGCCCGATGTTGCACACGATGGCCTGATCCTTCATCGCCTTCATGTGCTCCAGCGTGATGATGTCCAGGTTGCCCGTGCAGGTGACGTAAATATCGCCGCGTCCCAGAGTGTCCTCGATGGTCGCAACTTCGAACCCTTCCATCGCCGCCTGCAGCGCATTGATCGGATCGATCTCCGTCACGATCACCCGAGCGCCCATGCCGCGCAGCGAATGCGACGAGCCCTTGCCCACATCGCCGTAACCGCACACCACCGCAACCTTGCCCGCGACCATCACGTCCGTCGCGCGCTTGATACCGTCCGCCAGCGACTCGCGGCAGCCATACAAATTGTCGAACTTTGACTTCGTCACCGAATCGTTGACGTTGATCGCCGGAACCAGCAGCTTGCCCACTTCCTTCATCTTGTAGAGCCGGTGCACGCCCGTCGTCGTTTCTTCTGAAACGCCGCGCCACTCCTTCACCACCTTGTGCCAGTACTGCGGATCGTCCGCGTAAACCTCTTTCAGCAGGTTCTTGATCACCTGCTCTTCCTCATTCGACGAAGGCGTGTGCACCCACTTATCGCCGTTCTCCAACTCATAGCCCTTGTGGATCAGCAGCGTCGCATCGCCGCCATCGTCGACGATCAGTTGCGGACCTTTGCCGTCGGCATGGCTGAGCGCCTGCAGTGTGCACCACCAATACTCTTCGAGCGTCTCGCCCTTCCACGCGAATACCGGAGTCCCCGCTGCGGCAATCGCGGCGGCCGCGTGATCCTGCGTCGAGAAAATGTTGCAGCTCGCCCACCGCACCGTCGCGCCCAGATCCTTCAGCGTCTCGATCAGTACCGCCGTCTGAATCGTCATGTGCAGCGATCCGGAAACCCGCACGCCCTTCAGCGGTTTCTCCGCGGCATACTTGTGGCGAATCGCCATCAGGCCGGGCATCTCGTGCTCGGCGATCGAAATCTCTTTGCGCCCCCAGTCGGCCAGCGAGAGGTCGGCGACTTTATAGGCGGTGGTATTGCGTCCAACGGTGGCAGTTGCCATTTGAGGGGGTCTCCTTGAGCAGTATCTCCTTGATTGTAACTGGGCTGGCCACGCTCCCAGCCGATTTTCAGCGGACTGCGGCATCCGGAAGCTAAACGGGCGCTGACCGTCGCCGAACGCCGTTTGCTACCCGCTACGGGCTACAGGCTACCGGCTGCTCTGATACACCGTTTTTCCGCCCACAACCGTCCGCAGCACCTTCGTCCCCAGAATTTCGTGCGGCGCAATCGCCGTCAAATCACGATCCAGCACCACAAAATCCGCAACGTATCCCGGCGCCAGCTTGCCCTTCCATCCCTCCGCAAACTCCGCATACGCCGACCCCTGCGTGTACGCGTCAAGCGTCTCCCCCATCGTCAGTTTCTGCTCGGGATGAAAGTTCATCGTCCCCGCCTCGTTCTCGCGCGTCACCCCCGCATACACCCCGCGGAACGGCGCAATCGGCTCGACCGGATAGTCCGTCCCAAACGCCAGGGGCACGCCCGCATCCAGAAACGACTTCCACGCGTACGCATACTTCTCGCGCTCCGGACCCAGGCGCGCTCCCGCCCATGCCATATCGGTCAGCAGATGATTCGGCTGCATCGACGCAATCACGCCGAGTTGTTTGTAGCGGTTGAAGTCCCCCGCGCTCACCACCTGGCTGTGCTCAATCCGAAAGCGCAAAGTGTGGGGCGGCACTTTCTTCATGGGCACCATCTCCGACCTCGGCCCGTTCGCCCGCGTGTGCGGCGGCAGTGACGGCTCGCGGACGGCCGCTTCCGCAGCCGCAAACGCATCCAGCGCCATCTCCACGGCGCGATCTCCAATCGCATGAAATCCCAGCTGAAACCCGGCCTTCGCGCGCTCAATCGCCATCTCGTTCAGCTTGTCCTGCGTATAGCGCGGAATCCCCGAATTGCCCGGGTCGTCGGAGTACGGCGCATTCATCGCCGCCGTCCGCGATCCCAGCGACCCATCCATGAAGCCCTTCAGCATCGTCGTGTGCAGCATGCGATCCGCCGCCGGATGGTGCGCCGCCTCCTGCTGCTCCACGCTGAGCGGCTGCGCAAACCGCAGCCATTCCGCGATGCGCACTGGCAGCTTCCCCTC
>JBEKIN010000453.1:0-3206 GCA_050011735.1 Acidobacteriaceae bacterium | reverse complement strand
AGGCCGTCGCCATTAGGAGCAGACGGCGTGTGCAGGAACCCGCGCACCGGCTCCGCTCCCGAAGAGTCAGCGTATTCCTGGATGCTGTCCATAGGGGCGCTTCAGGAGCCAGCTGCCTTTTCTGTGTGAAACCAAGCGCGCGCATCCGCCCGGAACAGCAGGTAAGTGATCCCAGCGAAAATAATCGCGTGAAAAGCGAAATCCCGCCACGCGTTCAATACTGTGATCGCCACGTGAAACGCCATCCACAGAACAGCCAGCCAGCGCGCCCAGTTGTCGCCGCGCAGCATGAACGCCCCCGCTACCACCGCCAGCGCGTGTACCGGGAAAATCAACGCTTCGTCGATTCCCCCGCCGCGCGCCAATGCAAAGCGTACGTCCATCGCCAGCGCCACTACGCCGATCGCGATGAACAGCCAGCTGAGAACCGTGACGGCAAACGGGCGTTGCTTCATGGGGTGTGAAGTCCCTGCGTGATCGTCCGCCAGCGTGAGCTACGCCTGCGACAACTCCCCGATAGCCCGCACGAACTTATCCAGGTCGGGAATCGTTGTATACACATGCGGCGTCACCCGCACGCAGCTGATGTTCTCCCACACGATCCCGACGGTGTGAATCTTGTACTTGTCAAAAAGCGCCCCGGCCAGCTGCCCCGGCGTCATCCCGTCAATCGAAACGCCGCAGATCGCGCAGGAGTACTCCGGCCGCAGCGACGTGTGCAGCTTCACCTTCGGCATGGTCTGGACCCGTGTCGCCCAGTAGTTCTTCAGGTAGCCGATCCGCTGCTCCTTCCGCTTGCTCCCAATGCCTTCATGGAAGTTGATGGCTTCGCCGATCCCCTGCTCCAGCGGAAAACTCCGCGTCCCGAGCGTCTCGAATTTCCGGATGTCCGCCGAATGGGGCATGGAATTACAAGTCAATGGCCAGAGCTTCTCAATTTTGTCCTCGCTCACCCACATCATCCCTGTGCCGATCGGCGCCGACAGAAACTTATGCAGGCTGGTCCCGAAATAGTCGCAGCGCAGATCCGGAACCTTGAAGTCGAGCAGCCCAAAGCTGTGCGCCCCGTCGGCAACCACCTCGATATTGTGCGCGTGCGCCATGTCCGCGATCTTGCGCACCGGCATCGTCTGGCCCACCCAGTTCACCATGTGCGTCACGTGAATGATCCGGGTGCGCGGCGTGATCGCCTCTTCGTACGCCTTCACGATCGCCGCGTCGTCCTCAATGGGGAAATCGAAGCTGATCTGCTTGTAGACGATGCCGTCGCGCTCGGCGCGCTGCCGGTACGCCTGGATCATGTTCGGGTAGTCCTGTTTGGTGCCAATGACCTCGTCGCCGGCCTTGAGCGGCAGCCCATAAATAATCGTATTCAGCGCCTCGGTGGAGTTGCGGTCGATGGCAATCTCCCCCGGCTTCGCGCCCGCCAGGTTGGCCAGCTTCTCCCGCAGCGGCTCCCGTCCCTGGTCCAGAATCTGCCACATGTAATACGACGGGCCTTCGTTCGAGAGCTGGTTGTACCGCTCCACCGCCTCCTGCACTACGATGGGCGCCGGTGAGACGCCGCCGTTGTTCAGGTTGATGAGATCGGGATTCACCGAGTAGGCACGCTGGATCACCGACCAGTAGTCCTCATTTTGCGCAACCTCGGCCGGAGCCAGATCGCGGACTGCGCGACCCGCCGCGTTGAAGTCGGCGGCATGGGCCTGGCGGAAAAGGCTGTTGACGGAGAAGGCGCCCGCCAGGGTGGCGGTCCGCTTCAGGAAGGCGCGACGGTCGCTCGGAATCATAGCAAGCAATGTAGGGGCAGACGGGGTCCGGAAGCAAATGCGGTTACCGGAGGAACCTTTTCCGAGCGGCACCGCGAACCCTGGGAGAGGATCGGCCTCCTGGTCTGACCACCTGCTTGTAGAAATGGCCTGTTTTGAATCGGTTCGCCCCCCATCTGTGATCCCCATCACATCCTTTCGCCCCGGCCCGGCGTAACTTCGTCCATAACTGACTGGCAGCTGAGCCTATTGCTGTAGCTGCGTTTGAGAGGGAATCAGATGCCGCAGAGACCCGATGACATGCGCGACCTGGTGACCCAAATTGCCCGGGCTCTTGTGGATATTCCCGCGGACGTTCAGGTCGAAGAAGTAGAGAAAGAAGAGAGCACGGCGCTGCGCCTCCGCGTCGCGCCCACCGATGTGGGCAAGGTGATCGGCAAACAGGGCCGCACTGCGCGATCGATCCGCACGATCCTCGGCGCCGTCAGCATGAAGCACCACCATCGCTACACCCTCGACATCCTCGAAGAGGATAAGCACGCACCCGAAGAACAGCACGCATCGGCCGCTTCCACAGCTTGATGTGCTGCCCAAAGCGGCGAGCCTTCCACATTCCTGAAAATTCCTGACCGGGATTCCGCGCACCCCTGCGTGCCCGTTGCTACAATCGCCCCGTTGCTCCTCAGCTTCCATCACCCAACCTGAAAGGATCCACCCGTGAACCTGCGCCTTTTGCTTCCTTTTTCCGCGTGCGTGCTCGCCGCCGCCACGGCGCCAGGACAAAGCAGCATCACGTATCAGCAGCCGCCGAAGGCCATCGCCGATCTGCTGGAGGCCCCTCCCACCCCGCTGGTGCTGGTTTCCCCCGAGGTGAAGAGCGGCTCGCGCACGCTGCTCATCGAGCAACCCGGCGGCCTGCTCACCATCGGCGACCTGGCCCAGCCCGAGTTGCGGCTGGCGGGCCTGCGTTTTAACCCGCGCACCAACGGGCCGAGCCGCCTGCCGTACATCGTCACGCTCAGGTTCAAGGCGCTCCCCTCCGGCAAAGAGATTGCCGTCACCGGGCTCCCCGCCAATCCGCACGTCGTCTACGCGCAGTGGTCGCCCGACGCCCATCACGTCGCCTTTGTTCTCATCACCGGCGCAAATCCGGGCGCGGGTCTCAGCCTCTGGACGGCCGATGCGGTCACGGGCCACGCCAGCCGCGTTCCCGGCGTTGCGCTCAACGGAGTCTTTGGCGACCCCTGCTCGTGGATGCCGGACAGCCGCGGCCTGCTGTGCCGGACCGTGTCCGCCAGTCGTGGCCTGGCGCCCGCGCCCTCTGAAGTCCCCACTGGTCCCGCGGTGCAGCAAAACCTCGGTCGCGTCACGCCCGCCCGGACCTATGAGGACCTCCTCAAAAATCCCGAAGACGAGCGCTTCTTCGATTACTACGCG
>JBEKIN010000452.1:0-3211 GCA_050011735.1 Acidobacteriaceae bacterium | reverse complement strand
TGGCACGTTTGAGCTTGCGGAACTCCCGGTAGATGCGCGGCAGGTGGAGGACGACTTCGGTCAGGCCCATGACGGCCATGTCTTCAGCGCGAACGACGAGGTCGACGCCGGCGGCGGCCATTTGCGGGCCGCCCATGCCGTAGAGCTCCGCGGTCGAAGCGAGGTGTTGGCGGATTTGGGCGGCCAACAGCGCGCCGTAGTGCTCGCCGCTGGCCTCGCCGGCCGAGATGAAGATCGCCGGAGACGTGGATGTTGGGGCCGATGGCATGGGTGAACCCATGATAGGTGCTTTCCCACCCATCGCGCGATGAGATTGCGCGATGGATGGGGCAACCCGCCGGACAGTGGTAGTCTTCCCGATGGAGCAAAGCCGGAGGATTCGATGCGCACTGTTCTCAGGACATTTTTTTCAATTGCTTTCATTCTGGTTTTCGGGCTCGCGGCGCGGGCGCAAAGCGTGTCGGTAACGATGGCGGACAATCCTGTGGCCGACCCCAAGGCGGTAGTCACGGTCGGCAACGCACGGTTCACGGTGCTGACGCCGCAGCTGATTCGCATGGAGTGCGCACCCGACCGCAAATTCGAGGACCACGCCTCATTCGTGTTTATCAACCGGCGACTCCCGGTGCCGAAGTTCGAGAAGACCCTGTCAACGGAAGGCCGCGACAATCTCACCCTCAAAACAGAAGCGCTGACGCTGAACTACACAGCAATGCCAGACGGGAAGGAGCCTCCCGGCGGCAACTGTCTCTTCAATGAGACGCTGTCCATCTCGCTCACGGTCGATGGCAAGCAAGCCACTTGGCGCCCGGGGATGGACGATCCTGAGAACCTGCAAGGGACGACGCGCACGCTGGACGGCGCGCGAGGGAGCCAGACGAGGGAGCCGATCGAGCAAGGGCTGGTGTCGCGGTCGGGGTGGGCGCTGGTAGACGACACGACGCGGCCCCTGTTCGATTCAGCCGACTTCAGATTTCTTGAGGGCGAGAAGAGCCCGTGGCCCTGGGTGTTGGAGCGGCCGGCGAATGAAAAGCCCGGCTCGTATGTGGACTGGTATTTCTTCGGGTATGGCCACGACTACAAGAAAGCGCTGGGAGATTTTGTGCGCGTGGCGGGCAGGATTCCGCTGCCGCCGCGGTTCGCGTTCGGCGCGTGGTGGTCGCGGTACTGGGCTTACAGCGACCAGGAATTCGACGAGCTGGTGCGGGGCTTCAAAGAAAACGATACGCCGCTCGACGTGCTGGTGATCGACATGGACTGGCATATCAACGAAGAACAGTTGAAAGCGATGGGCGAGACGGATCAGTCGGGCCACGGGCTGGGCTGGAGCGGTTATACGTGGAACAAGCTGTTGTTTCCCGATCCCGATGCGTTCCTGAAGAAACAGCACGAGGATGGCCTGAAGGCCACGATGAATCTGCATCCGGCGTCGGGGATTCAGCCATGGGAGCAGGCCTATCCTGCGATGGCGCGCGCCATGGGCATCGATCCGGCGACGAAGAAGTATATCCCCTTCGATCCGACGGACAAGAAATGGGCGACGAATTATCTTGACCTGGTACTGCACCCGCTGGAAAAGCAGGGAGTGGATTTCTGGTGGCTTGACTGGCAGCAGGAGCAGAAGACGGCCATGGCGGGCGTGCTGCCGACGTGGTGGCTGAACTATATCCATTTCACGGACCAGCAGCGCGAGGGCAAGCGGCCGTTACTGTTTCATCGGTGGGGCGGGCTGGGGAATCATCGCTACCAGATCGGATTTTCGGGCGACACCATTTCGGTGTGGGAGTCGTTGGCGTTTCAGCCGTGGTTTACGGCGACGGCGGCGAACGTGGGCTATGCGTATTGGAGCCACGACATCGGCGGGCACATGCCGGGCGCGGTCGATCCCGAGCTTTACACGCGGTGGGTGCAGTTCGGAGCATTCTCGCCGATTCTGCGCACGCACACGACGAAGAATCCCGAGAGCGAGAGGAGAATCTGGGCGTATCCCGAGCCATATTCAGCGGTATTGCGATCGGCGTTCCAGCTTCGCTACGCGATGCAGCCGTATCTCTACACGGAAGCGCGGCGGACCTACGACTCGGGCGTGGCGTTCCTGAGGCCGCTTTACTACGACTGGCCGGAGGAGGATGCGGCATACACGAGCAAGGGCGAGTACGTTTTTGGCGATGAGATGATTGCCGCGCCGGTGGTGACGGCGGAGGACCAGGTGACACGGCTGGCGAGCGAAGAGGTATGGCTGCCGAAGGGCGACTGGATCGAATGGCCGACGGGAAAACACTTTGTCGGGCCGGAGACGGCGGAGCGCAGCTTTACGATCAACGAGATTCCCGTCTATGTGAAAGCGGGAGCGATTGTGACGATGCAGCCGCCGATGCTGCACACGGGAGAGAAACCTGTCGATCCGCTGATCGTGAACGTGTGGCCGCTGAAGCCGGGCGAAAGCTCGAGCTACGCGGTGTATGAGGATTCCGGCGTGTCTGTTCAGTATCAGAACGGCGTGTTTGCGCGCACGCCGATTAAGGCAACACAAACCGGTGACACACTGCGCGTGGAGATTGGACCGGCGTCGGGCAGCTATCCGGGAATGCTGAAGGCGCGGGGCTATGAACTGCGACTGCCCGCGGACTGGCCGCCGGCTGCAGTGATGGTGAACGGCAAGACCGTGCCGCAGGGCGGTGGAGGCAAGGCAGGATGGAAGTATGAGGGCAATACGCTGACAACCGCGATTCCTGTGGCCAGCTCGAGCGTTCAAGAGAGGACGACGATTGAAGTGCGGCGGGTGGCAGGATTGACAGCGCGGAGGAGCGAGCTAGACGGATTTGCGGGCAGAATGACCCTCCTGCGCGGCGCTTATGACGCGATGCAGGAGACTGGGCCGGTAGCGGGCCCGTCGACAGCGCTGGTGGATGCGATGCAGAGCGGCGATCGCCTGAGCTACTATCCCGATCGCATCGAGACTGAGCTTGCGCACCTCCAGCAAGTGTTCCAGCAAGCCCATGCCGACGTGGCCGCGCTCGACAAGGAGTTTGAGCAGCGGCTCAGCGATACATCGCGACGGATTGGAGGAGCGACGCAGGCTCCCGCCGACGTGGAAAGCGAGAAGCAGAAGAGGCGCGATGCGCTGCATCGCGCGGAGGCGATGCTGAACGAAGCGGCGAAATAGCGGCGGCGCACCGCTCCCACCCTAGGCGCAAAAACAAACAAGCGG
>JBEKIN010000451.1:0-3221 GCA_050011735.1 Acidobacteriaceae bacterium | reverse complement strand
ACCCGCATACACCCATGTCCCCAACCGCAGGGACATGGGGTACCCGCATACACCCATGTCCCCAACCGCAGGGACATGGGGTACCCGCATACACCCATGTCCCCAACCGCAGGGACATGGGGCACCCGCATACACCCATGTCCCCAACCGCAGGGACATGGGGCACCCGCATACACCCATGTCCCCAACCGCAGGGACATGGGGCACCCGACCTGTCGGGAGTACTTTGGCGTGGGCGTGGGAGGAAATTCACAGGGGCACCCCAACCAAAGTGCTATTGTGGCGGAAATTACTGTGGTGCAATGCTTCGAGTACGTGGGTTGCACGGCGCGGCGTTATGGGCGCGGGCAATTCTGCGCGGGTCAAAAAGCATTCTTTAGGGTGAGGGTAACGTTTCATGAAACCTGTGTGGTCAGCCGCTTTCGCACTGCCCTTTTTGTGGGCCTCCCTCAGCTATTCGCAAGCTGATCCGCCGAATCCCCCAGCAACACCACCAGCGAACGACACCACCACGGATGCGAAGGCGGTGACGCCGCCGGAGGCTGCTGCAGCGGCGACAGCCACCACAGCGCCGGTGACTGCGCCGGAGGGTGCTGCAGCGGCGACGGAAGTGACTCCGCCTGCAGCGACGCAGGCGCAGGCGCCGGAGGTGACGGAAGCGGAGCTGCGCGAGAAGCTGACGGGGCGTCCGCTGTTCTTGCGCGGGCTGTGGCTGGATGAGACGCTGCACTTCAATATGAATGGGGATATTGCGGGGCAGTCGTCGAAGGGGTCGTTCACGTTGTGCGGAGTGACCATCGACAAGGTGCGGGTGACGAAGAAGACGGTGGAGCTGGAAGGGATTCGCTTCGGCGTGCATTTCGAGGGCGAGGCTCCGTGGGAGGAGCAGTCGGCGTCGTTCGATCGAATCCAGATCACGCCGAAGAAGAAGCACCAGCTGATTGTGATCGACCGGCAGCTGGTGGTGATCCCGAAGAAGAAGAAAGTCGCGAAGGGCGCGCCGGCGGAAGTGACGCCGTTGCCGCCGGGAGCGACGCTGTCGCCAGCGGAGGCGGCGGACCATTTGCGGAAGGCGATCGACAAGATTCTTGCGCCGGATCTGGACGGGAAGATGATCGCGCAGATGCCGGACTACTGGCAGTTCTTCTACCAGGCGCAGGAGTCGCACAAGTGGCTGGAGCCGACGGATCAGACGCTGGTGCATCCGGGACCGGGAGTGGACGGGCCGAAGCTGGTGAAGAATGTGGTGCCGGCGTCGAACGACTTCGCGCAAAAGGGCGAAGTGGCGGGCGTGGCGAGCTACAAGGTGATTCTCGATCCGGAGGGGAAGATCCTGGCGGTGGCGGTGTACCGGCCGATCGGGTTTGGGCTGGATGAGAACGCGGTGACGGCGATCCAGAAGTCGACGTTCGCGCCAGCGGTAAAAGATGGGAAGCCGGTGCCGTCGGTGATCGACGTGGCGGTGAACTTCAGGATTTACTCGAAGCGAACCGCGGCGGGAGCGCCGGAGAGCGCGGCAGCGGATCCGAACGCGTCGCCGGTGACGGGCAAGCCGTCAATGCCGGGGCTGTACTCGCAGCAGGCGCAGGTGCTGCCGAAGCAGCAGTAAAAGCAGCCGGCAGCCGGTAGCGTGTAGCCAGTAGCCTGTGGCGGGACGCTCCGAGGCGATCTTCCGGAAAATCTGAAAAGGGCATGAGCGCGGCGGGAATACGACCCAACGCTTTGCGAACTTCAAGTTTCCTGGCTGGAGCGCCAGCCGGGTTGCGCGCAATGAGACGTGAGGTTCTGCGGCGCGGCGCGATCAGCGGTTGAAGGGATATTCCTGAACCCAGTGGAAGCCTCGGCTGACGAGGAGGAATTTGTGCGCGTCCTCGAGGCGGAGTTCCATGTGGGTTTTGTGGCCGTCGAGGTCGCCGTCGAGGGTTAGGCGATCGGGGGCTGGCCGGGCAAAGGTGAAATTCAGTTTCTGATTATTGGCGCGGCGCTGGGTGAGCGCGAGGGTGTTTTTCTTCGCGTCCACTGAAGCGGTGTAGTAGGCGCGAGCGTCGTCCATGTGCTCGAGGACGGCAAAGTCGTTCCTGTCGAAGATGACGCGATGCCAGCGGCCGGTGTCGGTGAGGAGCGGCGGGCGAGTCTGTCCGTCGGTGGCGAACTGCTCGACATTCCAGATGCCATAGAGCGCCGGTTTGGGTGCGCCGGGGCCGAACGTTTTCCAGCCTTGGCGCGCACCCCAGGCGTTGATGCCGATGAGCCACAGGGCAAAGACGGCCAGGAGGACCGTCGCGATGCGATTGGCGCGGAGGGAGCGGAAGAGCGGGGGGCGGGGCGCGGGCTCGGCGGCGCGATCGAGGAGGAAGAAATTGGCGAAGCGGCGGAACTGCGGCGCGAGAAAGAGCAGGGCGATGAGGATCAGGTGCAGGGAGAGCAGCTTAACCGGGACGTCATAGGTCATGTTGAGGAGGAAGACGTAGCTCATGTCGATGAGGGCGACGAGGGCACCGATGGTGGCCGTGCGCGGGATGAAGAGGAAGAGACCACCTAGCAACTCCAGACAGCCGACGGCGATTTCGTAGGACTGGGAGGCGCCGACGGAGGACCAGAGGACGCCCATGGGCGAGAAGTTGCCGAAGGGCTCGACCAGAGTGTAGAGGCCGGGGAAGGACATCTGGAGCGGAACGGCCTTGGCGAAGCCGTAGACGAGCATCTGGCCGGCGAGAGAGAAGCGAAGGAAGAGCGAGAACCATTTGTGAAGGCGGTTGTAGCTGGTGCGGCGACGATCGAGGATGGACCAGGCGACGGTGGCGATGAGGGAGAAGACGAAGAGGCAGAACATCAGGACGAAGTCGACGGTTTTGTCGCCACTGCCGCTGCCGGTGAAGACGAGGGGATCTTTGTGGCGGAAGACGTGGGTGGCGGTGAAGGTGATGATTTGCCGCCAGGGCGGGATGCCGGAGGGATCGGGGAGATCAACGTTGGGGATGGCGAGGAGCGAGGTGAAGATCTGGGTGGAGAGGCAATAGACGCCGAAGTAGACGACGCAGAAGCGGAAGGCGATGCGGGTGGCGATGCTCCACGGTGGGGTTGTGACGCCGGTGTGCGGCTGATCGGGCATGGTCTGGGAGGCCAAGGGCAACCTTTCAGGCAGGCATTCTTCTGTGGTGGTTCGGAATCTGAAAATCATGCAGGAAAAGCGCGGTTCGCGCAACCGGGAGTTTGGGCGG
>JBEKIN010000450.1:0-3224 GCA_050011735.1 Acidobacteriaceae bacterium | reverse complement strand
GAAGAAGATTCAAGAGCAGCTCAATGGGATGATCCGACCACAGCACCCAGAGGCGGTCCGTTCCCGACTGGTCGAATACGGACCAGCCGGTGACGACTTTCGGCGCGGCGGCCAATGCCGGCTGGCGCGGATACAACAACCAGAGCTGGTCGGCGCCCTTGGCGCCCGGACCGCGGTCGATGAGGTAAAGGAAGCCAGGCTGCGGAGACTGGGCCCGAAAACGCAAGCGCCATCCGGCGTGGAAGGTATCTGCCGGTGAGGCGACGTACTCCGCGCCGAGCGGCTGGCCGTCGCGCATCTGCTGGGCCAGGATCGTCCAGGTAAACGTTCGCTGCGGGTGCCACCGCGGAAGCCAGATTCCGGCAGCGAGGGCGGCCGCCGCGAACGCCGCACCGGCGATGATCTTGCGGCGGGGCGTTCCGCGGGATGGCTGACCGCCGCGGCCGAGCTGTTCGAACACCTTGGAAAGCTCGGCGCGCACGGAATCCATCGATTGCGGCCGCTCCTCCTTGTTCTTCCGCAGGCAGCGTTCGATCACCGAGGCCAGCGGCCTGGGGACGGCGGGGTTCACCGCGTCGGGCGCCAGCGGCACCTCGTTGACGACCGCGTAGAGGGTGGACGGGAGGTCGATGCCATGAAAAGGACGGCGGCCGCAGGCGATCTCATACAAAATGACGCCGAACGAGAAGATGTCGGAGCGGGAGTCAGCCGGCTCGCCCTTGACCTGCTCCGGCGACATGTAGGCAGGAGTACCGAGGGTGGCGCCGGTACGCGTGACCTCGATATCGCCACCAGCCTGCTTGGCCAGTCCGAAATCCAGGACCTTGACCGTACCCGTGTCGGTCACCATGATGTTGGCAGCTTTCAGGTCGCGATGTACGATACCGGCGGCGTGCGCTGCGGCAACGGCTCCGCCGGCCTGAACGGCGTATTCGAGTAGCGTCTCGAGAGAGGCGCGGTGCTCGGCCAGCATGGCATGCAGGGTCATGCCTTTGATGTATTCCATGGCGATGAAGTCGACCTCATGGTCCGAATCGTATTCGTAGATGGTGACGATGTTCGGATGATTGAGGGCGGAGGCGGCCTTGGCCTCGCGGAAGAAGCGGAGCTTCTCATCGCCGGAGCCGCCGAGGTGCGAGATGACCTTCAGCGCAACGGTGCGGCCGATGCGGGGGTCGACGGCCTTATATACGGTGCCCATTCCGCCTTCGCCGATGCGGTCGACGACCCGGTAATGGCCGATGGTGCGCCCGGCGCCGGAGGCGTTGATGGTCATGGTGGGCGTGAGCGACGGTAGCGGAGCGCGATCCAGGAAGGCGCTCCGCTCCGAGGCTGCGATCAGCGATTCGATCTCAGACCGCAGACCGTCATCGCCGGCACAGGCTTCGTCGAGGTAAGCGGCGCGCAGTTCCGGCACGAGTCCCAGAGCGGACTCCAGAATCTCGCGAATGCGGCCCCACTGCCCAGCATCCAAGCCTTCGGATGGGCGCCGGTCACCCATGTGGGTCAAGGCTACCACAAATCCCCCTCACCAGGGATACGCGACACCATGAGGCAAAAAGTATCAGGCGATATCGAAAAATCTTAGACGACGGGACCGCGGCGGTCGAGTTCGCGCAGGAGCCAGGCGCGCCCGGTGATCCAGTCGCGGTTGACGGTGGCTTTGGAGACGCCCAGGGCTTCGGCAGTTTCATCGATCGAGAGGCCGGCGAAGAAACGCAGCTCGATGACCTGGCTTTGCCGCGCATCCAGGCGGGCCAGGTCCACCAGGGCATCATCCAGGGCGATGAGCTGGAGGCTGCGCTGGCGGGGGAGATCGATGGCTTCGTCGAGGACCAGCACCTCCGCACCCCCGCCGCGTTTGTCGCGATGCTGGGCGCGGGCGTGGTCCACCAGAATGCGGCGCATCATGTGGCCGCTGACGGCAAAGAAATGGGCGCGGTCGCGCCATTTGGCCTGCGTCTGATCGACGAGGCGAAGCCATGCTTCGTGGACCAGCGCGGTGCTCTGCAGGGTGTGGTCGCGCCGCTCGCGCCGGAGATAGCGGTGCGCCAACTTGCGCAACTCGCCGTAAATCAGCGGCGTCACCTGATCGATCGCGGACTTGTCGCCAGCGGTCCACTTCTGCAGCAGGCCGGTGACGTCGGTCGGCGGCATGTTGATAGGTTAGAACAGCTGGCGGAGGGGCGGCGAGGAGCGGATGTCGTCCCGGCCGGTTCAGCCTTCACTTCACGACAACGTCCGGCGCTCCAGTAAAGGTATTGGCGGCGATCAGGGCGGCTGGGTTTGCTGCTTTTGTCGAATAGGAAAGAATGTCGGCGCCGGAGCCTGCGCCCTTGACATCCTTATTCCGATCGAACTGGTTGCCGGTAACCGTCAGGACGGTCAGGTCGCAGTTCGCAAAGGTAAGGCCTGCGCCTTCATCGGCGTTGTTGGTGATGAACTTGTTGGAATCGACCGTGCCGCCGGGCGAAAAGTCGATCCAGCAGCCGCCCCCGAGCATTTTGGCTGTGTTCTGGGTGAATTCCGACTCCTCTACGTCCACCCGAGCCTGGTACGCGTTCAGTCCGGCTCCCATTTCCGCCTCGTTGAGGATGAAGCGGCACTGGTAGATCACCGTGGTAGCCGTCGAGCTGATCCCACCACCCGAACGGGGCGCGGTGTTGTGATTGAACTCGACCCGATCCACCTCCAGAACATAGTCTCCGGAATAGTCGATGCCTCCCCCGCCGCTTTGTGCGAAGTTGTTGAGGAATCTTGAGTCTTCGACGTTGATGGGGCAGTTCAGGCCAGAGATGCCGGCGCCGGAAGTGGCGCGGTTCTCGTTTACTACGCTGTTGGCGCTTATATTGAGGAAAGTGCCGTCATCGTCGCCGGTGATGAAAATCCCTCCCCCTGCGCTCTTGGCGCGGTTGTCATAAATCCTGGTGTCCTGGATCGTGCATTCGAGCGAGACGCCGAAGACGCCGCCGCCATCCTCAGCGCGGTTGCGGTGGATGAGGCTGTGCAAGACCTTCAGGGCCGGAAGGCTGCCCGCGTTGTCGCCGCCATCGACCGCAACGCCGCGGCCGGCGTCGGTAGCTTTGTTCCCCACCACGTCGGTCTGCTGGTCGAGCGTAACCGAGCAGTCGTCGACGTCACGCAGAATGAATATCCCTCCACCGACTTCGCCGGCCGTGTTGGAATCGATACGCGTGGGAACGTTGCCGGATGCCGGCAAGGGA
>JBEKIN010000449.1:0-3244 GCA_050011735.1 Acidobacteriaceae bacterium | reverse complement strand
AGCGGCCAACTCCACATGGGCCACGTGCGCAACTACTCCATTGGCGATGCACTGGCGCGCCATATGTGGATGCGCGGCTACAACGTGCTGCATCCCATGGGATGGGACGCCTTCGGGCTGCCGGCAGAGAACGCGGCGCTCAAGAATAATGTTCCTCCGCGCGAGTGGACGCTCAACAACATCGCCGGGATGAAGCGGCAGTTTGAGCGCCTCGGAATGGGATTTGACTGGGCCACCGAAATCACTACCTGCCTGCCAGACTACTACCGGTGGAACCAGTGGTTCTTTCTGCGCATGTACGAGCGCGGGCTCGCCTATCGCAAGAAGAGCAAGGTGAACTGGTGCCCTGAGTGCGCCACGGTGTTAGCTAATGAGCAGGTGATCGACGGCCGCTGTTGGCGCCACGAAGACACGATTGTCGAGCAACGCGACCTGGTGCAGTGGTTTTTCCGGATCACGGCTTACGCTCAGGAATTGCTGGATGGCCTGGACAAGCTGGAGGGCTGGCCGGAAAAAGTGCGCACCATGCAGCGGAACTGGATCGGCCGCAGCGAAGGGACGGAAGTCGACTTTTTCCTGGCGGAAAAAATCGACCAAGGACCAGGGACTAAGGGACTAGCAAAAGAAAAGATTAGGGTGTTCACAACCCGAGTTGACACGATCTTTGGCGCGACGAGTCTGCAGCTTGCCCCCGAGCATCCGCTGGTGACAGCTTTAGCCGCAGAAGACGCTGGCCTGAAGGCGCAAGTGAATCAGCTCATCGAAGAGCAGAAGCTTGCGCGAGAAACCGGCGATATCGGGGAGATTGAGAAGCATGGAGTGCCCACCGGTCACTTCGCCATCAATCCGTACAGCGGGGAGATGGTGCCGATCTGGGTTGCCAACTACGTGCTCAGCGACTACGGAACCGGCGCAATTATGAGTGTGCCGGCGCACGATGAACGCGATTTTGAGTTTGCAACCAAGTATGCGATTCCGATTCGGCGCGTGATTGCACCCGGGGACGCAAGCGGCGAGGAACCGACGCTTCCATTCACGACCAAGGATGGTGTGGTGATCAATTCCGGCGAATTTGACGGCCTTGGCTATGAAGAGGCGGTGAAGCGCTTCCAGGCAGTAGCGGTGGCCGGTGGTTTTGGTGAACCCAAAGTGACGTTCCGCCTGAAGGACTGGGGCGTGAGCCGGCAGCGCTATTGGGGCACGCCGATTCCGATGATCCACTGTGAACGCGATGGCCTTGTGCAGGTCCCGGACGACCAGTTGCCGGTCATTCTGCCGGAAAATATCGAGATTACGCAGCAGGGCGGCTCACCGTTGGCGCGTGTGCCTTCGTTCGTTGACGTCATCTGTCCAAAGTGTGGAGGCTCGGCTCGCCGCGAGACCGACACCATGGACACCTTTGTCGATTCGAGTTGGTATTTCTATCGCTACACCGACGCGAAGAACTCGACTGCACCGTTCGACCCTGCGCGGGTGGCTTATTGGTTTCCGATTGACCAATACATCGGCGGCGTCGAGCACGCGATTCTGCACCTCATCTATTCGCGTTTCTGGACCAGGGTCATGCGCGATCTGGGGATGGTGCAGCACGACGAACCGGTGCGGCGTCAGTTTTCGCAGGGCATGGTCATCAAAGACGGCGCCAAGATGTCGAAGTCGAAGGGCAACGTGGTTTCGCCCGACGACATGGTGGCACGCTTCGGTGCAGACTCTGCGCGTATGTATGCTCTGTTCGCGGCGCCGCCAGACCGCGATCTCGATTGGCAGGAGGACGGCGTTGCGGGGGTGAGCCGTTTTCTGGCCCGGGTATGGAGGCTGGCGAATAAGTACACGCCGGTTGCACGCACAGCGAAGGGCGAGACGGTTGTGGCGCCGAGTGGCGTGTCGCTGAAACTGCTGCGCAAGCTGCACCAGACCATCGCGAAAATCACGCTGGATTTTGAAGGCCGCTGGCATTTCAACACGTGTGTTGCAGCCATCATGGAATTCGTCAATGAGATGCAGGCTGCCGATGCGCAACTCGCCGCGGGTGAAGTTCCCGCGCCAGTGATGCACGAACTGCTGCGTTCGCTGGTATTGCTGTTGGCGCCATTTGCGCCGTATCTCGCGGCGGAACTCTGGGAGGAGCTTGGCGAGGAAGGCGCGGTGCTGCGTGCTTCGTGGCCGGTGAGCAACCCGGAATTGGCGAAGGAAGATGAGATCGAGATTCCTGTGCAGATCAACGGGAAGCTTGTGACACTGGTGCGCGTGAGCGCGGAAGCCAGCCCCAAGGAGATCGAAGCTGCCGCCTTAGCCAACGAAAAGGTCCAGGCGCGCACCAAGGGGAAGACCATTGCGAAGGTCATTGTCGTGCCTGGCAGAACCGCGAATCTGGTTGTCAAGTGAAAGCGGGCCTCCCGATGGCGCAGCCAGTGCGGGCGACGCAGAAACTTGTCGATCAGATGGGCTGGGTCTTACGCCGCCCTTCTCTCACGGCCATTGAAATTGCGTGGCGCTGGCTGTTCGGTGCGCCATTTCTCTGGGTTTGTTATGGGCAGGCGAAGAAGATCCTGACTGCGCTGCCGCCTTCTTACACAGGGCTCTCGAACCTGGATACGCAGAATCCCTGGGTGGCTGTCGTGCAACTGGCCGATGCGTGGTCCCGCTACGCACCCTATGTGGCGCATTCGCTTCACTGGCTTGTTCCGACTGCTGCGATTGCCTGGATTGTTGCTTCGGGAGTGGGACGCGGACTTGTGCTCAAGCTACTCGAACCGGGGCTTCGGTTCAGGCCACTGGCGATGATGGCGTTGCAGGCCGGATGGCTCGTCCTGCTGGGCCTGGTTTTCTGGGGATGGTTCCACTCGATCCAATGGGTGGCTGCCACGCATATCGCTCCCGATGGCGACGCCGACCTGGTGGGTTATTCGATCTGGGCAATTTTTCTTTCGCTGGGATTCTTCACGCTATGGGCGCTGATTAGCTGGCCGTTTGCGGTCGCGCCTATGCTGATGCTGCTGGAAAAGCGAAGTGCGGCCTCTGCGTTTGTGGCGAGCTTCGGACTCGGTCGTGCGTTTACCAGTAAGCTGATGGAGATCAACCTGGTGATGGGCATTGTGAAGCTGGCGCTGATCGTGCTGGCCATGGTGTTTTCCGCCGCACCGTTGCCTTTCAGCGATGAACTCGGCCCGGACGCCATGCATTTTGTGTGGGCCGGATCGACGCTCTTCTACCTGGTCGTGAGCGACTATTTTCATGTTGTCCG
>JBEKIN010000448.1:0-3244 GCA_050011735.1 Acidobacteriaceae bacterium | reverse complement strand
GGGATGTTTTGTAGGAGGTTCCGATTTTTTTGTCAGACCGCTCGCGGCACCCGCCCCTTTATCCCCGCATCGTACCCACAGCAGTTGACCTAGCAGCACCCCATTCGCCGCCGCCGACTCGGGATCGAGCGTATCGTCCACATCCACCCACGCGCATGCCCGTCCCTCTGCCGTCCGCTGCGTCACAAAAGCCAGCGCCAGGCTTGTCCGCCCCGAAGACTCCGGCCCTGTCAGTTCGCTGATCGCCCCCACCGGCAACCCGCCGCCCAGCAGATGGTCTACAGCTCCAATGCCAGTCTCATAAACCCCATGGATTGTGCGAGGTGCAGGCGTAAGCGCCACCGGAAACCGCTGATCCAGCTTGCGCTCAATCTCCAAACGAAGTGTGGCAGCAGAAGGCATAAAAGAAGAAGGCGATCCCTTATATATTCGCCTTTTATTCGCCTTAATCTACCGCCAAAACGCCCACCTGTCAAAGCCCTTTCAGTGGATTTTCTCTGGATATTTTCCTTTCGGAGATTTTTTCGATTCGATCCGCGCGGACCAGGCATTAACCCACGCGCGGGTGGGGGTTTGCTGACCTCGCTAACTCGCTAACTTGCTGACTCGCTGCTTCTCCGCCCTCGCCGCCAGCCCGATCGCCATCGCCATCACTCGATCGTCATGCGTTCCCGCCCGAGCCCCCGAATTGCCGTTCGGCAGGCGAACAAAACTCCGGCACTCGGTCAGCAGCCTCTTGCTTTGGAACCGCTCCGGCTCCTCCACCAGCGCCGCGTCCAACCGTGAAATCACCGCCGGCCGGCTCACGCTCGTCGTCAGCCAACCTGCCTGCCCGCCCTGCCGGTAAATCCGCTCATACTTGCAAACCGTCTCAGCCAATGCCAGCACGCCGCTGCCGTGATTATTCCGCTCCACCACCAGCCACGCACCGTTATACTCGGCCGCCAGCCTCGTCACCAGCTGCGCCAGCTCCAGCCCTCCCACATGTCCGGCAAACTCCGCGCATTGCAGCCCCGTCTCCATCTCCAGAACCTCTGCCGCCGAGCAGTCTCCTTCGCTTCCTCCGCCGGCCGGATCCACTGCAACCAGATACTCCTTGCCCTTCACCGGCGGCAGCCAGATCTCCAGCTCCCCGTTGTGCCTCGCATCGACCGCATCCGGCGCCGCCTTCATCCGCGCCTCAACCACGCCCAGCTCAAACACGCTCTCGCCGCTCGCCAAAAAGCAACTCTCTTCGTCCTCGGCAAACTCCTGCGCGGCCAGCCCGCGAAAATTCGCCCTGATCCGTCTGCGATACGCAATTTGCCTTAGGTCCAGCCCATGCCGCGCTATCAGTTCGCGCTCTTCCTCGCTCAGGCTCGCCTCGTCCACCGCCGGAGCCGTGTAGCGACGTTCCATCCACCATGGGAAGAAGTGCCGCACCATCCCCGTCTCGGGCGCCTTCTGCCACTCGTCGTGAAAGCATCCACCCACGCCCTGCGGCGTCGACTCCAGAATCATCTCCGCTCCCGGCGCCATCGCCGCGCGCAAACCCACAAGTGTCTCCGCCGCATCTCCCGCCCAGCGCGCCAGCTCGCTGCAGTGCAGGTTCTGCACTGTCATGCCGCGTCCTGCATTCTTGTCGGCCGCGCTCACCACCTTGTATTGCGAATCGATCTTTGGAAACACAATCTGCCGCACATTCGATCGCCCCGTCTTCAGCGGCCCACCGCGCAGCTGATCCGGAAGCCAATCCAAAAACCGGTGCACGATGCGAAAGATCTCCTCCGCAGCTTCCTGCGTGTGCGCCACCTCCAGCGTCATTGTCCCCGGCTGCGTAATCGTCTTCAAAAAGAATCGCGCTGCCACCCACGTTGTCAGGCCCATTTGGCGCGCTTTCAGCACAATATTCTGCTTGCCGCGTCGCAGTTCAAACGCCTTCTGCACCGCATTCGCCACGAGCGCTCTCGGAGTTCCGTCGCGCGCCCTTACCACCAGCAGCCTCTCTGCCAGCTCGACGCCGACCGTCCGCCCGTGCAGGGACTTCGGAGGCCGGTCCAGAATCCTCCCCCACTCCTCCAGCGTCTCGCGGTTCCAACCCTCGCGCCGTACCTTCCCCGCCGTCTCGCCCCGGCCGCGCCTTCGATCTTCGTCCGTCACCGCATTCACTCCAGGAGACACAGCCGCCCCCTCCGGCGCGCAACCGAACAGTTCGGCCGTATCCACATTTACAGGCCAGCTAAATTGTTTGGGCTCGCAAGTTGAAGACGGTCATCTTCAGCCACGGCAGAACTCATCTTCCGGAATCTTCGCGCCCGTCTTTACCTCGCCAAGGCTCGGTGTGAAAGCGAAAAAGCACAAAGGAATCCTCGCGAAGCGGCCCTTCGCTTACATCCCGCGCGGATTCAAGGTCCATGCGCGAGGAACGCCGTCTTTTGTTTTGAGCCTTTCGCGCCCTGCGTAGCGTCACCAACGTGATCAGCATTCCCATTTACTCTGTCCTCGCACTCCCCCGAATCCGGCTCGGTCCCATCGAACCGCGCGCAGCGCACCTCACCGGCTGGCACCATTCCGCCAGTTCCCAACTGCGAAGTGGAACCACCCCAACCACGATTCCCGTCGTGCCGCGAAATCGCAGAAATGTCTGTTTCCGCGGTCCGTGCTGCCCGATCCCTGCTTCTAGTTCCCTCCGCACCAATACTTGATCGTGTAGGCCGCCGAGGTCGCCGGCGCCGCGTTCGCCACGATCGTAATTGCCGTTGTGCTTTCGCTCCATGTGTCGGTTGTGATCAACGCATTCCCGCTTTGTACGGTGACGATGCAGTTGGCCTGGTTCGTGTGCGTGTTGGGGAACCCAAGTGTCGCCAGCGTCCCGGTTGTCGTGCCCGTCCCGGTCGTCAATGCCACGGTTCCGCTCACACCGTCGCACACGTGGCTTGTCGCGCAGGCAATTGTCGGGCTCGTTCCCGACGCCGCACCTGCGGTCAGCGTCATCGTCCCCGAGCCCATCATGAACTTGCCTTGCAGGAACCCCATCGCCGTGGTGTTTCCGGTTCCCCCCACTTGCAGCGCTGCTGTCGACGAATTGGCCCCGCCTTCATACACAGTGAATCCGCCCGTTCCCGAGCCGATGGTGTTGTTGATCGCCACAGCATTCGATCCCGCTCCAGCGTTGATGATCGTGTTTCCGTTCTGGTAAAACACGCTGCGGTCCAGTGAATTGACCGGGTCCGTCAGTCGTAGATAGTTGGTCGCATCCTTGCGC
>JBEKIN010000447.1:0-3249 GCA_050011735.1 Acidobacteriaceae bacterium | reverse complement strand
AGGGTTATCGAATTTCTTAGTCATAAGGCAGTCCATCGATTCGGTCAAGCCGGGTATCTGTTGAGCTTCGGGGGGAAGCAGGTTCCTCGGGCCAAAAGATGGCCTTCGGAACGACCGCTGATTTGTTTTTGCAGAAAGTTGGAACAAATGGCTTTCATTAGCCAATTCTCTATTTCCCTCCGAGAGCGGCGAAGATGTTGGGGGCGACGATGCTGATGCCGAAGAGGATGCCGGCAGTGGTCAGGACGAAGACCACGCCGCTGGACAGGATGTTCGCCCATAGCGGGCTGACGAGGTCACCCATAATTTCTTTGTCGTTCACGAGCATAAAAAGAAATACCAACGCTGGCGGCATCGCCAGGACGGCGACTACGTTTACGACTAAAACGACGTAGACCAGAGGCAGGCCGGGAATGAGGACGATAGCGGCGGCAGCCATGGCGCATAAAGTGAGCACGGCGTAGAACGATTTGCCTTCACCCATGGGAAGGTTGAGGCTGTGCGGTTTGTGCGTGACTTCGCCAAAGGCATAGGCGGATGAAGTGGAGATGGTGATGGCGGCGACGATTCCGGCCTCGACCATACCGAGTGCGAACAGGGAAGCGCCGAAGCGTCCGATCAGGGGTTGGAGGGCCTGGGCGAATTCAGCGGCCTGGAAATTGTCGGCGGTCATTCCATGGGCGAACAACGGAGCGGTCGCGAGAATGGTTGCGATGGCGGCGGCGGTGGCGAGTGCGGCTCCGATGATGGTGTCGGCGCGGCCGAAGCGGAGGTCTTTGGTGGTCATTCCTTTGTCGACGGTGGCGCTCTGCTGGAAGAAAAGCATCCAGGGAGTGACGGTGGCGCCGATATCGGCGAGGACGATGAGCAGAGTGTCCTTGTTGAAACCGGGGAGCGGCTGCCACCTCATCAGGGAATGGCCGACCGAGTGCCAGTTGGGGTGAGTCATGAGCGCGACGGGAATGAAAATCAAGTTGAATGCGGCGGCGCCGAGAGTGATGCGTTCCCAGGTCCAATAGCGGTGACTCATCAGGGCAGCGTAGAGGATGACGAGGGCAATGAGAATTGCGATCCAGGGGCGCACTCCGAAGAAGCCGAGGCCGGCGCGGATGGCGATGAATTCGGTGATGAGGGTCAAGAAGTTGCCAATGCCGAGGTCGATCATGGAAAACCATCCCCAGAAGGGACCGAAGCGGTCGAAGATGAGTTCGGCGTGGCCGCGATGGGTGGCGGCCCCGAGGCGGACGGTCATCTCCTGGACGATGATCGCCATGCAGAAGGTGAGGGCGACGAAGGGGATGAAGAATCCGATGCCGAACTTGGCGCCGGTGGCGGCGTAGGAGAGCATGCTGGGGCCATCATTTTCGCCGAGCATGACGAGGACGCCAGGGCCGGCGAGAAGCCAGAGGAGACGCGCTTTGGAGGAGAAGCCTTGCTGGGCGCGGGCGGCGGAGACGCGGACCCGATCGTGAGCGCGGTCGACGTCTTCGTGAGTGATGACTACGGTCTCTTCGTTTTGAGTGGCAACGGGCTTCATCGGGTGGAGTGTTTGGAGCGTGCAGTCGATTTCCGCCGGTGGGATGGCGGAAAACTCTCCCCAGTAGAGATTAGCGCAAGTATACACCAATGGATGAACTATGGTTAAGTAGTTTTGCGGTGCTACCAAAGGGGCTCAAGCCTCTCCGCTTTCGAGCGAGGTGACGCCGCCCTGAAGGGCGCTTCCACGGTGGCGCAAGGGGCGGATCCGAAGGACGCTCGGCCCGGAAGTGTCCCGCTCAACCGAGTAGGATTTCGGCCGAAAACGCGGAGTGTGCGTAGAACGGCCCTAGTGACGCCGCAGGCGGGTTGCATGGGTCCTCGCTGCGCTCCGGATGACAGGGTGTTCACTGGGGACAGGGTTCACTTGGAGGGGCGAGGGTCGGCAGGGGAGAGCCAGACGCGTTCGGCGGCGGCGCGGCCCAGAGAGACACTTCCGGAGGTGGTGGAGAGGGTTAGGGTCTGGTCGTAGTTGCGTTCGAGGATGCGCAATTTTGCGGCGGGACGAATGCCGCGAGCTTCGAGGAATTCGAGCAAGCGCCGGTCACGCTCATAAATTCCGCTGACGGTGTAGCTGACACCGGGTTGCGCATCGGCGAGCAGGAGGAGTCCGCGATGACGGCGACTGGCGGGGCTTTCCATCTCGCTCATATTTCCGTGCGGGCAGATTCCTCCTTTGCCCAGCTTGGCGAGGAGTTTGGCTTCGAAATCTGGAGAGACGGCGTGCTCCAGGCGCTCGGCTTCGTCATGGACCTTCCACCATTCCATGCCGAAGAGTTCGGCCAACATGCGTTCGATGAGGTGATGGCGAAGGGTGAGCCTGCGGGCGATCTTGCGGCCAGCGGCGGTGAGGCGCACGTGACCATCGCCCTGGACGCGAACGAGGCCGTCTTTTTTCAGGCGGCGCACGGCCATGGTAACGGCGGGAGCAGAAACTTTCAGCCAGTCGGCGAGGCGCGCAGAGATGACGGATTCGCCTTCACTCTCGGCCTCGAGAATGGCTTTGAGATAGTCTTCTTTCGAAACCGTGATCATGGGGAGATTATACGATGGAGTTAAGCGTGGTTAAGAGGCGGAGAAGCAAAATGCTGAACACGGGGGGCACAGAGGAACACCGGGTAAACCGAGATCTAGAAGAGATCATCCGATGGCTGGTTTGACAGCTTTTGCTACTCTCCCCTAACCTTACTTTCTCTGGCTATGAAAATTCTAGTTCTGGGCAACGGTGGACGGGAGCACGCGCTGGTATGGAAGCTGCGGCAGTCGTCGCGGGTTTCGAAGATTTATTGTGCACCGGCGAATGGTGGGATCGCGGACGAGGCTCAGTGCCTGGCTGTGGAGCTGAAGAATTTGGATGCGATGGTGGCTTTGGGGCAGGAGGTGCGGCCGGATCTGACGGTGGTGGGCCCTGAGTTGCCGCTGATGCTGGGTGTGGTGGACGAGTTCACGAGGCGCAGGTGGCCGGTCTTTGGGCCGACGAAGGCGGCGGCGCAACTGGAATCCAGCAAGAGCTTCGCAAAATTGTTCCTGCAGCGGCATCGCATTCCCACCGCCGCGTATGCGATCTGTGATTCGGTGGAGGAGGTGCGGGAGGCGCTGGCGCACTTCCACGCCCCGGTGGTGGTGAAGGCGGATGGATTGGCGGCGGGCAAGGGAGTGGTAATCGCGGCCAGCAAAGAAGAAGCGGCGAGCGCGGCGGCGGAAATGTTGAGC
>JBEKIN010000446.1:0-3274 GCA_050011735.1 Acidobacteriaceae bacterium | reverse complement strand
CCGCCACGCCCCTCGCCAGCCTGAACGCGCTCGTCGTCACCAGCGTCACCGGCAGCGTGATTCAGATCGCCGCGAACGCCACGCCTCCCACTGGAGGTGGCTTCGAGGTGCGCCGTCGCGACTGGTCCTTTACGCCCGGGCCCGGACCGGATCTCGTCCTGCGCTCGCCCGTCTCCAACTTCACCATCCCGCGCCAGGCCGCGATGGAGCAGTCCTACATCCGCACGTACGACGGATCGACGCCGCCCAACTACTCGCGTTTTTCGAGCGCGGTCTTCGTCAATCTGCCGCTGTAGCGGCGGCTCCCAGCTCCCAGCTAACAAAGGAATCTTCAACCATGACTGACTTCGAAGCACAGGTCCTCGCCGACCTCTCTGTTCTCAAGAACCAGATGACGACTCTGGTCGGCGACGGCAACTCCGGACGCATTGGCTCCATCGAGCAGCGCGTCACCCAACATGAAGAGCGCTTTCAAAGCGCGCGCGGATTCGCCATCGCCATCGGCGGCCTCGTCACCCTCATTCAGTTCGTGGTCGATTTTCTGCGCCGGAAATAGTGCGCCGACGAAAAGTGTCCATGGGGAAGGAGATAGAATCGACCTCGATGAAAGAGAAGCCTCTCGTCGCCGTGGTCATGGGATCGAAGAGCGACTACGAAACCCTCGCGCCCGCCGTTGAAATCCTGCGCGAGTTCGCCGTGCCCTATGAAGCACGCGTCGTCTCCGCTCACCGCACGCCGGATCTGCTTTTCGAGTACGCCTCGCAGGCCGAAGCACGCGGCCTGCGCGTCATCATCGCCGGGGCCGGCGGCGCGGCGCACTTGCCCGGCATGCTGGCCTCGAAGACATTAGTCCCGGTGCTCGGCGTGCCCATTCCCGCCACCATGCTGCAGGGTATCGACTCGCTGCTCTCCATCGTGCAGATGCCGAAGGGCGTGCCGGTGGGCACACTCGCGATCGGCCGTCCCGGCGCCGCGAACGCTGCGTTGCTCGCAGTCGAAATCCTCGCCACAACCGATCCCGATCTGCGCGAGCGGCTCCGCACCTGGCGCGAGGCCCGCACCAAAGAAGTGCTCGTGCAAGGTCTTCCTGAATGACCGCGATCCTTCCCGGCGCCACCATCGGCATTCTCGGCGGCGGGCAGCTCGGCCGCATGGTCGCTATGGCCGCGCGCTCGCTCGGCTATCGCATCCACGTCATGGATCCCGATCCCTCCTGCCCCGCGCGCTTCGTCGTCGACGCGTGCTTCGAAGGAGGGTGGGACGACGAGCGGGCCGCGGCCGATCTGGCCCGCGGCTGCGATGTGGTCACCCTTGAAATCGAACAGGTCTCCATCGCCTGCCTTGAGGCGGCAGCGAAATATGCGCCGGTGCGGCCCTCCGCCGAGCTGCTGTACATGATCCAGGACCGGATTCGCCAAAAGGAATGGCTGCGCGAGCGCGGATTCCCGCTCGGCCCCTGGCGCGCCGCCCGGTCCGAGCAGGACCTCGCCGACGCCGTCTCAGCGCTGGGCAACCGCTGCTTCGTTAAAAGCGCTCACGGGGGATACGACGGCCGCAGCCAGGTGAAGATTGGGTTCGGCGATGAGACCACCGCGTCCGATGCCTGGCTTCTCCTCGGCAGGCAACCCTGCGTTGTGGAGCAAGCCCTCCAGCTCGATCGCGAAATTTCCGTGATGGTCGCGCGGTCGCCCCGCGGCGAGACGAAAAGCTTTCCTTCCGCGACCAATCATCATGAGCATCAGATTCTCGTTTGGAGTGTGATTCCCTCGCTCATCTCGCCGGAGATCGAAGCTCGCGCGCAAAAACTGGCTTGCGCTATCGCGGACTCCTTCACCCTCGAGGGCCTGCTCGCCGTCGAGATGTTTCTCACCACGGACGGCGATCTGCTCGTCAACGAGCTCGCCCCGCGCCCGCACAACAGCTACCACGCCAGCGAACGCGCCTGCGTCACCAGCCAGTTCGAGCAGGCGGTGCGCGCCGTCTGCGATCTTCCCCTGGGCGATGTTTCCGTCGTCATGCCGGCCGCCATTGCCAACCTGCTCGGCGATCTCTGGCTCGACCCCCCGGGGTCCCCGGCGAGCGAAGCTCGCGGGGGTGGCCATGCCCCGCACTTCGATCGCGCGCTCGCCGTTCCCGGCGTCCGCGTCCACCTCTACGAGAAACACCAGCCGCGCAAAGGCCGCAAAATGGGCCATCTTTCCGCCGTCGGTGCTACGCCCGAGGAAGCTGTGGAGCGGGTGCTGGAAGCGCAGGCGTTGCTGTGAAGGGCGAGCAGCCGGGGCTATCAAGGTCGATAACCCCATTTGGCATTGATTCTAAAAGGCCGGGAAGGGATATCAAGGGAGGGGGGGTACCCCCACTACGGAAGCGCAGCAACCCGGCTCTTCGACTAACTGGAGTTCGGCTGACCGTTTTTCACTAACCGCCTTTTCGCTAACCGCTTCTTAGCTGGGTTCACCCGATTTCCTCGTTCCAGCCTTCGAGGTACTTCTTCACCTCGGCCATGAACCTGCCCGCGTCGGCGCCGTCGATGATCCGGTGATCGAAGCCGAGCGTCAAGTGAAGGAAGTGGCGAATAGCAATCGAGTCGGTGCCGTCCTCGCTGGTCACGACCGCCGGCTCTTTGAATAAACCGCCGACGCCCAGGATGGCGCTCTCCGGCTGATTGATGATCGGCATGCCGAACTGCTCACCGAAAATGCCGGGGTTGGTGATGGTGAAGGTCCCTGAAGCAACTTCGTCGGGCTTCAGCTTTTTTCCGCGTGCGCGTTCCGCCAGATCGGCGATAGCGCGGGCGATGCCGAGGAAGTTCTTCTCCTCCGCCTCTTTGATCACCGGCACGATCAGTCCCCATTCCAGCGCGACCGCGATGCCGATGTTGATGTGCTGGTGGTAGCGGATCGAGTCGCCTTCGAGCGAAGCGTTCACGATGGGCATCTTCCGCAGCGTGGCGATCACCGCACGCGTGATGAACGGCATGTAGGTCAGCTTCACGCCGTTGCGTTGCTCGTATTTGCTCTTTTCTTTTTCGCGGAGCCTGACGATGCGCGTGAAGTCGATCTTGAAAATCGTGTGGACGTGCGGACTGGTCCGCTTTGACTCCACCATCCGCTGCGCAATGATCGAGCGCATCCGGCTCAGCGGAACCAGCTCGCCCGGAATCGGCGCGACGGCAGGAGCGGGAGCCGCGGGTCTGGCCGCCGAAGGTGCGGAAGTAGCTGCTCCAGGCCCGCCCTTCTCGAGGTAGGCGAGGATGTCTTCCTTCGTGACGCGT
>JBEKIN010000445.1:0-3298 GCA_050011735.1 Acidobacteriaceae bacterium | reverse complement strand
GCCAGCCGCATTCGCTTCCGTGAAGACGTCGTCCACGTAGCTCCAATCGTAACCGTCTACCGTGCCGGATGCACAGTTGTTTTGGAACACGCACAGAGGGTCAGAAAGCTGGATGTGGTCCCAGTGTACTCCCGCGGCGATTCCTGAGATAGCCGGGGTTTCCAGCAAACCTGAATAGAGCTGCTGCAGACACATATGCAATGCGGCTACCGTCGTAGCCTCGGAGCACGGTTTACGTTGTGTTGCAGCCTCGACATCCACGTGGGCGTAGACGCCCAGAGGAAAGCGGGGCGGATTCACTTGAGAAAAACCTGCGCAGGCAGAGAGCAGTGTCCAGCAAACGAAAGCGCCGATATTTCGTAACATACTTGACCTCTGTGTGAGTAGGAAAACGTTAGATTTTACGCGGTGCCATGGCCTAGGCCAGAGTGGTTCACCACGAGACACGCACCTGGTAAAGCGACACGGTCGGCCTCAGTTTGAGCTGGTATGTAAAGGCAGCGACGCTCCTTTCCAGGACCGGAAGTGTTTTGGTGTTTGACATTGTGTTTCTCCTCCTTTTGTGTAACTGTAACGGGGGCGGGGAGGCCTGTCACCGCATGATCATGCGGGCTTGTGCGAGCCTCGTCCGGACAGCCTGGGCTGAGGGCTTCAGCGGATGATGCGGCTCCGGATAGCCTTGGCCACGGCTTCGGACTTGGAATGCACCTGCATCTTCTCGTAAATGCTGCGCATGTGAAAGCGGACCGTGTTGATTGTGACACCCAACTGCACGCCCGCCGTCTCGTAATTGTGACCTTCAGCCAACAGTTTCAGCAGCCGGACTTCGTGCGGTGTCAGGCTCCCGCCCGCATATTCGGCCGGCCGCCCGTCGCGGAACATAGTGATGACACGCCGCGCGACCGCCGGCGACATCGGCGCACCGCCATCCAGGGCTTCTCTCAGGCTCTCCAGCAACCGCGCCGGTGGCGTCTCCTTCAGCAAATAGCCGCACGCGCCCGCGCACAACGCATCCAGAATGCGCTTGTCGTCGTCGTAAACCGTGAGCATGACCACCGACAGATCTTGCGAGCGTTTCTTTAGCAGTGGAATGCCGTCTATGCCGGACATGCCGGGTAGGCCGATGTCCAGCAGCACTACATCGGGAGCTTGCGAGCCGATGGCCGGCAGCGCTTCCTCCACCGAGCCGAAGGCGCCTGTACACTGATAGCCGGAAGTTCCATCGATCAGGACCCGCAGACCCTCGCGGATGCGGAACTGGTCCTCGACGATGGCCACTCTAGTGGCGTTCGAATCTGCCATCTGCCTTCAGCATACGCCACGGCCGCGCCATCGCCCCTATCCGTTCATGCAGGGATTTAGCAATCCGTGGCCGAGGGCCGCTCAGCGGAAACCGCAGAACGATTGAGGTGCCGCGGCCAATGGCGGAGTCGACCGCCAGTTCGCCGCCCAGCCGCTGGGATCTCTCCCGCATGCTGCGCAGGCCCTGACCTGCGTCGAGGTGCGCGGGATCGAAGCCTCTGCCATTGTCGTGGAGCGCCAGCACCAGCCAGCCGCGCTTGAGCCCAAGGTGGATACTTGCCTCCGTGCATCCGGAGTGACGCACCATGTTATGCAGGCTTTCCTTGAAGATCAGAAACGTTTGCCGGCGTAGATCGGCGTCAAGAGGCAGATCGTCGCCGCCAACCGGAGCATGAAATTCGTAACGGATGCCGTTGTGGGCGAACACATCGCTCGAAAAGCGGCGCATGCGGTACACCAGGTCGCCCATGCGGTCCTGATTGGGATCGATGGCCCAAACAATGTCGCGCATGGAGCCGGCCAGGTCGCGAGACAGCGCTGCGATTTCGGAGAGGGGGGCAGCCTGCCCCGGGCCCGCGCCACGTCCAGCCACTGCGCTGAGAATCGAGATCTGGGCCGCAGTGCTGCCCACATCGTCGTGCAGGTCAGTTGCGATCTGAGTACGCAGCTTTTCGACTTCCAGCAGTCGCCCCACACGATAGCGATACAGGGAATAAAGGCCGCCGAAGGCCAGCGCCACCGCCAGCAGCCGGAACCACCAGCGCTGGTAAAGCGGCGGAAGGAGGGTAAAGGAAACTGACGCTTCAGCTGGGCTCACCGCCCCGTCGGCATTGATCGCGCGCACCAAGAAGCGATAGGCGCCCGGGGAGAGGCTGGCGTAGTTCACGGTACGGGATTCGGTCGGGTTCCAGTCCCTATCGCCTGGCTCCAGCCGGTACTGATACTGCAGATTCCATCTGGGGGTGAAGTCCAGACCCGCGAAGTCGATCTGGATCTGGTCTTCGTTGGGTCGCAGCTCCAATCCGATTAGCGCGCTTTCTCCCAGCGGCGAGACAAAGCGCGATTCGCCGCGAATGCGGATTCCGCTGATGCGGACGGGCGGCGCTTCCACCGGGCGGTCCGGCTCGGGGTCCAGCCTGGCGACTCCGTCGTGCGTCCCGAACCAAAGCGTGCCGTTGCGATCGCGAAAGGCGGCCTCGGCAGTCCCCAAGCCCAGCCCATCAGCGGCAGTATAGTGTTTGACGCGCAACGGGCCAGTCACCAGGGCCGGCGGATAGAAGCAGTCGATCCCGCGAGCGCCGGCCACGTAAAGGCGGCCCCAGCGATCTTCCACGATGGAACTGGCGCCCACGGCCGCCAAACCCTGAGAACGCGAGTACGTCACAAAGCCGGGCTGGGCCGTACCGGGCGAGTCGATCCGCACGACGCCGCTTTCCGAGGCTGCCCAAAGACGCCCCGCGTGGTCCACGTAGAGATCCGTTATCCAGCCCGCCCGCAAGCCAGCGCTGGATGCAAAGGCCTGGAATTGCCCATCGCGATACCGAGTTAGCCTGCCTGCCGAGGCGATCCAGAGGTTGCCCGAACGGTCTTCTGCAAACGCTGTTACCAGGAAGCGCGGAGGCATGTTCTCGGCCTCGCCATAGCGTTGCAGTTTGCCAGTCTTCCGCTCCAAGCGGGTTAGACCGTTGGCTGCCCCGTCAGTCGAAATCCAGATATCGCCCCGGTAGTCCTCGAAAGCACGGTGTACGCTGATGCCCGCCAGTCCATTTCCCGGGCCGTAGGAGGTCTTTGGCGCAACCCGCTCGAGTTCCGAAACGTTGGAAACCCTCGGAAACCGGTACATCCCCTCACCTGTCGCGACCCACCATTCTCCGGCGGAATCTTGAAAGTCGAGTTGCGCTGCGCCCCAGCCCCAATCCTTGAGTTGCGGCGGCACGTTCGGGCGGACGGGATGAAACCGCCGGCCATCGAACTGATTGATCGACACGCCTGCGGC
>JBEKIN010000444.1:0-4611 GCA_050011735.1 Acidobacteriaceae bacterium | reverse complement strand
GGTCTACATCTGGCTCATGAACGGCAGCACGATTGGGAGCACCGGGACCCCCGCTACCCCCGCCGCTGCCTGGCAATTAGCTACCTTAGCTCCCTATGGTTGCTCGAACCAGGTCCTTTGCAACATACTTTCCGCCACCAACAACGTGCGCGCCAACGGATCCTTCGGACCCGGAAACCCAGCGCCGTCCGCCACGGCAGGTGGGCCGCTGAATCCGCTCGTCTGGGATCCCGGCGCCGCGACGGTCGCGCAGAGCTGGGCGGCTCAGTGCAACTTTAACCACAACCCGAACCGCGATGGCGGCGAAAGCATCTATGCGTCCTGTTCAACGACAGCGCCGGTTACGGTTACCGGGACGGACGCCGTATCTTCCTGGTCTGCCGAGGCGGCGGCCTACACGTACAGCACGAATTCCTGCAACCCGGCGGAGACCTCAAGCGGCGAATGCGGTCACTACACGCAGCTGGTCTGGCGCACCACGAACGCCGTTGGCTGCGCGGTCCAGCAGTGCACGACGAACACACCGTGCAGTGGCTTTCCCGATTGGGCCTTCGTGGTGTGCGACTACACCCCGGCGGGCAATTGGAGTGGCGTGTCACCCTACTGAGGAACACGATTACGTTTTGCACCAAAGAGCCGTCCGGATCTTGAGCTCAGGAGGCATGACAATGCTTCTGCTCAAAATGCGGACGGCCTCTAACTGATCTGAGCTGATAACGGATGACCGGTTACTGCTCCGGCCTCGTCCTGCAGATCAAGTACGCCGTCGATGATCGCATCCTCGAAGCCCACCTCGCCCTCGGCGCCAACGCTGAATCGTTCGCGCTGACCCGCGCCACCGTTCGCGCCGTCGCCTCTCTGCGCGATAAAATACGCGCCTCCAGCTCCGAGCAGGATGCCGCCTTCCACGAACTGGAGACGTCCCGCATCGACCAATTCCTCAACAATTCGGACAAATTTGCTCCAGCCGAGCCGATTACGGCTCCGCCCGGCATGCCCATCGGCGACATCGAGTGGGAATTGGAACACGGATGTCCAACCGGATTTTCGGGTAAATCTCGTTCCTTCCAAAGGGACTTTTCGCAAGATTGAGGCATTTCTCTCCCGCTTTACGCAACTCCTATTAGAGCCGGTAGCAGAAACAACGCTGCACCGGCGCGCGCGTGTCGCAGTTCCAGGCCGCGGATTGGAGTGATCGAGATGATGAACGCATTTGAACGCGTATCGACCTACACGCTTACCGCGACCAGGATCCGGTCTGCAGTTGCCATTGTGGCCGTTGCGATAGGGACTTTCCGGAGCATGCCTGTCCACGCACAAACGTACACTCAAGGCCAGTCCGCGCGCCCTCTTGTGACAGAGCCGATCGACACGAGGCAGGTTCAGGCGCTGCCCAATCATCATCCTTTGTGGGCCAACCCGGCCGAGGACGCAGGGGCAGTACCCGCGGATCTGGCGCTGAATAATCTGACCCTGGTCCTGTCCCGGTCGCCACAGCAGGAAGCTGCTTTTGAGCAATTCCTGGCCGATCAGCAGGACCCGGCCTCGCCGAACTACCATCACTGGTTAACCCCGGCCGAGGTCGGTGCACGCTTCGGTCTCGTCGAGCAGGACATCGAGACAATCACCAACTGGCTTCAGACCCAGGGGCTGCACGTTAACTGGGTCGCTCCGGGCCGCGTTTTTATCGGATTTGGCGGCACGGCGACGGCTATCGGCCGGGCGTTTCAGACCGAGCTCCGCTATTACAACGTGAACGGCGAGCAGCGCATGTCGGTGAACAGTGACCCTCTGATTCCTCAGGCGGTGGCTCCCGCTATCAAGGCTATTCGAGGCTTGTACTCGATCGAGGAGAATCCCCTTCATTACGAGAAGGCGGCGACCTCGAGGGCGGCGAACTCGGTTTCCCCGGAGCTTGGAGGTGGGTCAAGCTTCGATCTCGGGCCTTCAGATTTCAATACGATCTACGACGTTCCATCCAGCCTGACCGGAGCGGGTGTAACGGTGGGCATCGTGGGCGAATCGCGAACGGATTTCGCCGATTTTGCAAATTTCCGTTCTATGACAGGGGCTACCTTCGCCAATCCAACTGAAATTATTCCCACAGCCTATGGGGGTGTTGATCCCGGACCGGCGGCAACCACTTGCTGCAGCCCTACGCCGTCTCAGGGCGAAGCGACTCTGGATGTTTTCCGCGTGGGCAGTGTAGCTCCTTCTTCGCCCATTCTGCTGGTCGTTGCAACTGCCGCCAGTGGCGGGATCGACGATGCTATGCAGTATCTCGTGAATACGACGCCGCTCCCCGCGCAAGTGATGAGCATCAGCTGGGGGGGATGCGAGCTGAATGGCGGCTCAGGGACCGATAGCTACTACAGCACGCTCTTTCAGACGGCGGCGGGGGAAGGAATTTCAGTTTTTGTCTCGTCGGGTGATTCCGGTGCTTCCGCATGCGATCAGGCCTTTACAACTCCGCCTGCGAGTCCGCAGGCGAACAGCATCAACTTTATCTGTTCTTCCAGCTACGCTACCTGCGTCGGGGGAACCGAATTCAACGATGCCAGCGATTACTCAGCCTACTGGAATACCTCAACCGGGGCTGCGCTCGGCTATATTCCCGAAGGCGCCTGGAACGAATCATGGGACGGCTCAACTAGCTCTGTGGCTGCTTCCGGGGGTGGCGTGAGTTTGTATATCGCAACCCCCAGCTGGCAGACCGGCACCGGCGTGCCGGCGGCGAGAGCGGGCCGTTACACTCCTGACGTTTCCTTTTCGGCCTCCAATCACGATGGGTATTTTGGGTGTTTCGCTGCCGGCGACGGCAGTTGCGTGGTCACCGACGGTTCTTACTCGTTTGAGATTTTCTCAGGCACGTCCGCAGCCGCGCCCGGAATGGCTGGTGTGGCCGCGCTGCTGGATCAGAAGATCGGAAGCGCCCAGGGCGATCTGAATCCGGTGCTTTATCCATTAGCTGCGAGCGTGCCCTCGGCATTTCACGACGTGACGGTTGCTTCCAGCGGCGTCTCCTCCTGCAGCGTCAACACTTCGAGCATGTGCAACAACAGTATTCCGGGTCCTTCGGGATTAACAGGCGGTCAGGCAGGCTTTTTGGTCACGAATGGCTATGACGAAGTTACCGGCGTTCACCAGCAGCACAGCACTCACGGCCACGCCCACTTCCATCAATTCCAGCCAGTCCACGACATTGAAAGGGACTGTGACCGGTGGAACCCCGACAGGGTATGTCGGCACGCCTCCCGCCGTTACCGGCACAGTCACCTTCAAAGCGGGCACGACGGTCGTGGGCAGCTGCACCCTGAGCGCTGGAACCTGCTCCACCTCGGTGCCTGCGTCCTCGCTCCAAATGGGCGTCAACTCCATGACGGCAATCTTCGGAGGAAGCGGAACCTATCCGTCGTCGACTTCCAGCATCGTCACCGTGACCGTGACGGGTTCATCCCTGATCACGCCGACCGTCACGGTGACCCCGGCGTCCTCCCAAATCACCACGGCACAGTCAGATCAGGTGACCGTGGTTGTCAGCGGCGGATCCGGCAACCCAACCCCGACCGGTTCTGTGAAACTGAGCAGCGGCACCTATACCTCGGCAGCTACTACGCTAACCGCAGGATCGGCGACCATCACCGTCCCGGCCGGGAGCCTGGCTGTCGGTAACGACACTCTGACTGCGACCTATACCCCGGACTCCGGCAGCTCCTCGACGTACAACAGCGCGACCGGCACCGCCCCTGTGACCGTGGTCCAGGCGATCGGATCCTGCTCGACTTCGAACCCGAACCCGAATCCCAATCCAGAGTCATTTGCCGCGGTCGGCGACTTCAACGGCGACTGCAAGAGTGACATTCTGTGGCGGAACACTTCTACCGAGCAGGTCTACGAGTGGTTCATGAACGGGACCACGTATTCGGGCAGCGGCAGTCCCGGCAGCCCCACCTCCGACTGGGTCATTCAGAACGCTGGCGATTTCAACGGAGATGGCTACGCCGACATCCTGTGGCGGAACAGCACCACCGGCGAGGTCTACATCTGGCTCATGAATGGGGCGACGTTGACGAGCAGCGGCAGCCTCGGTTATGTCTCCTCCGACTGGAGCATTGCGGGGGTGGGCGACTTCACCGGCAATGGCAAAGCCGACATCCTGTGGTGGAACAGCACCACCGGCCAGGTCTATCTCTGGTTCATGAACGGGACCACGATGACCAGCGGGGCGAGCGTCAGCTATGTCTCCTCCGGATGGAACATCGCGGGGGTGGGCGACTTCAATGGGGATGGCAAAGCCGACATCCTGTGGCGGAACAGCACCACCGGCCAGCTCTACATCTGGCTCATGAACGGGGCCACGTTGACCAGCAGCGGGAGCCTCGGCTCTGTCTCCTCGCCCTGGAGCATTGCGGGGATTGGCGATTTCAATGGCGATGGCAAGAGTGACATCCTGTGGCAGAACAGCACCACCGGGCAAATCTACATCTGGTTCATCAACGGCACCACGACTGCGAGCACCGGGAGCCCGGGCAGCGTCTCCTCCGGATGGAACATTCAGGGCGTTGGCGACTACGATGGCAGCGGCCGGGCCGGCATCCTGTGGCGCAACAG
>JBEKIN010000443.1:0-3311 GCA_050011735.1 Acidobacteriaceae bacterium | reverse complement strand
GGACATCTTGGAAATCGCATCGAGGATTTCGTCTTTAGTAACAGCCATTGTTGTCTCCAGAAAAAAATCTAAAAGGTCTTTCGACCCGAATCAGGTTGAATGTAAGGTTCAATTGGTTGCCGGAGCCTCGCCGCCCTTCTTGGCTTCAAGAACAGCAGCGAGCGTTCTCACCAACTTGGAGTTGGGAGCCGCCAGCGTTCCAACGAACTTCGAAATCGGCGCCTGTATAACACCCAGCAGTTTCGACACCGCTTGCGCGCGCGTGGGCAATGAAGCCACGCGGTCGAGGTCCTGAGCCTTGAGCAATTGCCCGCCCAGCGACACCAGCGTCGTCACCAGCTTGTCGTTGTCCTTCGCGAACGCCTTGACGATGCGCGCCGCCGCGCCGGGATCGTCGTTGGAGAATGCGAGAACAATAGGTCCTTTCAGCGCCGGAGAAATGCACTCGAAAGACGTGCCGGCTACGGCCCTGCGCGCGAGCGTGTTCTTGACGATCCGCAGATACACGCCTTCCTTGCGCGCCTTGGCTCGCAAGTCGGTCATCTGCGTCACGGTCAAGCCACGATTCTCGGCGCCCACCACGGACAGCGCTTTCGCCGCCACCGCGTTGACCTCCGCCACCACGACTTTCTTGTCTTCCAACTTGAGTGCCATCAAGTCCTCCCGGTTAGAAGCGTCACACGAGCGATAAGCGCCGCCGCATCACGGCAACCGCCTCCTGCCCACCCTTTGGGGTACGCCGCCGTACCCCCTTAGGTGCGACCGTTACCAGGCCATCCTGATTCGGGTCCCACCATCTGCGCAGGCCTCGCGTTTAAGAGCCCTCGCCCCGGTAAGGAAGCGCGGCTCGCCTGCGGTCTTCGACGGTGGGTGCGAGGCCAAAAGCCGCGCAACCCTCCATCAATTCAATTCAAAGACTCAACACTCAGCCTAGGTCAGCCCCAGGCTCCCCTGATCGACGGCGACGCCCGGACCCATGGTCGAGGACAGCGTCACGCGCTTCAGATACACACCCTTCGAGGTCGCGGGCTTGATCTTCTGCAGATCCGCCATCAGCGCCAGGAGGTTTTCCTTGAGCGCCGTCGGCTCGAAGTTCGCGCGGCCGATCTGCGCGTGCACGATGCCCGCCTTGTCGGTCCGGTAGCGCACCTGGCCGGACTTCGCGTTCTTCACCGCTCCGGCCACATCCGGAGTCACCGTGCCCACTTTGGGGTTCGGCATCAGGCCGCGGGGACCTAAGATCTGGCCAAGCTGGCCCACGATGCGCATCGCATCCGGGCTCGCGATGACCACGTCGAAATCGATCTGGCCGGCCTTCACCTTCTCCGCGAGATCCTCGAAGCCGACGATGTCGGCGCCCGCGGCTTTCGCGGCATCCGCGTTCTTGCCCTGGGTGAACACCGCCACGCGGACCGTCTTGCCGGTGCCGTGCGGCATCACCGTCGAGCCGCGAACCTGCTGGTCGGACTTGGTGGCGTCCACGCCGAGATTCACGGCGACGTCGACCGACTCGTTGAACTTCGCCGTGGCGAGCTCCTTCACGAGCTTCAGCGCCTCGTCGATCGGATAGCTCTTGCCGGGAGGAAGCTTCTCTTTCCAATTCTTGGTGCGTTTCGCTACGGCTGCCATGTCACACCCCTTCCACGTCGACGCCCATGCTGCGGGCGCTTCCCGCAATGGTGCGCACCGCCGCCTCGAGATCAGCAGCCGTCAAATCCGGCGTCTTCAGCTTGGCGATGTCCTCGAGCTGCTTGCGCGAGATCCTTCCCACCTTGGCGGTATTCGGCGTGGCGCTGCCCTTGGGGATGCCGAGGGCCTTCGCGATCAGCACGGACGCGGGCGGCGTCTTCATGATGAACGTGAAGCTGCGGTCGTTGTACACCGTGATCACCACCGGGGTCGGCAATCCTTTTTCCAAGCTCTGGGTCTGCGCATTGAATGCCTTGCAGAACTCCATGATGTTCACGCCCTGTTGGCCCAACGCGGGGCCCACCGGCGGGCTCGGGTTCGCCTGCCCTGCAGGGATCTGCAGCTTGATATAGCCCGTGACTTTCTTCGCCATCGATCAACTCCTGTGGGTACAAGCGCCGCTCTTCGAGCGGCTCCCCTGTTGGGCGCTCACGCGCCGGAAATCATTCAACCCTTTTCGACCTGCGAGAAATCCAGCTCCACGGGCGTCGAGCGCCCCAGAATCTGCACGGCCACCTGCAGCCGGTTTTTCTCGTAGTTCACCGACTCGACCACGCCGTTGAAGTCGTTGAACGGACCGTCGGTCACGCGCACCACCTCGCCGGGTTCGAACAGCACCTTCGGCTTCGGCTTGTCGACGCCCTCTTCCACGCGGCGCAGAATCGACATGGCTTCCTTGTCGGTGATCGCAGCCGGCTTGTCGCTCGTGCCGCCGATGAAGCCCAACACCTTGGGGACTTCCTTCACCAAATGCCAGGTGTCCTCGTCCATCTCCATCTGAACGAGCACGTAGCCGGGGAAGAACTTGCGGTCGGATTTGCGCTTCTGACCGTCGCGCATCTCCACCACCTCTTCCGTCGGCACGAGAATTTCGCCGAACTTGCTTTCCAGCCCCGCGCGCTTGACGCGCTCCTTGAGCGACTCCGACACCTTGTGCTCGAAATTCGAGTAGGCGTGCACTACATACCATCGCAGAGACATAAACTCTCCGAGTTCCTCAGGCGGGCGGCTGGCCGGTCAACCACCGGATCATCCAGGTCAAAATCATGTCGAGAATCCAAAAAAACAATCCCATCATGATGGCGAACGCGATCACCATGATGGTGGTCCTGACCGTATCCTCGCGGCTCGGCCAGACCACTTTGCGCAATTCCACGCGCGCGGCCTGGGCAAACTGGCGGAATTCGCGGCCGTACCAGCTGATCCAGAGCAGCCCGCCGGCGACCACCAGGCCGCCGACCACCATCCCCAGGCGAAGCGGCAAGGCATCTTCGTCGAACCAATAGAACCCCACGATTCCCGCCAAGAGCACGAGAACCGACAACGTCATGAGCGCCGTATCTTTCGCGGACGCTGCTTCGGAGGTTTGCACTTCAGCCATTGCCGTTAGACCTTAAGGACCTGCTCAGATGGCAGGGCAGGAGGGAATCGAACCCCCAACCTGCGGTTTTGGAGACCGCCGCTCTGCCAATTGAGCTACTGCCCTACGTTTAAGCTATGACCTTTGAAACCACGCCCGCGCCGACGGTCTTGCCGCCCTCGCGGATCGCAAAGCGCAACCCCTGCTCCATCGCGATCGGGGCAATCAGCTCCACCACGATCTTGATGTTGTCCCCGGGCAT
>JBEKIN010000442.1:0-3312 GCA_050011735.1 Acidobacteriaceae bacterium | reverse complement strand
GGGATGGCGCGCTTACCGACGTGGGCGAGGACCTCTTCGGCGGCGCCGGGGGTCTCCTCGATGTCGATCTCGGTGTAGGGGATGCTGTGGGATTCGAGAAAGCGCTTGGCCACGCGACAGTCACGGCACCAGGAGGCGGAGTAAACAAGGACCTGCATCGATGTTCATCGTATCGCAACAATTGCAGGTCGAGGGGTGATGCGAATCACACAAAGGAACTAGCTGGGAGCTGGGAGCCTGGAGCTGGGAGCGGGTGGCCGGCGGCACCCAGCGAGTTAGCGAGTCAGCGAGTTGGCGGAATGCCGCCGCCGCCTACGCAAGGCATCATCCCGGTTCTGAAGAATCGAGACCCGGGCCAGCCAGTGCGTGAGACTAATTGCTGCCGAGGGAGAAGACGACGTTGATGGTGGTTTCGACCTCGACGGGCTCGCCGTTGAGTTGCCAGGGTCGGTAGCGGGCCTGGCGGATGGCGTCGGTAGCGGCCTGGACGAGCAGGGGCGGTCCGCTGAGGACGCGGAGGCTCTCAATGCGGCCCGCGGTGGAGATGGTGGCGGCGACGACGACGGTTCCCTGGGTGCGTGTGGCGAGGGCGATGGCGGGGTAGCGCGGCTGAATGGGGACGATGAGTTGTCCGGCGGCGACTCCGCTGGAGACGTGGAGGGGGCTGGTTGGTTTGGCGGGATGCGCGGGAACGATAGGCGGCGGCGTGGATGGGCCGAGCGGGAGCGCACCGATGGGGTTAGTGGCGGAGGCGCCGATATTGCCGGCGATGGGGCCGGGAGGTGCTTCGTCGACGATGGTGGGGATGTGGGTGGGGATGGTGGGTGGGGCGAGGAGCGTGTGCTCGAACTGCTCGGATCGCACGGAGGTGGCGGAATGTTGCGGTTCCACGACGGGAACGGCGGGCGCGGGCGGTGGGGCGATGAGCGGGACGGTGAGGAATTTGCGGGGGAGCGCGTCCGGGTAGAGGTAGGGGATGAGGATGATGACGGCGACGAGGGCCGTCTCGAGGACGAAGGATCCCGCGGCATAGCGGCTGCTGCGGGTGCGAATGCGTCCGGTGGACTCGACGAGGCTGTCTTCGAACATGGGGCTCCCTCCTTAACAGGGCACAGGGCTCAGGGCACAGCGATCTGGAGAGAGCGAGGGGAATCCTGGAACTCGCGGGTTGTTTGGCTCGCGGGTTCTTGCTACGGATAGACAACGGGGGTGCGTGCAATGTTCCCCTGCGGGACCAGGGATAAGAAATTAGGGATTAGGAAACGCCAGGGTAGGATTTCGGCATGACCGAGATGAGTGCTGCGCAGTTGAAGGAGTTGCTGGGGCTGGAGCCGCATCCGCGAGAGGGTGGGTGGTTTCGCCAGACGTGGAAGGCGGAGGAGACGATACCGCAGGAGGCGCTGCCGGGGTCGAGATACAGCGGGGCGCGGTCGGCGGGGACGGCGATCTACTATTTGCTCGAGCCGAATAATTTTTCTGAGATGCACAAGCTCGCGTCGGACGAGGTGTTTCATTTTTACCTCGGCGATGCGGTGGAGATGCTGCAGCTTTGGCCGGATGGGTCGGGGAAGCGCGTGGTGCTGGGGCGGGATATTGCCAGCGGAGAGCTGCTGCAGACGGTGGTTCCGCAGGGGGTCTGGCAGGGGACGCGGCTGATTCCGGGCGGCAAGGTCGCGTTGCTGGGGTGCACGGTGAGCCCGGGATTCGATTATGCGGATTATGTTTCGGGGACGCGCGAGGAGCTGGTGCGGGGTTGGCCGGCGTGGGGGGAGATGGTGGAGTCTTTAACCAGGGGTTGGGTGCCTTCACCGGTGAGCGGAGCAGAAGTGAGTGAACTTTATAAGGCAAGATTTCCGAGAGGATCGGCGGTTCGCATCATTCAAAAAGACGCGCTGGAGGCGTTTGCTCGGGCTTGGAGATATCATCACAAACTTCAGGCTGAACAGATGGAATATGCGGGCGTGACGACCATGGTGAAGGACGTCAGCTTCTATCACGGAGGCGACCAGTTATACGTGCTTGAGAACGTTCCAGGCATCTGGAATGAGCCCTGTTTGGAGGCCGTGCCCTGACGCGGAGAACCCCGGTCGCGCTTCGCGCGATTCCCACATCTGCCAAAACCGGGCAGATATGGGGCACCCGGATTTTCTATGTCGACGGAGCCCACGCATCCACGATGTTCTTTGCCAGTTTGGCGATGAGGAGCTCGGCTTCGTTGTCGGCGGTCCAGCTGGTGTCGGCGTTGTCGTGGGTGAAGGCGGAGATGAGGATGGTGCCGTGCTTGGTGTAGACGGCGCCGACGTCGACGCGGGCGTGGTCGATGGCGCCGGTTTTGTTGGCGATGGCGGAGTCGCCTTCGGTGGTGTCGAGTTTCTCCAGGTATCGCGGGATCATGTCGCGGTCGGACTGGACTTTGAGCATGTGCATGGCGGCTGCGCACAGGTCCTTGTCTGCGGGGATAGGAGTTGAGGCGGCGGACGCGGTTGCAAAAGAGGCCGGAGCGGGGCCGAGGTTGCAGGTGACGAAGCGCTCCATGATGGAAGCCATCTCGCCGGCGGTGGTTTTGCCGAGGCCGAACTGCGGCTGGTCGGCGGGGACGGGACCCTGCGCGGGGCGGTAGACCTTCTTATAAAGCCAGGTGTTTTTGAGGCCGAGTCCGCGAGGCGGCGGGCTGGCGAGCTGGCTGTCAATGGTGTCGAGGCCGAGGTCATCGATGACCAGGTTGGTGGCGGTGTTGTCGCTGACGGCGATCATCAGGGTGAGCGCGTCTTTAAGGGTGAGGGTGTGGGGCGTGTCGAGGAAGAGGAGGACGCCGGAGCCGGGGACCTGGTCTTCGTGGTGGAGCATGAGGCGGTCGTCGAAATGGGCGCGGCCGGCGCGGATCTGCTGGAGCGCGGTGTAAAGGATGCCGAGTTTAATGACGGAAGCGGTGGGAACGGGCTGGTCGGCATCGATCGCCACGGTTTGGCCGGTGGCGAGGTCGTGCGCGTAGAGGGAGACTTTGCCGTGGAAGCCTGCGAGCTGAGACTGGAGGGTCGCGGTGAGGGCAGAGTCGGATTGCGCGAGCGCGGCGGGAAGAATCAGTAAGGGTAGGAGCGCGAGGGCGAGGCGCGGGTTCATGGGGGGAATTTAACAGGGTGCGGGGTTTCTATTCGAGCTTATGTCCTGATGCGGAGAAAGAAAACGCGAGGTCCTTCGCTTTGCTCAGGATGACATTTGCCCCTTGCTAGCGCGGGTTAGGGAGGGCGTTGAACCAGCGCTCCAGTTGATTGTGGACCTGGCCGGGGTTCCTGCCGGGGATTTCGAGACGCC
>JBEKIN010000441.1:0-3314 GCA_050011735.1 Acidobacteriaceae bacterium | reverse complement strand
ACTCCTTTGTACCGTCTCTGAACCAAAACGGCACTGCTGGACTGGCCCGTCCAGCCCCTTTTTTGGCTTGAGTGGGTAGCGTGGAGCCCTCGCTCCTGCTGCATCACACGCCGGCCTTAGCGCTACCCCGACCTTGACGCTGCCCCGCCCTTAACGCTACCCCCGCCAGGTTCACCCCACAGCAAGAAGCCTATCCTCATACTCCGCGCTAGCCATAGAACTGAATTCCGGGCTTCCACTCCTTCGTACCGTCTCTGAACCAAAACGGCACTGCTGGAGTGCCCCCTTTTTAAGCCCCTTTTGGCCTGAGTGGGCAGCGTGGAGCCCTCACTCCCGCTTGACCCCGCGCCACAGCCCCGCAATCCCAAAGCTGTATGGAGTCCAGGAAACCCCCACAAAACCCGCCCTCCGCATCAAATCCAGCACCGCCGGTGGCAGCGGAAATTTCTCCACTGAACTGGGCAAGTATCCGTAAGCCACAGCGTCCCCGGAAATCCGCAACCCAATGACAGGCAGCACTCGCCGAAAATAGAACCTGAAGACCTTCCCCACCATCCCCCGCGGCTCACTGAAGTCCAGAATCCCCAGCTCCCCGCCCGGCGCCAGCACTCGAAAAAACTCCACCAGCCCCGCTTGGTAATTCGCCAGATTCCGAAATCCGAATGCCGTCGTGATCAGGTCCAGCGACCCATCGGCCATCGGCAATTGCAGCGCATCGGCCTCAACAACCTCAACCCTCCGCCCAGCCAGCTTCCTTCTCGCCCGCGCCAGCATCTGCTGCGAAAAATCCGCGGCAATCACCGGCTCCGCGTTCGCCGGACGCCGCCGCAGCAGCGCCATCGTCATATCGCCGGTACCGCAGCAAATATCCAGCACCCGCGCTTCGGGTCGCTCCAAAATATGCCGGAACCGCCGCGCCGTCCGCCACCACCACGTGCGATCCACATTGCACGAGAGCACGTGGTTCAGCAGGTCGTAACGCGGCGCAATGCGGTCGAACATCGCGCGCACCGCCTGCGCCGAACTCGCCTCATCGCTCGCGCCCGCGGGCCGTGAGCCTGCGTCATGACTTGAGTTACGCAAACGCCAGCATATCTCACCGTCACGCTCTCAATTTCGCGCCACCAGGACTAAACTGCGCGTATGCGGTCCTCTCATCGCTGCTCCGTTGTCCTGCTTCTCGCTTCCCTTTTCTCCGCTCTTCCCGTTATCGCTCAGGACGATACCGCCCAAAACACCCTCGCCTTCGCCCGCGCCCAGCATCTGCAGCACGGCATCAACACCAGCATCTGGTTCGCCCAGGCCAACGACTACTCCGTCCACCGCCTCGAGACCTTCACCACCTCCGCTGACATCGAGCTCATCGCGAAGATCGGCCTCGATCACTGCCGCCTCTCCATCGACGCCGCCCCCTTGGTCGCGTGGCAGCACGCCGGCGCAGAAACGCCCTTCATGACCGAGCTTGATCGCGTCGTGAAAGTCATGCTCGACAACCATCTCTCCGTCATCATCGACATCCACCCCAGCAGCGAATACAAAGCGGAGCTCTTCCAGGGTTCGGCCGGCGTGAGCAACTTCGTTTCGCTGTGGCGCGCGCTTGCCGCCCATTTCGTCCCCGCTGATCCCGAGCACGTCTTCTTCGAAATCATGAACGAGCCCGAGCAAAGCGATCCATATCGCTGGCAGGGCATCCAGGCCTCGGTCGTCGACGCCATCCGCCAGGCCGCCCCGAACAACACCATCATCGCCTCCGGCGCGCACTGGTCCGGCCTCGCCGACTTGCTCGTCCTCGAGCCGCTCGCCGATCCCAACATCATTTACACCTTCCACGACTATGAGCCCTTCCCCTTCACCCATCAGGGAGCCACCTGGACCAGCTCCGAGGTTCGCCCTGAGCGCGCGATTCCCTACCCCTCGACACCCGAGGCCGTCGCGCCCAAACTCGCCGAAGAGCCCACCCTGGCCGGCCAGTTTTTTCTCGATGAGTACGGCGAAGGTCGCTGGGATGCCGCGCGCGTTGAGAACATGATTGACTTCGCAGCGAAATGGTCAGCCCTGCACCACGTACCCGTCTACTGCGGTGAGTTCGGCGTCCTGCGCCTGTATGCCCCGCCTGCGGACCGGGCCCAATGGCTGCACGATATGCGCGTGGCGCTCGAGAAAAACCACATCGGCTGGGCGATGTGGGATTATCAAACCGACTTCGGCGTGGTCGCCAAAGCCAACGGCGTCACCACCCCCGATCCCGATATCCTCAACGCCCTCGGCCTGCACACGCCGCAGTGAGCGCTAAATGTCATCGTTGGGCAGAGTGACCGCAGCGCGTGAGGCCTTCCAAAAGTGAAAAACAACCGCCACCCCACGAGGACCCCGCCAGGTTCACCCCACAGCAAGAAGCTAAGGCTCTCGCCCCCCCTTTATCAATTGAAATGATGCTGACCTTCAGTTCTTAAGTACCGTCGTCAGCCGTCCCCTGAACGATTCTGGGAAAGAGAAGCCTCAACTCCGTCGTTCGACGCCTTTTTTCGCAAGCCGGAAGCGTCCCAAAACGCCATTCAGCAGCAGGAGAGGCCTGTGCCCCTCCGGCGGGAACTCCCTGCCCACTCGCCGCGTACTATAAGGAGTTCAGCTCGAACGCCTCGCCGCAAACCAGCCCCGGCGCTCGGGCACGAATCGAGGCCCCGCCATGGCAAAATTCCTTATCTTCTGCATCCTCTTCGTCCTCTGCTGGCCCCTGGCTCTGCTCGCGCTCGTCGCCTACCCCATCGTCTGGCTGCTCCTGATTCCTTTCCGCATCCTGGGCATCGCCGTCGGTGGAGTACTTGAGCTCGTCGGCGCCATCATCTTCCTCCCCGCACGCGTCATCCGAGCCATCTAGCAACGGCTGCCCTCCTGAGCGACCATCCGAATCGTTAGACTAAATCCATGCCCGCGATCGTCCTCGACGGCAAGGCCTGTTCCAAAGAACTCGAAGCCGAACTCACCACTCGCGTCGCGCGCCTCAACCTGCAGGACCCGCCCATCCTCGCCACCATTCTCGTCGGCGACGATCCTGCCTCCGCGACCTACGTCCGCATGAAGGGTAATGCCTGCCGCCGCGTCGGCATGGAATCCCTCAGCATTGCGCTTCCCAACGCCACCACTACCGCCGAACTCCTCGCCGCCATCGACGACCTCAACGCCAACCCCCGCGTCCGCGGCATCCTCCTCCAGCATCCCGTCCCGAAGCAGATCGACGAGCGCGCCTGCTTTGACCGTATCGCCCTCGAGAAAGACGTCGACGGTGTCACCGCCCACGGATTCGGCCGCATGGC
>JBEKIN010000440.1:0-3322 GCA_050011735.1 Acidobacteriaceae bacterium | reverse complement strand
CGGGTTCTGCACGGTGCGCGGCGCTGGCCTGGCCGCATCTAGCTTTCTCTTAACAGTTTTTCCAGCGCGGCTTCATCGATGACCTTCACAGCCAGCTCACGAGCTTTGTCGAGCTTGGAACCCGCGTCTTGGCCGGCGACGACGTAGTTGGTCTTTTTGCTGACGGAGCCGGAGACGCGGCCTCCAGCGGATTCGATTCTTGCCTTGGCGTCTTCACGAGAGAGGCTGGGCAGGGTTCCGGTGAGGACGAAGGTGAGGCCTTCGAGCTGAGACGTTTTCCTGCGCTTCTGGGCCGTCATCGTGAGGCCGGCGCGTTCGAGGCGGTGGACGAGATCGCGGTTGCGGGATTCGTCGAAGAACTCGCGGATGGCCTGGGAGACGCGGGGACCGACGTCGTTGATGTGCTCGAGGTCTTCGGTTGTCGTAGACATAAGGGCTTCCATGGAGCCGAATTCTTCAGCCAACGACTGCGCCGTGCGCTCGCCGACGAAGCGGATGCCTAATCCAAAGAGGACGCGATTGAGCGGGGCTTTCTTCGAAGCTTCGATTTCTTCGAGCAGATCTTTGCGCTCCTTGGGGCCGACGAGGGCCTGGATGCGGGTCTTAGTTTCACCGGTTTTTTTGTCTTTGGTGGTGACCTCGTGCTGGAGCTGGGCGAGATCCCCATCAGAGAGAACATAGAGATCGGCAATGCTGCGGACCAGCTTGCGCTTTAGGAGTTCGGCAACGACAGCGTCGCCGAGGCCTTCGATGTTCATGACGCCACGGGAAGCAAAGTGGAGGAGGCTGCCGGTGAGACGGGCAGGGCAGTCGACGTTGACGCAGCGGTAGTCGACTTCGCCTTCGGTGCGGACGATTTCGCTGTTGCACTCCGGGCAGTGGGTGGGGAAGCGGAATTCTTTGTTGCCGCGCGGGTGGTCCTTGTCCTCGACCACCTCGACGACTTTGGGGATGACGTCGCCGCCGCGCTCGACTTTGACGTAGTCGCCGATGAGGAGGCCGAGGCGCTCGATTTCGTCTGCGTTGTGGAGGGTGGCACGAGAGACGGTGGTGCCTCCAATGGAAACGGGCGTAAGGACGGCGACGGGCGTGAGCTTGCCGGTGCGGCCGACCTGGATGCGGATGTCTTCGACCTGGGTGATACCGGCGCGAGCGGTGAATTTGTAGGCGACGGCCCAGCGCGGAGCACGGCCGGTATAGCCGAGGCGGCGCTGGATGGCGGCGGAATTGACCTTGATGACGACGCCGTCGATTTCGTAACCGAGGCCGGCACGATTGTTCTCGGCTTTTTCGACGAAGGCCAGGACTTTTTCGATGGAGGTGAGAGCTTCGCGGTGCGGATTGACGCGGAAGCCGATGGCGGTGAGAGCGTCGAGGGCTTCGGACTGTTCGGCAAGCAGGTCTTCGCCGGATTCAGTGAGGAGGAAGTAGGCGTAGAAGTCGAGGCGGCGCTGGGCGACGATGTTGGGCTCGAGGGTGCGGATGGTTCCCGCCGCGTAGTTGCGAGGGTTGGCGGCCGGCTCGAGACCCTGGGCTTCGCGCTCCTCGTTGGCTTTGCGGAAGGCAGACAGGGGCATGACCACTTCGCCGCGGACTTCGAAGGTGGGCGGCACGTGCGCCTTTTTGAGCTTGGCGGCGGAGACGGAGAGTGGGATGGAACGAATGGTGCGGACGTTGGTGGTGACGTCTTCGCCGATGGTTCCGTTGCCGCGGGTGAGTCCGCGGAGGAGATGGCTGCTGCCGTCGGTTGCGGCGTGGAACTGGAGAGCCATGGAGAGGCCGTCCATTTTGTATTCGCAGACGTAGGCGATGTCTGCCTTGTCGCCCGCCAGGGAGCGGACTCGGGCGTCCCAGGCGCGGAGCTCTTCTTCGCTGGTGACGTTATCGATGGAGAGCATCGGGCGCGAGTGAGCGACCTTGGCGAAGCCTTCTTTGGGCTTGCCGCCGACGCGCTGGGTGGGTGAGTCGGGGGTGATGAGGTTGGGGTGGCTGGCTTCGAGGCGCCTGAGCTCGCGCATGAGGTCGTCGAACTCAAGGTCGGAGATCGAGGGTTGATCGAGGATGAAGTAGAGGTGCTCGTGGTGACGGATCTTGTCGCGGAGGGCGTCGATCTTTTTCTGGACGGCGTCGGACATACTTCGATCATGGTAATCACAGGGGCCGTGCATCGGGCCAGGATGCGAAAAAAGGGGCCCCCACCCCCCTGGGTATGGGACTGTGGCAAGTGGTTGCTGCTGCGGGATTTGCGGGAGGCCTGTTTTTGACTGTGGCAAGCTGCTGAAAATGGGTCGCTTGCAAGAGCGTTTTGGCGCCTGGGGCGGGGAGGGATGGAGGGCAGGGCCCTGGGACGTGGTGCAGAAGCTGGCCATCGGTTCACCTCCGGAAAAGGAAAAGGCCGCGCTGGGCGGCCTACATTCGTTAGATCAGTGGGGATTTTTCTTTTTCCACCCTATAAGTTCAGAATACCAAATCCAGCACTAAAATCGGCCAAATATCTTTGCGGGTATAAGGGTGTAAGTAGCGTGGAATGTTGATTCATTACTTTGGTTTTTTGCACAGACTCTTGACAAATTTGTGGAATAACACGATTTTGCCGACTTAGACCGATGCGCCGAAGAAGCGGAGGCGTGCGCGGAGGCGATGGAGTGCTTGCTGGAGCGCTGTCTGCTCGCCATCGGAGAGGGTGAGCCTTCGGTGGCGCCTTACCAGGTCAATGTAGTTCTGCCGGGCACTGGCGATCGCATCCCCGAAGATTTCCCGGTTACCGCGAACGTCCTGCAGATCGGTGAGGGCCAGAGCGCGATCGGCATCGGCCAGCAAGCCCTGGACCGCGATTCGGTTCGGGTCGTCATCTCGGGTCATTTCCGCGAGTGGGGGGCGGGCTCGGAGTTGGTTTGCGGTCGTCATGCGGGAGGACGCCTGGAGGTTAGTTAAGATGCCTGAGCTTTATAAGGAGGATGCCCGAGGCTCGGCCGGGAGGGACGTGACCACCGTCACTTCGCCATTCGGATTTGGCGGCGCCTGGGCACAGGGGGGTGGGGGCAGTGCCGTTTTGGTTCCAGAGACAGTACCGAGGAGTGGAAGCGCGGCATCCGGTTGTACGGTCAGCACCCGGAGTGGGCTTACGCTGCTTGCTGTGGGGTGAACCTGGCCGGGACAGCGGCGTTTTGGGGGGGTGGGCTGATTCGGCTCCGAGCTGGGGACAGGGGGGGGGGGCAGTGCCGTTTTGGTTCCAGAGACAGTACCGAGGAGTGGAAGCGCGGCATCCGGTTGTACGGTCAGCACCCGGAGTGGGCTTACGCTGCTTGCTGTGGGGTGAACC
>JBEKIN010000439.1:0-3323 GCA_050011735.1 Acidobacteriaceae bacterium | reverse complement strand
CAGCAGCCTCGATGCCGCCCTCACCTACATCAATCCCGCCGACGCCGCCGTCATCATGACCCACAGCTACGAGCAGGACCGCGAGACTTTGCGCGCCCTGCTTCCGCGGAACCTTAAATATATCGGCCTCCTCGGACCGCGCCGCCGCACCGAGCGCCTTCTCGGCGAAATCGCCCCCGAACTGGGCCTCACCGTCGCCGAATGCATGGCCCGCCTGCACACGCCCATCGGCCTCGACCTCGGCGGTCACTCGCCAGCCGCCATTGCCCTCGCCATTGCGGCGGAACTACAGGCCGTCTTTGCAGGACGCGAGGCGCGCAAGCTCTCGTCGACGCCCGCCATTCATGCCTGACTTCCGCTGTGCCGCGGTCATCCTGGCCGCCGGCGCTTCCACACGCCTCGGTCAACCCAAACAGCTCGTCCGTCTCGAGGGCGAATCGCTGCTCCACCGCACCGCCCGCCTCGCTCTCGAGGCTGGCTGCTCACCCGTCTTGGTTGTCCTTGGATTCGAAGCCGAAACCCTGCGCGCCGAGCTGCACGGCCTGAACGTCGACGTCGTCGTCAACCACGAATGGCAGGAAGGAATGGGCGCCTCGCTGCGCTCCGGTATGGAGGCGCTCCGCAAGACGGACCCGCAACCCAACGCAGTTTTGGTTCTCGTCTGCGATCAACCCCGACTAGCTGCAGACCACCTGCGGACCCTCCTGGCCCACCATCAGTCCGCCCGCCGCATCGCCATCACCGCCTCGGTCTATGCGCGACGAGCAGGCGTCCCCGCCATCTTCGCCGCGAAGCTCTTTTCCGCGCTCCTCGCCAGCTCCGGCGATCGCGGTGCAAGAAACCTCATCCGCGCCCACGCCGCCGAAGTCCAGGGAATTCCTTGGCCCGCTGGGGAGCTGGACCTCGACCTTCCCGAGGACCTCACCGCAATTGAGCCGTAATTTTAGTCTTTCGAACTGCAAAAGTGAGCATTTGAATCGCGATATTTGCACGGTAAACACTTTTTTCATAATGTGAAAGTTACTTTGGATCGCACAGCTAACCCGCGTCATCTTGCGCCGTACGCCTGTTGCCAGTCGTTTACTCGCGGGGCTAGCATACGTTGCAGTTCAGTTAGTTCCCAAAGAAATACTGCCATGTCCATCCCCACAACGCTGATGTTCCCACCTTTTTGCCAATCCAGCATGCGGAGCGACCCAATATGGCGTGGTATGCCTACTGCATAACCGAAAGACAGGCCTTTCCCGAACTGCTTCGTCACCGTAAGCCAATTCCAATGGAAGCAGTTACGGGAATCCAGGGCAATCAAATCTTCCTCTACCCAGCCAGTGATTTAGCCGTCATCGTCAGCGAATACTCTCCCGCGGAAAACCTCACCCAGCAAGCCGGCGTCGAACACGCCCGCGTCATCTCCGACTGCTTCAAAACCTCCACCGTTTTGCCGTTCCGTTTTGGAACTGTTTTCGCCGACGATGAAGCCCTCCGCCGGTCGATTCGCTCCAACCAGCGTCAGTTCATCACCAACATCGAACGCCTCCGCGGCAAGGCCGAAATGCACCTCAAGGTCATGCTCAACGATGGCTGCCGCGAACAGATCCGCCGCTACTCCGCGGAACCTGTTCCCACCGTGGGCAGGGCGTATCTCACCAACCTGCGCGAAAATGCGGCCCTGCAGCGCGAGCGTCAGACCAAAGCCCGCGCCGTCACCGTCCAGATGCATCGCATGTTCCTGCCGTTGGCCGAAGAGGTCAGCTGCCGTCGCATCGAATCCGGCAAGATGTTGCTCGACATTGCCCACCTCATCGACTCCGCCGGCGTGGAGCGCTACCAAAACAAATACTCCAGCGCCAGCGTCCTCATGAAGGATTGCCAGATGCAGCTATCCGGTCCCTGGCCGCCGTACCACTTCGTGCACCGGCTCACGCATCACACTTCGCCCGCTGTGGCGAGCAGTGCGGCGCGGACTCCGGCTCACCTGGCTGCCTCTGCCTAGCTTTACAAGGTCTGTTTCCAGAAGAAAAGCCCCGGCGGACCCACGAACCACCGGGGCTTTCATGGAGGGCAGCAAGGGGCGTGAGCATGTTAGTGCGGCGCCCCGCGCGCCTCTGGTTTATAGACGCACCAGACCCCCGGAAAGTTAAACCCCACTTTTCAAAATGGACTCTGACCGGGATCGCACCCGTCGCGTTCCCAATCCATCGCTGACGCAAGGAACCTGCGCCTGCTAACCTTCCCTGAGTCATGACCAATTTCGCCTTTCTTTTTCCAGGACAAAATTCCCAGTACGCAGGCATGGGCCGGGACTTAGCCGAAAAATTTCCCGGCGCCCGCCGCACCTTCGACGAAGCCGATGACGCCCTCGGCTTCTCCATCTCAAAGTTGTGCTTCGAAGGCCCCGAAGATCAGCTCAAGCTCACCGAATTTCAGCAGCCCGCCATCTGCACCGTCTCCGTCGCCGCGCTGCGCGTCCTCGCCGAAAAAGGAATCGCGCCCGCCTTCGTCGCCGGCCACTCCCTCGGCGAATATGCCGCCAACGTCGCCGCCGGCTCGCTCGCTTTCCCCGACGCCGTCCGCACCGTCCATCATCGCGGCCGCTTCATGCAGGAAGCCGTCCCAGCAGGCCTGGGCGCCATGGCCGCCGTCCTCGGCCTCAGCTCTGAAGACACCGCCCGCGCCTGCGCCGATGCTGCCGCCGAATCGCGCAACATCGTCTCCGCCGCCAATTTCAATTCGCCCCTGCAGACCGTCATCTCCGGCGCTGCTTCCGCCGTTGAACGCGCCGCCGAACTCTGCAAAGAGCGCGGCGCAAAACGCGTCGTCATGCTCCAGGTCAGCGCGCCTTTCCACTGCGCCCTCATGCAGCCGGCGCAGGATCGCCTCGCCGAGCTGCTCCGCGCCCTCACCTTCGCAACGCCCCGCGTACCCGTCGCCGTCAACGTCGACGCGGCCCTCGTCACCGACCCCAATCAGCTCCGCGAAGCCCTCATCCGCCAGGTCACCGGCGCCGTGCGCTGGCTCGACTCCATCCGCCTGCTGATAGCCCAGGCCCCCACGCACTTTATCGAAGTAGGACCCGGCACCGTCCTCACCGGCCTGATGCGCCAAATCGACCGCACCCAAACCTGCCTCAATGTAGAAGACGAAGCCAGCCTCGAGAAAAGTCTTTCCTCGTTGGCATGGACGGCCGAGAAGGCGATGCGAGAGTGATCGTCGATGGCCACGTGCACGTAGTCCCAGCCCACGCCGCGCGTGCGGCGGCTCAGATCGCCGTGGGCGCGCGCCCCGGGCGCGGAGAAGCGGCCCAGCTTCTTGATATCCAGATG
>JBEKIN010000438.1:0-3326 GCA_050011735.1 Acidobacteriaceae bacterium | reverse complement strand
GCTAGATCATGCGCTGGAGCTGTATCAGCGGGGACTGGCGCCGATGATCATCACGCTGGGCGGGGGCGATCCGACGGATCGGCACTCGGAAGGCGGCGTGGGCCACGATTATCTGCTGGCGCATGGTGTGCCGGAGCCAGCGATCATCGCGGAAACGGAGAGCGACAACACGGAGCAATCGGCGGAGCGGCTTGCGGTGATTGCGCGCGCCAATGGGCTGAAGAATATTGTGGTGGTCAGCGATGGCACCCATCTGTTTCGGATCCACGCGATCTGCGAGCATGATGGGCTCGTGGTGTATACGTCGCCGCGTTTTCCGGGAAAGAGCATTCCACGGTCGCAAAGGTTCCGGCGATTAACACACGAGATCGTTAGTTATACGGCGTGGCGTTTGAAACTGCACTAGCGAAAAGCAAACTGCGAGCGAAAAACGAGTGAGAATCGAGAAAGAAGCGAGTCAAAAGCTGACTAAAAGCGAGTTAAAGGCGAGTTAAAGGCGAGCGGAAAAACGACCGAGCGCAGCGAGAATCGAGCCGGCGGCGTGCTGAGCCAGAGCCCTCGCGATGCGATTACCTCGGTTGAGCAGAGGGGCGGCGCAGCGTCGCCTGCAAGGCATGCAGCATTCTGGCTAGCTCATCGATCTCTTGTAGCACCGCCGAGCATTGGGCAGTTTTAGCGAAGCCCAGTTGAATCGATAACTCAAGTTGCGTTTCCAGCTCATTGAGCGAACCGCGGGCCTGACTCAGGAAGAGTGCAAAACTCTTACTGGTGGGCCTCCCGTGACCTTCCGCAATGTTGCTGGGCACAGAGACAGCGGCCCGGCGCATTTGCTGGACAAGGCCGAATGCTTCCGATGGTGGGAACGGGGCAGTGATGCTGTAAATGCTGCGCGCGAGGGTCATCGAACGCTGCCACACCTGCAGATCGCGAAAATGCGTGAACTTCATTCTGCATCTATCAGAACCCGCGATAATGAAGTGGGCAAGAGCACCGAAGTTTCGACTGGTTGTCTGCTCGCATTTCGCTAGTTTTCTGCTCGCTTTTCGCTGACTCTTACGCGCCGAAGTGGGTTTCGATGTGGAGCTCGCGGGCTACGTCGCCATCGCGGATCATTTGGGCGGCTTTGTTGAGATCCACTCCGTCGGGCGTGCGATGGTAGTCGCTGGTGACTTCGTCTTCCTGGTCGCCGATGGTTTTGAAGAAGAGGGCGTGGCCGGAGATGTGGACGTGCGTTTCGGTGATCTGCCAGCTCCCGAAACCGACATCGTCGCGGACGATGCGGAAGGTGCCGCCCGCGTTGATGCGGCCGAGAAGTCCCCATCCCAGGAGCACCTCGTGGTCGAGATGGCCGTTCAGGTCCCGAAGGCGCATGTGCCCCTCGTCGACCACCATGGTGCCGGCCATCGCAGCCAGAACTTTGCCATTCATGCTGCCGGGGGAGAAATCGGGTTTGGGGTGAAACGCGAGGGTGATCTCGCCTTTGTCATGGCCAGTAATTTGCCAGACGAAGGCGTTGGGCAGCATGTTCATCATGTCGCGGGCCTGCTCGCCGTCGTGCTGCTCGTTGCGCTTCATGCGCGCGCGCAGGGAGGGGTCGGTGAGGATCTCCTCGATGCGACTGAGGTCGGCTTGGTGTTCCTGGGCGCTGGGCGGACGACCGCCATCCTGGATGATTTCGGACAGATTGCCCTGCTGGGTTTCGATGACGATTTTGACGATGTCTTTGTCGGGGGATTTGTAGGCGTCGCGATACATCCAGGCGGTGTGGTCGTTGAAGTCGGCGTCCAGCTCGTTTTTGACCACCTTGCGGACGATGTCTTCGGGTGACTGGGCGGAGGCGGCGGGCGGTGTGGCGGCGAAGAGCGCGAAGACGGCCAGAGACGCGAACAGGATGTGGCGGAGCCCGGATTTTCTCATCAGACGTCGTCCGCTGTGTGGGCAGGGGGAAACCCAGGAATGATCATCGGCAGAATCTCTTTATATGCTTGCGCAGAGGGATTGACCAGCACAAGGTTGTTGTCGAGCGGCGCCGGGGCGGGCCTGCTCGATTCCTGCCTGGTACAATACCGAGAGAGATGCCGACGATGCCGCACATGGTTTTTTGCGCACGCTTCAAGCAGGAGATGGAAGGGCTGGACGAGCCGCCCTTCGACAGCGACTTTGGCAACAAGGTCTACAACAACGTATCGAAGAAGGCGTGGCAGGAGTGGGTGGAGCGGCAGAAGATGCTGCTGAACGAATACCGCCTGCAGCCGTGGACCCCGCAGGCGCAGGAGTTTCTGGTGGAGCAGATGGATCAGTTTTTCTTCGGCGAGGGCGCGGCGCTGCCGAAGGAATACATTCCGCCGACGCACTGAGGCTTCTCAGAGCTTCGCGCTGACGGCCTCCGTTGTGGCGGGAGCCTCTTTCGATTCGAGCCGCACTAATTTTCCCTTTTTCAGCAGGAAGCGCTGGTCGCGCCAGGAGATGGCGTCGGAGGCGTAGCTCCATGCCCAAACGGCGAGGGCGAGGAGATCGCGGGGCAGCAGGAGCCAGAGGTCGCGCAGGACCTGGCGGTCGCCGAGGATGCCGACACCTACTCCCAGGGCGAGGGACACACGAAGGAAAAGGGCGAGCGTGAAGAGCGCGAAGGCGGGAAGGCTGAGTCCCGTGGCGATGAGGTTGAGGAAGGCCCAGGCGAGTCCATAGGAAACGACCAAGCCTGCGTAGCCGCCGCGGCGCGCCTCGCGCATGGTGCGCGCCCAGCGCAACTGGTGATGCAGGTAGCCGGAGAGATTCCAGGGGTGGATGGCGGTCTCGACGATTTCGTCGCTAAGCTCGACGCGGAAACCGGCGGTGGCGATGCGCGCGCCGAGTTCATAGTCGTCGGCGAGATATTCGGTGAGGGGCACGAGGCCGCCGATGGCGTCGAGTGCGGGGCGCGAGACGGCGAGTGTGGAACCGAGGCCGAAGTGCAGGCCGCGGTCGAGGAAGCGCGCGGTGAGGACGCCGGGGGCGAAGTCGGTGGCGATGCCGAGGGCCTCCATTTTGGAGCCAAGGGTCTGGTGGGTGATGCCTCGATAGAGTGCGGTGATGAGGCCGACGGGCCGCTGGGCCTGGTTTGGCGCGAAGGGCGCGAGGATGTGGGTGAGGTATTTTGGGCCGACGCGGATGTCGGCGTCATTGATGATGAGGTAGTCGTAGCGGGCGTGTTGCACGAGCTGCGCGAGGTTGCTGACTTTTCCGTTGGGGCCGAGGACGTCAGGGCAGAGGGTGAGCTGGATGGCGCGGTCGGGGAAATCGGCCTGGAGCTGTCGGACGACGGCGCAGGCAGGGTCGTCGAGCGA
>JBEKIN010000437.1:0-3332 GCA_050011735.1 Acidobacteriaceae bacterium | reverse complement strand
CCGAGCATCGGCGCTCCAGGCCGAGGCGGGCCACCCTCTCTCCCGCCACCCATTCTCCTCAGGTACGATGCGGCCTGGTCGGCATCGAAGTGCACGACCGTTCCCTCCGCGTACAGCAAACCGAGCATAACGGAACTGCTGACGTCTCCGGCATCCGCCGCCTCGCCGTAGAGTTTGAGGGCCTTCGTGACGTTTTTGGCCGCTCCCAAGCCGTTGAAGTAATCCTCCGCCAGCATTCCCTCCACCGCCCAGTACGCTCCGGGATCATCCAGCTCCGAATCGGCGGGATCCTCGACGGCCCTGATCAGCTCTTCCGCATGGGCTGCGCTGCGCGGCACGCCTGTGCCCAGCGCGTAGCGTTTGGCCAACCCGACAGCGCCATCCGGCGTCCCCAGCGTCGCCAGTAGGGTCTCCACCGGAATGGCTTTGGCCGCCTCTTCGCCGCCTCGCTTCTCGTAAACCGCGGCCACCGCGCCCAATGCCTGGACCAGTGCTTCGTGTTGTTCGTAGGAAAGCGGCTGCTTCTCCGGCCCAAACGCTTCGCGCTTCGCAGCCAGATCCTTCAGCAGCGCGAAAGCCTGCTCGGGTCCCTGATGCGCGCTGTCCAGGCTCATGGCGAGGGCAGCCTGCGCCAATACGCCGTCGGCGTCGCCCAAAATTGCGCCGCGCATATACCAGGAGTCGGCCTGTTCCGCATCGCGCCCGACTCCATCGCCCGCTTCATAGCGCTTGCCCATGGCGATCTCCTGCACGGCCAGCTCGTGCAGCATCTCATAACGGGCATCGGAGGGCTGCAGATCGTGGACCGCCTCGTTCAGCAAGTCGCCGCACCCCAGCACGTCCTTCGTTATTCCGGTTCCCTGGCAAGTCATCTCAGCCAGGGCAAGCGTTCCGCCTGCGCTGTTCGCGGCTCGCGCCTTCCTGTACCAGAAGAGGGCCTGCGTTGTACCGGCCGGACCGCCATCTCCCTGCGCATAAAATGAGCCCACCTGCGCCATGGCGTCGGGCACACCCGCCAGTGCGGCCTCTTCAAACCACTGCAGCGCCCGCTCCCGATCCGCCTGCGCTTCCCCGGTTCCGGATTTGTACATGATGCCCAGCTCGTATTTGGCGTTGGCATCGCCATGATTCGCGGCTTCCAGCGTCTGGAGCAGGCCGCCCTCGGAGCGGCCATTCCGGAGCGGGTCCTGCACCGACGAATCCGGCTCCATTGGCAGACCTGGCGAACCCTCCTGTGCCCTGGCGGCGATGCTTCCACCACCCGCCGTCAGCAGCACAAGGTTCGCGATCAGAATCCGATGCGCCTTACTGTTCACGTTTCTCCGTCTTCATCGCTGGCCACGAAAGGGCAGGCTGCGATTACGGCTTCTTGAGGATCGTAGGTCCGGGAATTCCGGGCTGAGTATCCCACACGAGAGGGACCTGCGTCACGTTCAGGGCGAAATGGCCCGGCAAGCCCCGTCGCTTCGCACCGGGTCGGCATTTCATGGAGTCGGAGTTTGCGGCAGAGGCCTCTCGCCCATTAGCATTCCTTTCGAGGCAGCTCGCCCTTTCCCCGGCCCCGGAACAACACAAGTCCCCGTGCTCTCATCTGAATCCGCGTCTGCCCACATAGAAAAGGAGAACGCATGCCCGACAAGAATGCCGCCAAGCCACACGACCAGGCTGTGAAGGACCTGATCGACGCGCTCAACGAAGATCTCGCCCGCGAATACCAGGCCATCATCGCCTACACCGTCTACAGCAACGTGCTCTCGGGAGCGCAATGGATGAATATCGCCGCCGAACTGAAGGTGCACGCCGGCGAAGAGCTGCAGCACGCCATGATCCTTGCCGATCAGATCGACTATCTGGGCGGCATGCCGACTGCCACGCCCAAGCTGGTGAAGCTGTCGAAAAAAGCCGAAGAGATGCTGCGCTTCGATCTCGACAACGAAAACGAGACCATCCGCAACTATCGGCTGCGGGTGAAGCAGGCGGAAGCTGTGGGACACTACGCTCTGGCTGAGCAGCTGCGCCATGTCATCACCCAGGAGCAGGATCACCAGCATTCCCTGGCGACCGCTCTCGGTATCGATGTGCCGAAGGTTCTTGATCTGGGAGCCTGACGCACAGGGCCAGCGCGGCGGCGGGTGAAGCTCGCGCCTCACCCGCATGGCCGGTCGTCTACGGCTTCATCGAATACGTAATGGTGACGGTCGTCTCCACCTCGACCGGTTCGCCGTTCAGCAGGAAGGGCTGCCGCTGCCATTGGCGCACGGCCTCCAGTGCGCTGGCGTCGTAGTCTTCGCGCAGGCTCTTCGATACCACGATGTTTTCCGGGTTGCCGTCGACGCCAATGATGACATCGAGAAACACATCACCGTCGATGGTGTTCCCGTCTTCCTTCGCTTTTGCCGGATAAACGGGATTGACCTTCTTGATCGGCGTCAGGTTTTCGGCTTTGACGTGAAGCCTTTTCGGCGCGGAACTCCCCGCCGCAATCGCCACGCTGTACCTCGCAGGCGGCGCAACATCGATGTGCAGCGCCAGTGCCGAGCTGCACACCGCAACCGCCGCCCCTCTGCTCCAGCCGCCTGCTCAGCTCCGCGATTTTTCTGGCATCGATCTGCCGGTTCTTGATGAGGCTCATCACCAGCTCCTCGGTCGATCCGCCGAACATCCGGTCGACGAGGTCGCGGACCGCGTGGCCCAGCGCCTTATCTTCGGTGACGATGGCGCTGTATTGATAAGCGCGGCCGCGCAGCCGGCGCTTCAGCTTGCCCTTGCGGTGCAGGATGTTCAGCATGGTCTGCACCGTGGTGTAGGCGAGGGTCTGCTCCAGCTCCGCCTGCACCGCATTCACGTTGCTGGGGCCCAGCTTCCAGATGGCCTGCATGATCTGCAGCTCCAGGCGGGTTAGATTCTCGTTTTCGGGTTCGGCCATGAAGTGGCTTCTCCTAAGATGTTAGGAGACTAACCCGGCAATCCGGAATCTGTCAACTAAACGTTTAGGAGATAAGACCCCCTCTTCGGAAGGGAGTAGAATTCAGGCCGCCACGCGTTTCCGGAGGAGCATGCACTTCAGGCCCCGGCCCCGCGACGCCGGATCTCGCACGAGGCGCAGGAGGTGCGTTATGAAGCTGGCCACCCGGTTCGTTCTTCTTCTCGCGACGTCGGCCTGTGCAGCATCCCTTGTGGGGTGCGGACGGCACAGCAGCGCGGAGCACTTCTACCTTGTGGCCTGCAATACCAAACTCACCTACTGGCAATCGGCCTCCGCGGGACTGGACAAGATCGCAAAAGAGTGGGACGTGCACGCGGATTTGCGCGGGCCGAGAGATTTCGACCCG
>JBEKIN010000436.1:0-3369 GCA_050011735.1 Acidobacteriaceae bacterium | reverse complement strand
AATCGCACCGCTTCGCCATCACCTATCACCGCAAGCGCCGCGAGATGCGCGACCGCGACTCGGAACTCCTCGCCATCCCCGGCGTCGGCGCCCGCACTCGCCAGCGCCTCCTCGAGCACTTCGGCAGCCTGCGCTCGATCGCCGCCGCCAATCTCGATTCGCTCGCCGCCGTCGTCCCCCCCAAAACCGCCGAACAGATCCACACCCACTTCCACGCAAGCGAAGCCCCGCCCAATCCCCTCCCCGTCCTGAACGAATCGCGCTAGCCGCATCGCCACAACCCATCCATAAAAACAGAAGTGTCATCCTGAGCGCAGGCGCAGCCGCAGCGAAGGACCTCGCGTTTGCTTAGCGGTCGTTCAGGCTTTCTTCTGACTTAACAGGACGGGTTTCAGGAGCTTTGTGTCAGGGCATGACTTCAGTCGTGCCGTAACCGCCGCAAAATGAATCGGGCTTTAGCCCCTGCGGGTTTCTTTCCTCTCCCGAGGCGACTTTTTCCGCCTCCCAAGCGAAAACGAACATCTGACCCTGCGCAGCAGGATAGCGGTAAAAGCGCCGGGTTTGCGGGGTCCCCAGCAAGCCGGTTTTGCTTGCTGGGGTGACTTTTCAACCCGGCGAAAAAGCGCTAACCCGCAGCGGCCTTCAGGCCCGGAGTTTTGCATCAGGGCACTCAAACTTCCTCATCCCACGCCTGCCGGTAGGAATCCCAAAAGACCTCGCAGCCAGTGCGCAGATCGCATTCCGGTGAGGCGTGATGTGTATCACTGCTTGCAGCCATCGCCGGTCCGATACTTGAAGACCGTAATCCGGAGGTCTGTCCGTGAATAGTTTCTGTGCGCGCATGTTCGGTCTCACCCTGTTCGTTTTTCTCGTTTTGGCTGTTGCCGTCCAACCTGCCATGGCTCAGCAGGATCAAGCCACGCATGTGTTCCATCGGCTGATTCCAGCCGGGGATACCTGTTCCACCTGCCACAAGGCGATCTATGACCAATGGAAAGCCAGCCCCCATGCCGCCAACAGTGTCGAATGCACCGTGTGCCATGGCGAGACAACAGCAGCGGACTTCGCCGGCATGCCGGCGTTAAGCACATGCGACAACTGTCACGCCGATCAGGTGGCACAACTGAAGTCCGATCCATTTATGAAAGGCAAGACGTGTGTGAGCTGTCATCAGGCACACACCTTCGTGGAGCACAAGAAGGCGGCCCCGGCAGGCAAGTGATAACAATTTCCAGGCGTGGCATTCTCGGGCGAGCCGCCCAGGGGGGGGGAGGGGGGTGGCCCTCTCTCAGTGCGCCATCGGCGGCCCCGCCGTCCCATCGGACCATTGGCCCACCCAGACCATCAGAATCGTCGCCCGTTCTTCAGGGTCATTCGCCGCCATAATCGGCGAGCCCGGCAGATCCGCCCCCCAGCTTTTCGCCGCGTCGCCTGAAACAAAAAACATCAGGTGCGGATGCCAGTTCTTGCCGGCGTCGCTCAGGTACTGCTCCTTCGACAGCATGTAGCACATCGCTCCCGGCTCCAGCGCGGGCAGATCGTTCTTGTCCAGTGCGGATCCCGTCGCCCGGACAATCTCCGCCTTCGATTTTCCTGCCAGCACCAGTTTCGTCTTCATCAGGTAGATGGGCACAAAGCTCCGTGCGGCCGCCGGATTAAAGCAAATGGGGCCGCGAATCTTCGGATTCCAGAAGACCGGATCGTCGGTGCCAGCGCCCCACCCTCGTTCCACCACGCACAGAAAGCCGTTCGTGCCCTTCACCGCAGTCGTGTATCCCTCGCGTCCCAGCACCAACACTTCGGCTCCGTCCGCAATGGATGCCGGAGCAGCACTCCGAGCCAGCGCGACTTCAGAACTCTCGTCCGCAATCAAATACTGATCGAGAGGAGCCATCGCCGCATAGGGAGCCGTCTCCGTCTGCCCCAGCGCCTGCCACGGCAGGACGAGTACGGTCACCTGAACAAGAATTGCTAAGACCATGACCTTCACTTGATTCTTCTGCATGGGGCTCTCCGATCGGCACAAATTCCGTTCCCAGGAGTTTACCGTCTCCTTCGGCAACAGAGCCAACGGTTGCCTTCAGCCAATTCCCCCCAAGAGGCCGCAATCAAAAAAATGTTCTGCTCGCTCTTGACAAACCATAACCGTTTGGTTATGGTTTGTCTGTGCCGCTGGCCAATCCCAATTTCGTCTTCCGCGCTCTCGCCGACCCCACCCGCCGCGCCATCTTCGAGCACCTGACTCGCCACGGCGAGCAGACCGTCCATGCCCTCACTCGCTATGCCGGAGTCTCCCAGCCCGCGGTCTCCAAGCATCTGACCGTGCTCAAGCGCGCAAAGCTGGTACGCCACCGCCGCGACGGACGCGAAACGCACTACCACGCGCAGCCCGATGCCCTGGCCCCCATGATCAACTGGCTCGATCACTACGGCGCCTTCTGGCGCGAACGTTTCGACCGCCTCGAAGACCTTCTCGAAAGGATGGGACCATGAGCAATCCAGCTGAGAGGCCCACCACACTTGTGGTCGAGCGCGTCTTCCCCCACCCGCCGGAAAAGCTCTGGCGCGCGCTCACCGAGAGCCTGCTCCTCGCGCAATGGATGATGAACAACGACTTCGAGCCGGTCGTCGGCCGCAAGTTCCAGTTCCGGCGCGAGCCCGTCCCCCCAAAGTTCGATGGAGTTGTCGACTGCGAGGTCCTCGTCGTCGAACCCCTCAAACGCCTCTCCTATAACTGGGGCGTCGGCGGAGCCGATTCCAGCCTGCACTGGGTGGTCCTCTGGACCCTGACTCCAACACAAGGTGGCACCCACCTCCGCATGGAGCAATCCGGCTTCACTCCCGGTCAGGGGTCCAATTATCAAGGAGCAAAATACGGCTGGCAGAAAATGTTCGACGGTCTCGAAAGTCTCATCGGAAAGGTGGACTAACGATGAAAGCAAAAAGTATTGCCTATTGGATTGCAACCATACTCGTTGCCTTTTCCATGAGCGGTGGCGCCGCGCAGCTGGCTCGCGTGCCCGGCGTGGTCGATGGCTTCGTGCGCATCCTCCACTACCCGCCGTACTTTGTCTCCATCCTCGGGTTCTGGAAAGTCGCCGGAGCCATCGCCATCCTCATCCCGCGTTTTCCGCGGCTCAAAGAATGGGCCTACGCCGGCATCTTCTTCGACCTCACCGGCGCAGTTGCGTCCAACATCGCGGTCGGCGGCAACGCCTTTCACATCCTCGCCCCTCTCTTCCTGGCGCTTGTTGCTGTGGCATCGTGGGCGCTCCGTCCGCCCAGCCGTACCATCGGCACCCTCATTCCAAAAAAAGGAGAAACGAAATGAAAATCAAACTCACCACCGTCTACGTCGACGACCAGGAG
>JBEKIN010000435.1:0-3915 GCA_050011735.1 Acidobacteriaceae bacterium | reverse complement strand
TAGACGCGCTCGACGACGGGGCCTGTGTCGATAAAGCAACGCGATTCGAAGCTGCCCATATCCTCCGCCAGGCGGTCGCGCAGATTCCCCAGCTTGCGCAGCAGGACCTTGTGATAATCCGACGGCCGGCCGCCGCTGCCCGTCCATGCATAGCGGGCGATCCAGCCGGTTCCGTCGGGGGCGGGATCCGTTGACCGCGGTTCGGCCGAGTTGTAATTGGCGGCACAGACAATCACCGACCGCGCCCAGGGCAGCGCCACCCGCAGCGACGACCGGACCAGCGAGCCGGCCTCGTCCCGGCGCTTGAGATACTCCATTTCGCCGGCGCGGCCGGCATCGACCCAGTCGACGAACCGGCCTCGCTCCGCCTGATCCTCTGGAGAGCCGGGCGCAGGGACGGCGGCAATACCAGTCGCGTCGAAGCCAGCGTTCCGCGCCCATTCGTCGATCCGGCTCGGCATGGAGAGAATTGCCATAGGATGCAAACGCTAAGCTGCTGAGAATGCTTGCCTCAGCCCCTTCCCAGAGTACCTGCGGCGCCGCAGCCCCTTCCCAGAGTACCTGCGGCGCCGCGCGAGCCCCGAACTATGTTGCCGCCCCGCAACCTTCCCCCGTATACTGCAGCCAACGAGGGCGGTTCCCTCCGATCCTCCTGATCGTCCGAAACGAGGTGTGTCTTCAGTCAGAGTCTTTCCCTGACGAGCAGCCCAGTGAACCAACACCCGGTTCACCGGGGGCCTTGCGGACCCGAAATTCCACCATCGGACGTTTCGGCTTGGCGCGCGGTTGTTCGCGTGCTCCGAAGTACCGGGACCAGCATCCTCGACAGCCTCTCCTCCGTTCTATTCCCCGCCGACTGCCGCGTCTGCGGCCTCCCGCTTGCTGGTTTCACCCTCCTTCCTGTTTGCACCACCTGCTGGAACGATCTTCCCTCCCAAACCGGGGCGCTTTGCGCCTGCTGCGGCGAAGCCGTCGATTCTGAAGCTGGCCTCGCCCGTGAAACCCTGTGCCGCCCCTGCCGCACAGCCCCTCCGGACTTTCAGATCGCCGTCGCCCACGGCATCTACCAGGGTAAGCTGCGGAGCCTGCTGCACCTGCTGAAATACGACGGCATGGAGCCTCTGGCGAAACGCCTGGGCGCGCTTCTCGCGGAGCAGGTTTTGGCCATTCCCGAGCTTCCGACTGATTTGCTGGCGGTCCCGGTGCCGCTGTACCGGAAGAAGCGGCGCAGTCGCGGATTCAACCAATCCGAACTTCTGGCGCGCGGTCTGCTGGCCGCACTGTGCCGGCGCCGTCCTGAGCTGCACGTCCAACTTGCCTCCGCGCTTCTGGTGAGGAAGCGTGCGACCGAAAGTCAGGCCGGCCTAAGCCCGCATGGGCGCCGGGTGAATGTCCGCGGCGCTTTTGCTGTTCCGCGTCCCGATGCGGTGAAGGGACGCAGTGTACTGCTGATCGACGACATTTACACGACGGGCGCCACGGCACGCGCCTGCTCTCAGGCGCTCCGTCGCGCGGGAGCTGCGTCGGTGCTGGTCGCGACCGTCGCGCGTGCGCAGAAGGAACACGCGCAGGAACCCGAAGATCTGCGTTGGCGGGAGCCTGGCACGCCGGAGGTTCCGATGGAAGAGGATTTTGTTTTCTGGGAAGAAGGCCGTACGGTTTCGACTGGCGGCGACGCGGGGTAGCTGCCCGAACTGGCTACCTGGCTGGCAGGACCAGGCCACCAGGCACGGAGGAACTATGTCGTTGGGGAAGGCTGGTGTTCACGCTCGCAGACAAACCCTGGGGAAAGTCCTGGGCGTAGCGCACGCCGAAGGGCACAGCCACGAAGGCCTGCGGGTGGTTACGACGACCCAGGCTCTGCAGACGCCGGTGCTTGTGCTCAACGCTTCCTATGAGCCGATCAACATCTGCGGCGCCCGCCGCGCCCTCGTCCTGGTGCTGAAGGGCGTCGCGCGCACCGAGGAAGAGCAGGCCACCGAGTTGCACTCCGCGCGCTTGCGCATGGCCATGCCCTCCGTCATCCGTCTGCTCGAGTACCGCCGCATCCCGCATCAGACCCGAGCGCTTTCCCGCAAGAACATTCTGCTGCGCGATCGCAACACCTGCCAGTACTGCGGGGTGATCCTGCCTTCAGCCGAGCTGACGCTGGACCACGTGGTTCCACGCTCGCGCGGGGGTCTCTCGACGTGGGAAAACCTGGTGGCGGCCTGCCACGCCTGCAATCGCCGCAAGGGGAATCATCTGCTGCACGAGCTGGAGCACATGAAGCTGCAGCGCGAGCCGCGTCCGTTTACGCTGCACACCAGCCGGCACATTATGCGCATGATTGGGCACTCAGATTTGAAGTGGCGCAAGTACCTGTACTACTAGCCGGTAGCCGGTAGCCGGTAGCCCGTAGCCGGTAGCTGGTACCCGGTAGCGAAAATCTATGGAAAGCCAAGCGGGTACTTGCGAACACTGTCGCAAATCCTTTCATTACGAGCTTGTTCATTGTGGGTTTGCGGATTATGTCTACTCCTATTGTGACAAATGCGGGATGACGTGCCTTCTCTCCCTTTGGGACAAACGCATGCCAAGATTGCCAGACTGTCCCGCGCATCAAGAGATGTGTTCAGCGATGGAGCCCTACCTCACGCCTTGCGGGTGCGGAGGTAAGTTCACGAAGGGCTCAGTTCCTCGGTGCCCGCACTGCATGGAGGCGCTCTCCGCCGTGACGGCGACCTCGTACATCGAGAGCAATGCTCCCGGCACCAAGAAGGGTTGGCGCTGGCAACGAAATTGGAGTGGGCTCTACGGGATCGTCATCGAGGGACGAAGGGTAGTAAACAATTTTCGGTAGGCGGCCCTCGCCCCACTCTCCTCAGTTCTCGGGCAGAATCGCGAAGCGGGCTGATTCCTGCTGGGCATCGTCGTGAAGAAACGCGCGGCCGAGGAACGTCGGTTCCCAATTGGGAGACTGCAGCTCCGGCATCGGCTTTGCCTGAAAGAGCCTCTTGCATTGCCGCGCCGTCCAGCGCGCCCACCTTCTCGACTTCTTCCGCCGCGCGCTGTCGCTCGAAATACCTGTGCCCGCATACATCTGCCGGTAGAGTTTCGAGAGGAAGATGAAGGCGATCCGCGAGGTCACATTGGGGCAACAGGCGGATCGCTCCCAGATGGCGCTCCAGTTGTAGAAACGGTCCCAAACCTTCTGCGTCCGCTCGCGAATTTCGTCCGAGCTCATGCTGGGATGGGGAGTGAACATCTTCGGGCGATTCTCCCAGGGAATGAGCCAGTAGCGCGTAATCGGGATGCCGCCGACCATCGCCGGATCGACCGACTGCTGCTTTTCCCAGCGGTTGAAATCCACGGTGCCCGGAAACGGCGTCATCATCACGAACTGGGCAAACGTGACGCCCGCCTTCAACGCCATTTCTACGGTTGCATCGAACGTCGCCGGCTTGTCGGTAGGCAGCCCGAAAATAAACGAGCCCAGCACATGCACGCCATGCTCTTTGAAGGTCTGCAGCCGCTTCGCCAGCGCTTCGCCGGAGTAGTTCCAGTCTTTGTAGACCGCTTTCAGTCCCTCGGGCGTCACCGCCTCCACGCCCACCAGCGCTCCCCTGATGTTGGCTTTGCGCATGGCGTCCAGGTAGTCGCCGTCCTCACCGGCTTCCATGGTGATCTGGGTGAAGAAGACCATGTCGTGGGGGAGCTTGGCCAGTTCTTCCATCAGCTGCAGCCGCTCGGTGCGGATGGCGGTCAGCTCCTCCAACTTCGCGAGATTGTTCTGCTCGCGCGCCAGGCGCAGATCGGTGAGGGTGACTGGATAAAAATTGTCGTCGGCCAAAGCGATGAACCTGAAGCCGAGCCGCCTGAGGTTGACGATTTCGTCGATCACGCTCTGATAGCGCCGCTGCCGTGGCTGCTGTC
>JBEKIN010000434.1:0-3375 GCA_050011735.1 Acidobacteriaceae bacterium | reverse complement strand
TAGCGCTCGACCGGAGGCCGCGGCTCCAGATCGCGCATGCGGCTGAGCCGGTTCCGGCACAGGATGCGGCTGATGGTGGCCCGGCTCAGCCCGACGGTCCCGGCAATCCGGCAGCCGGTCCATCGCTGGCGGCGCAAACCCAGAACCCTTTCTACTAAGGAAAAACACGTCTGGCGCGGCATCCGACGCGGGCGCGAGCTGTGATCAGCCAGCCCGCCCCGGCCAGCGTGCTCCCTTCTTCCATCACTTTTCTGGCTAACTGCTCTCGACGATAGATCGTCAGTCGGGCATTCTGGTGATAGTCCATTCGGTCCTCTTCTCGGAAACTGCGGTTTGGTCACCATCAGCTTCTCTGATCCGGATCGAATGGACAACCTGTTGCAACTTCACACCTACTCCGTAAACTCCAAGCTCTAAACTTTGATCCCAGCGCCCTGCACCCTGTACCCTGCACCCTGCCTCTACGGTCCCGAATAAAGCTCCACCGGCGAAAACCCAATCGTCTTCGTCCCGCTGTCCATCCGCAGGAACAGCGGCTTGCCCGTGTTCCCGTTCACGTACAGCCCCACGATCACTCCATTTCCCACGCGATGCGAAATGAAAATCTTGTGGCTCGTGATCGTTCCGTAGTCGCTCGACGGTCCCCAGTCCTTCGTGAACTGGTCCATCCCGTACGGCTGATACTGCGCCGGATGCTGCTGCCAGTTCGGATCGTGATTCCACTCGCCGTACGCCTTGTTCAGGTCGCCGCTCTCCACGCTTGCCATGAACTGGCTGATCTTGTGATCCGACGGCCAGTGCCAGAACCACCACGGCATCTGGAGTATCCCCAAAAGCGTGCCGATAATCCCGACCGCCACCACCACCACGCCCACAATCGACAGCGTGCGTATCGTGTTCGCGCGGCGTGAATCAAACGCAGGAGCATCCAGCAGCGTCATTCTGTGCGACTCCTTTCATCCCCGCAAAATCGCGGATCCCAAACCACCCACACCACTCCTCTTATTCTGACACCTGGCATCCCGCAACAGTTCCCCCCGCCGAACACCACCGCTCGCAGTTGGCTCGCTTTTCGCTCCCAGCTCCCAGGCTACAGGCTGTATTTGTTCCGGTCCTTGTCCACGCGCCGCTCCATTCCCAGCGCAATCAGCCGATCGATCAGCTCCGGATACGCGACCCCCGAAGCCGCCCACAGCCGCGGATACATGCTGATCGACGTAAACCCAGGCAGCGTGTTGATCTCGTTCACATAAATTCTTCCGGTCCCGCCCCGTCCCGACTTCCCCGGCTCCATCAGAAAATCCACCCTTGCCAGCCCCGCGCAGTCGCACGCCCGAAACGCCGCAACCGCCATCTCCCGCACCTGCTTTGTCTCGGCCTTCGACAGCTTCGCCGGCACGATCAGATCCGACCCCTCGCTCAGATACTTCGCCTCGTAATCGTAAAACTCCTTGACCGGAACCACCTCGCCCACCACCGAAGCCTCCGGCTCATCGTTCCCCAGCACCGCCACTTCCAGCTCGCGCGCCTTCCCTTTGCCGCCCACACCCTGCTCCACCACAATCTTGCGATCGAACTGCGCTGCCAGTTCAATCGCCGGCCCGAGCTCCTTCCCACCGTGTGCCTTCGAGATCCCCACTGACGATCCCAGATTCGCCGGCTTCACAAACACTGGATACTTCAGCGCCGCCTCAACGCGCGCGCGGATTTTCTTCGGACTCTTCTCCCACTCCCCGCGCAAAAACGTCACCCACTTCACAATGGGCAGCTTCGCCGACGCGAACAGCCGCTTCATCGTGTCCTTGTCCATCCCCGCCGCCGACCCGAGCACGCCCGACCCCACATACGCCATGCCCGCCAGCTCGAACAGTCCCTGGATCGTTCCATCCTCGCCAAACGTCCCGTGCAACACCGGAAAAATCACATCGACGCTCAGCACCTGTTCTGGATTCGGCTGCGCAACCTCACCCGCCTTGCGCTCAAACGGAACCAGCGCCTCGCTCGGCACGGGCGGCACCAGCACACTCTCGCCCCTGCGCAGTACCGCCGCCAGCCCCGTCGCCTCCGGATCGCCCGCACGCAAATGTTTCTCGGATGCACCGCCGCCCAGCAGCCTCTCAGCATGCCCCGCCGTGACCCATCGTCCCTCTTTCGTGATGCCAATGGGCACAACGTCATACTTAGTGCGGTCAATCGCACCCAGCACCGAAGCCGCCGACAGCAGCGAAACCTCATGCTCGCCGCTCCGCCCCCCAAACAAAATCCCAACTCGTATCTTTTTCATTTGCAGCCGCCTGCCATTTTAAAAGGTCCACCGCCGCCCAAGCCGTGGAAACCCGCCGCAGTGCCCTTGGAGTACTGGCCCAGACCCTTGGAGTCTCGGTCCCACTTGCCGGCAAGAATTCTCTCCCTAAACTCCTTGTTTTCAGCGAATCGCTTTCCACCACCCCCCTCAACCGGCCCCCGACCGAAGAAAATCCCACCCTGAACCGCAAAAAAGACCCCCATTTCCGCCCCGTGAATTACGATGGCAGCAAAGGTTGTGCATTTAACCTTGCATCGCGGGGCAAACCTCTTTAATATGCGGCAATTGCGGGTATGAAAGCAGGCACGGCGGTGGCACGCGCCGCACCCCCACGCGCTGGCGGGCCGAAATCCGATGGTTTGAAGGGCTCAACGCCCCACCCCAGCACACCGGGGCCGCAGAGAATTACCGCCCCAACGAACGGCAATCCGGTTCGCGAAGGACCCGCGGTCGCCTCCACGCATTTCATCCGCTCCCGTATCGGAAAAATTTGCGTCGCCATCACCGGCTCTACCCCCAACGACATGATGCGCAACGCGGAGGAGATCGTCCGCGAAAATCATTTCGTCGAATTTCGCCTCGACTATCTCCCCAATCCCCTCGCCATCATTCCCAGGCTCAAGCAGTTTCTCTACGAACGCGGCGAGATCACCGCCATCGCCACCTGTCGTCGCGCCGCCACCGGTGGAAAATTCAAAGGCACCATCCCCGCCGAACTCGAGATCCTCGAGAAGGCCGCGCAGGCCGGCTGTCACCTCATCGACATCGAACTGCAAACCGCCGAGCACACCAAGCCCGCGCAGATGAAGAAGCTCCGCTCCTTCGGCGCCGCCCTCATCATCAGCCACCACGACTACGAAGCCACCAGAAATCTCGACGCCGTCTTCGACCGCATCCTGCCCTTCCAGCCCGAGTTCATCAAAATCGTCTCCACCGCCAGGACCCTCGCCGACAACGTCACCATGATGCGCTTCCTCGATAGTCGCCGCGACGAGGCCAACATCATCGGCATCTCCATGGGCGAGCAGGGAATCATCAGCCGCGTGCTGGGCCTCCGCGCCGGCAGCGTC
>JBEKIN010000433.1:0-3390 GCA_050011735.1 Acidobacteriaceae bacterium | reverse complement strand
ACGAGACGAATGCCTTCGGTGGCAGCGGCATCGAGAATCTCTCGCTGCATGCCGTAGCCTTCACGGAGACGATGCGGGATGTGGAAGCGGACCGAGCCACCGAGCCTCTCGATGGTGGTCTTCAGCAGCACGGTGGCGACAGTGCCGTCGACGTCGTAATCGCCGTAGATGAGGATCGGCTCGTGGCCGGCGACGGCTTGACGGATGCGGTCGACGGCTCGATCCATGCCGAGCATCGAGTAGGGATCGAGAAGGTGCTCGATGCGCGGGTTGAGAAATTCGTCGGCTTCGGCTGCGGTGCAGATTCCTCGAGCCAGCAGCAGCTCGGCGATCAGCGGCGGAATGTTGGCTGCGGCGGCGAGGGCAGCGGCTTCTTCGGTTCGGCTCGGGCTAAGAATCCAGCGCTGACGCGGTCGTGCTGCGACGGGTTCGGCAGGGATGGGAAGCACCTGAGAAGCATCCGAGGAAGCGAGAACGTCGTCGGCGCTGCTCAAGACCTGATCGGAGGAGCTCACGGGATCGGCTCAGGGCTGGTCGTCTTCGTTGTCATCATCTTCAAAGACGATGTCGCCGAGGTCGCCGACGGAATCGAGAAGTTGGCGATAGCGGTCGTACCACTCGGTGGAGGTCTCGTAGAGGAACACGATGCCCTGATGAGGAAAGCCGAGCTGCACATGGCCGACTTTGCCGATGTGGCTGACCAGAGCCTGGGCCTCGTCGAGCTCCGAAGTGGCTGCACCCATCTCGATGTTGTAGTCCTGCTCCTGCAGCTCCTCGATGAGCAGTTCGAGATCCTCCTTTTCGAGGACGACGTCACTCATGGTGATGAAGGTGGCGCCGGCGGCTTTGGCGGTCTCGACGAAATCCTTCCAGCTGTCAGGATTGGTTTCGTCTTCCCAGAGGATGGTGGGAATTTCGTCTCCGGCGTGAGCGGGCACCCGGCGGATGCCATGACCTTCGATGAAGGCGACCATGTCGTCTTTGGTAGAGGCGAGATTGTCGAAATGCATGGAGAGCGGGTTCATGGATGGAAGACCCCAGTGTATCCGAAGCAGCCGGGCAGTGTGGCACCCCGATGGAGCTTGAAAGGCGGAATCGGTCGCAACCGCATGTCAGTGACCGGCACGCTGGCACGACCGTACCAGGGAAGGCGCTGCGAATCTCTTAAGGGCGCGACTCAAGGGGTTTCCTGATGCTTGGCGTCAGTTTGGGAGAGCGCAGCGGGCGAGGGGGCGCAGTTCCGTTTTGGTTTTGGAGACAGTACTGAGGAGTTGAAGGTCGGAATTTAGTTGTAGGGGTAGCCCATTGTGGGAGCTTAAGCTTCTTGCTGTGGGGTGAACCTGGCGCGGGGCTGCAGGTTTGTTTTTGGTGTTGATGTTGAGCTGGCGCGGGGCTCCAGGGCTTTTTTTGGTGCTGATGCTGAGGCTGGCGCGGGTTGGATCAGCGGACGGGGGCGGAGACTTCGGGATGGGCGGAGCCGGCGCCCATGAGGACGAGGGAGCGCTGGGCGAAGGGCGACCAGGCGAGGAAGGCGGTGCAGGCGAGGGCTAGCCCGAAATTGACGTGGTGGAGGAGCAGGAAGGGCGAGAGGGCCCAGAGGATGTCGAGGGGAAGGAGGAATTGCCAGAGCTTGAGGAATTTTTCGCGGATACCGGGGGCGTGGAAGAGGAAGGCGCAGAGGAGAAAGGCGCGGACGGGAATGAGGATGGCGGCGGTGACGATGAGGATGGTGAAGGCCAGGGGTGGGCGGGGCAGGAGGGCTGCGAAGAGGTCGTCGATTTCGGGAAGGTTGGCGAGGGCGCCGATGTAGAAGCCGAGATACATGACCTGGAGGAGGAGAAAGAGGGTCTGGGCGACGGTGTAGGGAATTTTGGGGAGCTCTTCAGGGGAAGCAAGGATGCGGGTGCGGGGTGCGGGCGTGGGATCAGCGGATCGCGCGGACGATGCGGGGTTAGTCGAGGCGGCGGACGCGGGGATGGAGTTCGCTGAGGCGATGCGTTCGACAGGGGCGACGAAGCGGTAGCCGCGGCGGGCAAGGGTTTCGAGGAAACGGGGGCTGGTGGCGGAGTCGCCGAGGGCTTCGCGGATGCGGTTGACGGCGGAGTTGACGCCGTGTTCGGCGTCGACGAAGGTGCCGTCGGGCCAGAGCTGGCGGGCGATCTGGTCGCGGGTGAGGAGCTCGCCGGGGCGCTCGAGAAGCATGCAGAGAAGCTGGAAGGGCTGGGCGTTGAGGCGGAGCCGGATGCCCTGGCGACGGAGCTCGCCGGTGGCGGCGTCGGCTTCGAAGGCTCCGAAGCGATAGCGGCGTTGGGCTGGCTCAGGGGCGGTCATGTCTCGAGTCGAGTGTAGCCGATGGCGGGTTTTTTCCTGGTGTTTGGGGCGATGGAGAAGTCGCGGGAAGTGGCGCGGGTGGAGTGGGTTGCGCCGTGAGAAACATTCCTTTCACATGCGAGGAACTGTGCATTGCTCGGGGGGGTTGGGCGGGGCATGGTGTGATGCATGAAGCGGGGATTTTCAGGGTTTTTGGTGGTCGGCGGGGTGGTGGTGGTTCTGTCTGCGCCGGTGCGCGCTGTCGCGGAGGCTCCGGCGGCGGCGGTAGCCAGCTTCAACAATTATGTAGGGGTGGTTGAGGCGCGGCTGGCGGAGGAGCATCGGGCGGCGGATGGATTTTTGGTGGGGGAGGCGGGGAGCGAGGAGGGACGGGCGCGGCTGCGGCGGGGCGAGGTGATGGTGGAGCAGGTGACTCCGCCGGAGGGTGCGGAGTTGCCGGGAGCGCTGCTGCACCGCTGGCGCGGGACGGCATTTGCGGCTGGGGCGAAGGCGGCGGATTTTGAGCGGATACTGCGGGACTTCAACGGCTATGCGCAGATCTTTGCGCCGCAGGTGATGCAGGCGAAGACGGTAGGGCAGGACGGCGATCACGTGGAGGGATGGATGCGGGTGCGGGAGCGGCACGGGATCACGGTGGTGCTGGATTCGACGTATGACGTGCGGTTTGGGCGGCTGGATGCGGAGCATGGTTTCAGCGCGTCGCGGAGCACTCGGATCGAGGAGATTTCGGGGGCCGGGACCGGCGCTGAGCGGGCGCTGGGGCCGGGGGAAGAACACGGGTTCTTGTGGCGGATGAATACCTACTGGAGTTGGGAGGAGCGCGACGGCGGGTTGTATTTGCAGGTGGAGTCGGTGTCGCTGACGCGGGGGATTCCGGTGGGGCTGGGGTGGGCGGTGCGGCCGTTTGTGGAGAGCATTCCGCGGGAGTCAGTGGAGTTCACGCTGAAGGCGGCCAGGAGCGGGGTCCAGGGTACAGGGGACAGGGTACAGGGAGGCAGGTAACGGTGATGGTTACAAATGTGGCGGTGAGAGCGGAGATGAACGCAAGCGCGCCATTTG
>JBEKIN010000432.1:0-3395 GCA_050011735.1 Acidobacteriaceae bacterium | reverse complement strand
CTCCACCGATGAGTGCGAGATGTCGCGCTCATGCCACAGCGCCACATTCTCGAGCGCCGCCTGCGAGTTTGCTCGAACCACCCGCGCCAAACCCGAAATCTGCTCCGCTGTAATCGGGTTCCGCTTGTGCGGCATCGCCGACGAGCCCTTCTGCTTCTCGGAAAAATACTCCTCTGCCTCGCGCACTTCGGTCCGCTGCAGATGCCGAATCTCCGTGGCGATCTTGTCGAGGGTCGCAGTGATAACAGCGAGGGTCGCGATGTAATACGCATGACGGTCGCGCTGGATCACCTGGGTCGCAACCGGCGCCGCGATGAGCCCCAGGCGCGCGCAGATGCGCTCTTCCTGCTCGGGCTTGATGTGGCCGAAGGCGCCCACTGCGCCGGAAAGCTTGCCGACGCGCATCTGCTCGGCGGCAGCCTCGAAGCGCTCCTGGTTGCGCCGCATCTCGGCATACCAGTTCAGCAGCTTCAGCCCGAACGTAGTCGGCTCGGCATGCTGGCCGTGGGTGCGGCCCACAGTCGGCGTGTCCTTGAACTCCAGTGCGCGCGCCTTCAGGACCAGAAGCAGCTGCTCGATGTCCTCGCGCAGGATCGCAGAAGCCGCCTTGACCTGGAGCGCCTGCGCCGTGTCGACGACATCGTTGGAAGTGAGCCCGAAATGCAGCCAGCGCGACTCCGGCCCGACTTTTTCGGCGACCGCAGTGGTGAAGGCAATGACGTCGTGCTTCACCTCGTCCTCGATCTGCCGGATGCGCTCGAGGTCGAAGCCGCCGCGCTCGCGAATGGCCTTGGCGGCCTCGGCGGGAACGATTCCATCCTCGGCCAGCACCTCGCTGGCGACGGTCTCCACCTCGAGCCAGGCGCGAAATTTGTTGTCGTCGCTCCAGATACGGCCCATGGGCGCTCTGGTATAACGCGGGATCAATGCGCAGCTCCTCCGGGGAACCTCTCATTCTACCGTCACCGCCGGAGCGGGACCGGCGCAGGATGGCCTGAACGCCAGCGGCGCGACTATCATCCAATGCATAACCGCTGCCGTTCCCGCCCGGGATCAAAAAGGAGATTTATGACGAACGTTGTGACAATTGCCAGATTCAACGAGCCGCTGGAAGCGGAAATGGCGAGGCTGCGCCTGGAATCGGCGGGAATCAAGGTGTTTCTCTCCGGCGAGAACGCGCGGATCATGGAACCGGGGCTGGGGCCGCTCGAGCTGCAGGTGAGCTCCGACGATGAGGCCGACGCGCGCGCCATTCTGGCCGATCCCGGTGAAACCGCGAAGGAGAGCCGGCATACGTCGTAGCACGATATATCGTGCTACGAAATCTGAACCGCAGCGGACAACACGCGCGGGGCGCTAACTTCTGAAAGCTGAATTGCGATGAGGTTGTGGTGGTTCAGGCAGCGCCAGCGGCCTGCTGCTCGTCCTGCTCTTCCGCTTCTCCGAAGGCTTCCTGCGTGACCTCGAGAATGCCGCGGAGGACCGCGACGAACAGCAGCGCCAGGGCCAGGGCCATCGAGGCGGAGGAGCACGCACGCAGATCGCGCAGAGGCGCCTCGTGGAGCAGCTGATTGCCGATGAAAGCCGTCGAGAACTGGGCGATCCCCGCGACCAGCGGGAAGCGCACCGCCATCACCGCCAGGGGGAACACGGAACCCGCCACCAGCACCAGCACTTCCTGTTCCAGGCTGGGGGGCCATGCGCGGGTGTGCAGCAGCGGCGGCCCGTAGAGTACCAGCAGCAGCAGCCCGAAGAGGCAATTGCCGGCCAGCAAAACGTTTTGCAGGATGCGAACACCCATGGCAGTTTCCCTTTTCCTCCCCGGCGCGACGGATGGAGGAATGCGCCGCACCAGGAGAGGAAAAAGCGCGAGGCCCCGGAAGTGCTTCCCGGAGCCTCCAACAGATTGCGCGTAAATCGCTGCCCCTCATATACTTCGAGAGCTTCAGGCCCTCCAACCAAAGTTGTAGTTAAAAAGCCATCCTTGTCCCGAAGACAGGCAGGCGGAGATTTCCTATTCTGGCTTTGTCAAATCAATACCTCCTGTGAATCCCCGAGCGCTCCGATGCGATCGGGGATTTTTTCTGCCCTGAATTCGTGGTTCGCAGCACCCGCCCTCAGCGGGCAGCCTGCTCCTGCACCGGCTGAGGCATGGGAGCGATAATGCCCAGCTGCTCGTAGACGGGCCGCATCTCGCGGCGAATGGCGGGCAGGCGCGACCAGAACCACAGCCCTCCCGCGATGCAGCACGAACCCGTGAACATGACGGTGCGTGGCGCGCCGATCCAATGCGCCAGCGCGCCCGCCAGCAGGCTGCCGAAGGGCGCCATACCCATGAAGGCCGCGGTGTAGTAGCTCATCACGCGGCCGCGTTTGTCCTCCGGAACCAGCGTCTGGATAATCGTGTTGCTGGCGGTCATCCCCTGCAGCATCCCGAATCCGATAAACAGCATGAGGAACAGCGAGAGCCAGACCCATCGCGAAAAGCCAAACAGCACCAGGCCACCGCCGAAGACCAGGGCGGCGATGGGAATCATCTTCGTCAGCCCCCGCACCGAGCGCCGCAGCACCAGCGAAAACGCGGAAACCAGCGCGCCCCCGCCCGCCGCCCCCATCAGAAAACCCAGCGTGTGCGGGCCCCCATGCAGCACGCGCCCCGCGAACACCGGCATCAGCACCATATAGGGCATGCCCATCAGGCTGATCAGCGCAAACAGCAGCAGGATGGTCCGGATGGGCGTGAAGCCCGACACATACGTCCATCCCTCGCGCATCTGCTCGAACATCGAAGTCGTCGCGCGGCGCACCTCCGCGACCCGCACGTGCATCATCAGCAGCGAGACGATGACGGCGATGTAGCTGATGCCGTCGATCAGGAAGCACCACCCTTCGCTCGAAACCGCAATCACCATGCCCGCGAGCGACGGCCCCACCAGCCGGGCCACGTTAACCATGGAGGAGTTGATGGCGATGGCGTTGGAAAGATCGTTGCGGTCCGATTCTTCCGGGGTCCCCGGCGAGCTTGCTCGCTGGGGCGTAACCATCTGCACCATGAACGACTGGCGGCCGGGCATGTCGAACGCGTTGATGAGCCCCTGAAACACGCTCAACGCGAGGATTTCCGCAATGGTGATGCGATGCGAGAGCGTGAGCGCTGCCAGCAGCAGCGACTGCACCATCGCCAGGGTCTGCGTCCAGATCAGAACATGCCGGAGGTTCGAGCGATCCACCAGAACTCCCGCAAGAGGAGCCAGCAGAAACGTCGGGATCTGTCCCGCGAAACTGATCGTGCCCAGCAGCAGCGACGACTTAGTCAGCCGGTAGACCAGCCACGCGGTCGCAATCCGCGTCATCCACGTCCCGACCAGCGAAATCGTCTGCCCGCCGAAGAACAA
>JBEKIN010000431.1:0-3396 GCA_050011735.1 Acidobacteriaceae bacterium | reverse complement strand
GCGGCTCTTCTTGCCGCTTCCAATTCGTTGGCCATCGCTCAGGCCGCCTGCACCGAACCGGCGATTGCCTTTCGCACTGCGGCAGCCCTTCCATCGCTGCGCCAAGCCGGGAGCGCGGTCTTTTACGAGATGGACGATGTTGCGACCGGCGACCGCTGGCTGCTCGAGCGCGACCCGATCCATCCCGAGGGTCCCGGGCGCTGGCTGCGGGTTAGGACGCCGAAAGCGGGAGGCGAGGCGGCCGCAACCCCGACGAGGCCATCCTTGAATGCGCAGGCTGTCGATTCCACTGCAATGCCAGTGATCCACACCGGGGACGAGGTGACGGTAGAAGAGCATTCGGCCGTGATCGATGCCAGACTCCAGGCTGTGGCGCTGGGGTCCGCGGCAGCAGGTTCCGAGCTTCGCGTGCGATTAAGGATCGGCGGCAAAGTCGTTGACGCCTTAGCCCTCAAGCCCGGCCGCGCGGTATTTGCGGCGGAGATGTGGACATGGCGATGAAGGTAGCCTGGGTTTTGCTCGCCGCCGCGTGTGTGTGGCCGATCTCGATGGCAGGAGCATTGACCAAAAAGCACACTTCGGTGGCCGAAGGAACCAAAGCCACGCCGCCCGAAGATGCACTGCGCGGGTACATCGCGCGGGTCCGCGCCCAGAAAGCTGCCGAGGTCAAAACGCCGGGCTCGATCTGGAGCGCCGAGGGCCAGATGGTGCGGCTGGGAACCGACGTCAAGGCATTCCGGATTCACGATGTCGTGTCGATCGTGGTGACCGAGAGCCTGGCCGCTTCGACCGACGGCCAGGTGAAGAATACCCGCGCGTCCTCCGCCAATTCGGGGCTGACGTCTTTGTTTGGCGCGCTGAAGGCATCGAACGCGCTGCAGAATCTGGTGGGCGCGAACGCCGCGTCGGCACTCACTGCACAGGGTCAAAGCACCACCAACTCGAGCCTCGTGACAACCTTCGGCGCCGAGGTTGTCGACGTTTTGCCCAACGGAATGCTGGTCGTCCAGGCCACGCGACAACTCACCTTCTCGGAGCAGACGCAACTTATTGAGCTGCGCGGCCTGGTACGCCCCGAAGATGTCAGCAGCCAGAATCAGGTACTCTCGACGGCCATGACGGACCTGGAGCTCGAAGTGACCGGAAAGGGAATCGTGAACGACTCGACGTACCGGCAGAATCCGCTGGTGCGCTGGCTGGAAAAGCTGGTGGTGTTCTGAAAGCCAAAACCATGACTGGCGAACCGGCGAATGGGGGAAGTGGATCCGATGGGGGCGAGGCCAAGGGTAATGAAACGGGGATTCACAAGACGGCTCCGATGGGATCGGGCACTTGCCGCCGTGTGGCTGCTGTCCTCGGTGCTCCTTCCGGCGCAGGAGGCATCAAGGAAGGCGCGGATCAAGGATGTGGCTACGATTGAAGGGATTCGCGACAACCAGCTTGTCGGCTATGGGCTGGTGGTAGGGCTGAAGGGTACGGGAGACAGCTCGCAGACGGTGTTTCCCGCGCAGACCCTGGTTTCCGCTCTCCAGCGTATGGGCATCACCGTTCCGGAGACAGGTTCGAACAGCGCCAGCAACATGCAGGTAAAGAATATGGCCGCGGTGTTCGCTGTGGCCACGCTGCCGCCGTTCAGCCGGCCGGGCTATAAGGTGGATGTGACGGTGTCATCGGCGGGCGATGCGCGCTCGCTCGAAGGCGGAATCTTGCTGATGACTCCGCTGTATGGCGCCGACGGGCAGATCTATGCACAAGCTCAGGGGGCGCTGGTGTTGGGCGGCTACGTGGCGACAGGAGGAGGCAGCGCGAAGCAGATGAATCATCCCACTACGGCGCGCATTCCCGGTGGCGCATTCGTCGAGCGCCTGGTTCCCTTTGACTTGAAGGAAATGCATACGGTTAATGTGATTCTGAACGACGCGGACTTCCACACCGCGGAGCGAATGGCAGCGGCGATCGACGAAGCGCTGGGTGCGGCGCGGGCGCACGCCGTCGATAGCCGGAGGGTTGAGGTGACGGCAACGCAGGGCGAGGACGTAGCGGCTTTGCTGGACCGGGTTGAGAGCGTCGAGATCGATGTCTATCCGCGCGCTAGGGTCGTGGTCAACGAGCGCACGGGCACAGTGGTGATTGGGGGAACGGTGCGGCTGCAGCCAGTGTCGATCTTACACGGCGGGTTGAGCGTGAACGTGGTTTCGAGAGTCGAGGTATCGCAGCCGAATGCGATGGCCTCGGGAACGACTCAGGTGGTCGAGCAGACCTCGGTTGAAGCACAGGACAAGCCGGTCAATCGGATCGAGCTGAAAGACGGCGCCACCGTGGAGGATTTGGTTGAGGAATTGCAACGAACCGGGGCGGGAGCACGGGATGTGATCTCGATCCTGCAGGCAATGAAAGAAGCTGGCGCCCTCGAAGCGGACCTGGAAGTGCTGTAGAGGCAGGGAACAGGGATGAGAAAAAGGTGAACGCGCAGACACAGACGATTCCAATTGGCGCCGCGGCGAGACCACCCGAGGCCGCCTCGCCGCGGCTCGTGAAAGCAGCGCACGAGTTCGAAGGACAGATGATGAAGGAGTTGTTGAAGCCCATGACTCAGAGCTGCGGGCTGACGAGAGAGGGCAGCGATGACTCGGATACGGGATCGAGCGGCGCATTGGGCGAATTCGCGGCCGAGGCGCTAGGCCAGGCTCTAAGCGAGCGGGGAGGGTTTGGGATTGCCGATCGGATTGTGAGAGAACTCACATTAACCGGTAACCAGCATCGAGGTGGGAAGTAACCGGAAATCGCACACGGATACCGTGATGAGCGGTCTTAAATGACTAAAGGCATCAAGGCATTCCACCGATAGGACCACTAAGGAGTTTGCACATGGATATTCGGTACAGCCTGGAGGGACTGAGAACGCTGCTGGGAGTCGATCCGGCGGCGCCGCCAACAACGCAAGGGAAAAGCACACCCCAGACCTCCGGGAGCGGGTGGTTGAGCGACCAGGCGACCTTGAGCAGCGCGGCCAGTGAGGTTGCGCAGTCGGCCTCCAATGATGGCGTGCGTACGGACAAGGTTGCGTCGGTTCAGACGGCCCTGGCAGCGGGAACCTACAACGTTCCGGCGTCGGCGGTGGCTTCAAAGATGGTTGATGCGATGTTGTCAGGACAGCGGTGATTTCCGGGAGAACGGCAAACGGCGGGAAGGTCACGGGGGATGGGAGAGCTGGGACAGGGCTGGGCGAATCCAGAGCTGAAGGCTATTGTGGCGGAAGCCTCGCGGGCGCTCGCCGCTCTGGATGCCCTGCGGCTGGAGGAGCTGGCGCTCAGCTGCCAGGCGCTCAACCGAAGCATGGCGGCGGATCACGACTCGGACTGGCGGGAAGAGATGGCGCGCCAGGCGCGCGAGGCC
>JBEKIN010000430.1:0-3411 GCA_050011735.1 Acidobacteriaceae bacterium | reverse complement strand
CAGGGTACAGGGGACAGGGTGCAGGGTACAGGGGACAGGGAACAGAACGGCGGGCGGCGGGTAGCTAGTGGCTGCCAGTGTTTGGGGTCGGGGCGGTTATTGGCCGCCCTCGTTTTCAGGACCGCCCGGCTTCCATTGCTGGAGAAAGGTGGTGACGGAGTTGGGGTCCATGTGGCGCATCTTCTCGAACTCGCCGGAACGCTGGCTGTAGAGGAGGCGGCCGTGGGAGTCGAGGACCGCGAGCGCGGGGACGCCCTTCTTGAGAGGGACGCTGTACTGGTCGGCGAGGTCGGTGTTGTGGTCGTAGTGGCCGATGTCGATGTCGACGAGGATGAAGCTCTGGTTGAGCAGCTGGGCGTTGGGTTGCTGATGGAAGTAAATGTCGAGGACCTGGCAGTCGCCGCACCAGTTGCCGCCGAAGTCGAGGATGACACGCTTGTGCTCGCGGGCAGCGGTGGCGAGGGCATCGCGAATTTCGGCGCGGGCGTCGGCGTTTTCGTTGTAGATGTGGCGGGGCTGGAACTGCTGGGCGAAGGCCGGGAGTGCGCAGACGGCGGCAAGGAGAGCGAGGACGGCTGAGGTGGTTTTGCGTGTCATGGTGGTTGGGCGGAAACTGGAGTTCCCGTGGGTATAAGGATGCCACAGAGAAGGCGAAGGGTGCAGGGAGTGCGCCGGAGCGCTCGCCCCGCCATCGCACACGAGTGAGCTGAGACGCTACTGGTACTTGAACGACTTATCAGGATAGGGCGGGGCTTTGGGGACCGGATTTGGGTCCTGCTGGATTTCTTTCGTGAGCAGATCGAGCGCAGTCTGGAGCTGCGCGTCGCTGCCTTCGAAGGTGGCGTGGGGGAGATTGTCGACGACGATGTCGGGGTCGACGCCGTGGCCTTCGATCAGCCATTTGCCTTCGGGGCCGTAGACGCCCGTCTCCGCCGCGGTCGCGACGCCACCATCGGCCTGGCGGTTGCTGCCGCTGAGCCAGATTTCGCCGCCCCAGGTGCGCATGCCGATGAGCGTACCCATCTTCAACCGCTTGAAGCCCTCGGAGAAGGCTTCGCCGTCGGAGGCGGTCTCCTGATCGCAGAGGACGACGATGTGGCCGCGGAAGGCTTCCTGCATGTTCCAGGTGGGGTTGCCGACGCGCGGCTGGAAATAGAACCAGGCCTGGCGGAGGAGCTTGCCGAGAAGCCAGGAGTCGATGTTGCCGCCTTCGTTGTGGCGAACGTCGATGATGAGGCCCTGGCGGTTGTAGACGGGGTAGTAGTCGCGTTCCCACTGATTGATGTCGTTGGGACCCATGGCGCGGAGGTGGACGTAGCCGATGGCGCCCTGGGATGCGGCTTCGACTTTGAGGCGGCGGGAGTATTCCCATTCGCCGTAGCGGAGGTCTTCATCCTCTTGCTCGGAGATGGGCTTCACGAGAACGTCGCGCACGTCGCCCTTTGCGGATTTAACGCGGAGCATGACCTGGACGCCGGCTTTGCCACGCAGCAGCTCGCGCTCGTCGCGGACGCTGAGGGCGTCGACGCCGTCGATGCTGACGATAGTCTCGCCTTCGGCGACCAGCGAGTCAGGCCGGGCGAGGGGCGGCGCGGTGTTGGGCAGGTCGGGATCGTGGAGGTAGAGGTGTTCCACGATATAGCCGCCGGCCTTTTCATCGCGGCGCAGGCGCGCGCCGAGGGTGGCGACATCGATCGCGTCCTCGGGCTTGCGCTGGTCGCCGCCGCCCACGAAGGTGTGGAGGGCGGAGAGTTCGCTGACCATCTGCGCGATCAGGTCGTTGAGCTCGTCGCGGTCGGAGACGCGGTCGACGAGGGGGAGATAGCGCTGGCGCATGGCGACCCAGTCGACGCCCTGCATGTGGCGGTCGTAGAAGTAGTCACGCTCGAGGCGCCAGGCATCGAGGAAAAAGCCGTGGAACTCCTCGCGCGGGGTGGTGTGGATGACCCAATGGGCGAGATCGAGTTTGGCCTTGGCGAGGGCTTTGGGGTCATTCAGGCCGGAGGACTTGGCGTCGGAGTCGACGACAAAGAAGTCGTCACCCTTGTGGATAAGGAGTTTTTTGCGGTCGAGGGAAATTTCGTAGCTTCTCACGTCGGCCATGACCGTGTCGGGTTCGTCGCCCTTGTTGTCGATGGCGAGGCACTCGAGGGCGCGTTTGGGGCGCGCTTCGTCACTCGCGTCGAGCCAGCAGAGGCGCTTCGCGGCGGCCTGGAGGTCGCCGTAGTTACCGGGCGGTGCGGGGACTTCGGTCAGGCGCGCATCGACATCGGTGAAGTCGATTTTGACTTCGGGGACGGGCTTCTTCTCCTCGGGGGCTTTGGCAGCGGCTGACGGCTCGGTTGATTTGGGGTCGACGGGTTTGGCGGCCGGGTTCGTGGTTTGCGAGCTCTCTTTCTCGTCGGGAGTTTTCTTCGGCTCTTCTTTCTCTTCTTTCTCTTCTTTCGCCGGAGTGTCGGGGTGAAGTTCGTCGGCCGGGAGGAAGGGCGAGCGGAGCCCGGAGACCAGCGCTATCTGGTAGATCTTCATCCGGTGGTTGAAGTGCGGATCGGGCTGGCGGTCGCCCCAGGGCGAGGGAACGGCGGTGGTGAGGGCGCGGTCGGAGAGGAAGTAGATCCACTTGCCGTCGGAACTCCACACGGGGCTCTCGCTGTTGTAGCGGTCTGAGGTAAGCGTCTCGATTTTGCCGGATTCGACGGCAAGGACTTTGACTTCGGAGAAGTTGTTATCGGCGTCCTCGACGAAGGCCAGCCAGCGGCTGTCCGGCGACCAGCTCAGGTCTCGGAAGCCGCCATTCATAGACTGGGCGACGCGCTTGTTCTCTCTCGTTTTGGTATCGAAGATCCAAAGTTGCTGATCCTTGTCGTAGTGGGCGAGCCAGCGGCCGTCGGGCGAGGGGGTGCCATCCCAGCGGAGGACTTTGGCATCGCTGGTCCACTGCTCGGGCTTGCCCTCGCCGTTGGCGGGAAATTTCCAAAACTCGGTTTCGCCAGTGGCGGTGGAAAGCGCCACGATGCTTTTACCGTCGGGCAGGAAGCGGGCCGAACGAAAACGCAGAGCGGAGTCGGCGGCGACACTGATGATGCGGCCGGTTTTGGCGGGGAGGGTGAAGACCTCGCCCCGGGCCGTGAAGACGACGCGGCTGCCGTCGGGCGAGAGGTGCGCGTCGCTGATGTAAGTGAGCGGTTTGGTGACCCAATGCTCGCGGAGCTGATCGAAGTCCGATTCAAGCGTGATGGGGATGATGGCATCGTGACCGGTGGCGAGGTCGAGGGACCAGAGATCGGCGGCGCAGGCGTAGACGATGTGGCCCTCGGAAAGCGAGGCGGATTCGACGTCGAAGATCTTCTGATGGCTCTCCTGTTTGAGGTCGTGGCCCTGCGGGTCCATCGACCAGACGTTCATGACGCC
>JBEKIN010000429.1:0-3414 GCA_050011735.1 Acidobacteriaceae bacterium | reverse complement strand
GCAAGAGGCGCCTTAAGGACTTTTAGCGAACGGCGAGTAGACGGGCGAGCGAGGGACGAGCGAGAACCGGGTGGAAGGCGAGCAAGAAGCGGTTGCGCTATTGGGGCGGGTGGGTGGAGTCGCGGGATAGTTCTACGATTTTGCGGGGCGGGAGAAGCCAGACGACGGCGACGAGGGCGATCATGGCGATGGCGATCCAGGGAGAGACGAAGGCCATGAAGATGGAGCCCAGGTAGAGGCACAACGAGGCGGTCTGCTTGAACATGCCGCTGGCGGGAGGCGTCTTGCTGCGGCGTTGAATGAGGGTGGAGAGGACCATCCAGGGGACAGCAGGGAAGGCGCAGACGGCTGCGTAGAGAGCGATGGAGAAGGACGAGATGCCGCGGACCCCGACCCAGCCGGTAGCGACGGGGATGAGCGACAGCGCGAAGAGGAGGGCGAGGTTGGACCAGAGGATGCCGTGGGTGACCCGGTCGAGGTCATCGATGAGGTAGTGGTGGTTGACCCAGTAGATGCCGGTCTGGATGAAGCTGAGGAGATAGACGAGGACGAGCGGAAGTTCGAGGCGGAGGGCGGCGAGGTTGGCTATTTCTTTGTTGGGGACATGGAGTTCGAGGACCATGATGGTGATGATGACGGCGATGACGCCGTCGGAGAAGGCTTCAAGGCGAGCGGGAGTGAGGCGGTCGGTTTTTTCGTCGGGCATGGGCTGAGGGGTGTTCGCTGTCTGTCAGAGATCGACGGGGTCAGGGGGAAGATCGAGGATTTCGGGCATTTGATCCTCCTCGGCGAGCGGGGTCCACGTGGAGAGCAGTTCCGTCAGTTCCCGCGGGCGCGGCAAATCGCTCGTCTTCTGCGGTGAGTTGTTCGGGCGGATTGGGTAGTTCGAGTCCACCTCATCATTATCGACTCCGACGAGCTACTTCTGCTCGTGCTTCGATTCGCGGATGCGGCGAATTTCATCCATGCGCTGGGCGAGGAGTTTTTCGCGGCCTTCCTGGGTGGGGTGGTACCAGCGGCGGCCCTGGAGGGATTCGGGGAGGCAGTCCATGTCGGCGACGCGGCCTGCTTCGTCGTGCGCGTATTGATAGCCCTTGCCGTAGTCGAGTTCCTTCATAAGTTTCGTCGGCGCGTTACGGAGGTGGAGGGGGACGGGTTCCTGACGGGTGGCCTCGATGTCGGCGAGGACCTCGCCGTAGCCGGTGTAGAGGGCGTTGGATTTGGGCGCGAGGGCGAGGAAGACGGCGGCTTCAGCGAGAGCCAGATCGGCTTCGGGCGAGCCGAGGAAGTCGACGGTGTCGCGGGCGGCGAGGGCGATGTGCAGGGCTTCGGGCGCGGCGAGGCCGACGTCTTCGACGGCCATGCGCACGAGACGGCGCGCGACGTAGAGGGGATCTTCGCCGGCCTGGAGCATGCGGCCGAGCCAGTACATCGAAGCATCGGCGTCGGAGTTGCGGATGGATTTGTGGAGGGCGGAGATGAGGTTGAAGTGCTCCTCGCCCTGCTTGTCGTACATGAGGACGCGCTGCTGGAGAGCTTCGGTGGCGATCTCGCGGGTGATGGTGTGATCAGGGGAATCGGCGGCGAGTTTTGCGGCAACTTCGAGGGCGTTGAGGCCGTTGCGGGCGTCTCCTGAAGCATACGACGCGAGGAGTTCGAGAGCGCCTTCGCCTGCAGTGAGGTGCTGAGCGCCGAGGCCGCGGACGGGATCGGCGAGAGCGCGTTCGATAAGGGCGACGATCTGCGCGTCGGTGAGGGATTTGAGGGTGTAGACGCGGCAGCGGGAGAGCAGGGCGGCGATGATTTCGAAGGAAGGATTCTCAGTGGTTGCGCCGATGAGGCGGATGGAGCCGCGCTCGACCCAGGGAAGGAAGGCGTCCTGCTGGGCTTTGTTGAAGCGGTGAATTTCGTCGATGAAGAGGATGGTGCGCGTGCCCCAGGAGGCGGCTTTCTCGGCGTCGGCCATGACCTGCTTGATTTCCTTGATGCCGGCGAGGACGGCTGAGAATTCGATGAAGGTGGCTTTGGTGGTGTCCGCGATGATTTTGGCTAGGGTGGTTTTGCCGACGCCGGGCGGGCCCCAGAAGATCATGGAGTTCGCGTCGTCGCGTTCGATCTGGACGCGGAGAGGCTTGCCGGGGCCAAGGAGATGCTCCTGGCCGAGGAACTCGTCGAGGGAGCGGGGACGCATGCGCTCGGCGAGAGGCGCGGCGACGTGGGTGGTTTTTTCTCCGGGGGCGGGGGCGAAGAGACTCATGGGTGAATCCCTCCATCATCGCTCACCCGTTCCTGTGGATGGGGAATTTCGTTGGGGTTGGGCGTTGGAGGCGAACGCGGCGGCTGTGCTGGGCGGGACGGGGGAATCCCGTTTGTATCGTCTTCGGGTGGCGCCGGTCGTTTATTGCGGCAGTTCTTCGCCGGCCTGCTCGTGGACCATGTACTCGGCGTACCAGTCGGGCCAGTTGGGATCGGCCTTGCCGATGCGCTTCTCGTGCTCTCCGTGGGCGGCCTCCGCACGCCGCAGCGCGCTGGCCAGGTCGGTTGCGGAGGCGAAGGAAGTCGCGGCCGGGTCGATGCGCCCGGGCAGACGGGTGGTGATCTCCTGGAACAGCCATCCGTTGCCGTCGGGATCGCTGAACGAGGCGAACGATTGGTAGCTGCGATGTTCGGGATCGGGACCGCTGACGCGGAGGCGACCGAAGATGTAGGGCTGGTCGTTGCCGGCGTGCACATTGCCGGCGCCGTGGAACACTTCGCTGACCTGGACGCCGCGACGGAGGAGCTCGTTGCGGGCGGCTTCAATGCCGGAGACGATCAGGTACAGTCCCTTGGCGGAGCCGGGCTGCGCCGCAGTGACGTTTTTGCCGAAGATGACCGAGGACCCAGAGCCAGGGGGCGTGAACTGGACCACGCGGTAGTCGTCGCCGGCGGCGAAGTCGGCGTCGAGCCGCCAACCGAGCTTGGCGTAGAACTGCTTCGCGCGCTCGACATCGGAGACGGGGATGACGACGACCTCGAGCTTCATGTCGACTTTCCCGAGGCTCGCGTCACTGGCGTCGTTGCTGGGGATTTCATCCTTCAGATTTGCCAACTTCTTTCCTCCTGGGTTGCGAGTCATGTCTGTTTTCTGCGGGAGCAGGGGCGAAGAGGCTCATGTTCTGCCGCATCCTCTATCGCTCATTGAGCTCGTCCCGGGTGTAGTGCCCACCCGCATCCACGTCGTCCAGATCGTTGCCAGTCAGAAGTGCGGGCAGCGCGCTGCGCTGGCGGGCGGCTTCGTAGAGAAGGATGCTGGCGGCGACGGCGGCGTTCAGCGATTCGACCTGTCCGGGCATGGGAATGGCGATGCGCGCGGTGGCGCGGTCGATGAGGTCGGAGGAGAGGCCGCTGCCCTCGTTGCCGATGAGGAACGCG
>JBEKIN010000428.1:0-3422 GCA_050011735.1 Acidobacteriaceae bacterium | reverse complement strand
CTATGGTTCTTGAATGCCGGCCACAATCCGCCAATTGTCATTCGGCGTGACGGCTCGATCCTCTGTCTTGAAACCGGCGGCGCGCCCGTTGGAATCTTCCCTGATTGGATCTATCAGGAAAGTGCCGTTCAGCTGTATCCGGGCGATGTGGTCCTCGCATACACGGACGGAATCATTGAAGCCGCAAATGCGACCGGCGAGGAGTGGGGAGTCGAGGGCCTTCTGAGGACAGCTGCTGCAAGGGATGCACAAGACGCCGAAGATATCATCCCGTTGATCTTCAAATCCATGGATGCTTTTTCCCAAGGACGCCAGATGGACGATGCGACAGTCGTAGTTTTGCGGGTCCATTGAGCTTACGCCGATTGTGCGGCCTTACGGCGGCTTCGTCTACTAGACCCAACTAGACCTGCAGCACGTCGCCATCGCGCGCCACCATTTGGTAGAGCACCGGGCTCACGATTCGGCCCAGGAATAGCCGTGAGATGAGTCCCGCCACAATGACGATCGCAAACGGTTTCTGTGAGTCCGAGCCCACGCCGGTGGAAAGCGCCGCGGGCAGAAGACCCAGGCAGGCGACCAGCGCCGTCATCATGATTGGCCGGAGGCGGATCAGCGACCCCTCCAGAGTGGCTTTGCTTATGCCCTGTCCCTCGAGACGGAGCTTATTGATGTAGGAAACGTCGATGATCGCGGTCTCCGCCGAGACGCCCATGAGTACGAGCAGGCCGAGAACGGAGGAGACGCTGAAGGTGGTGTGGGTGAGCTTGAGCGCCAGCAGCGCCCCCACCGGTTCGGTCATGATCACGCCGATGACCACGGTCACGGGGAACTTGAAATTACCGTAGAGCGCGAACAGGATCATGAAGATCAGGAGAACAGCGAGCGGACCGATCACCATGAACTGCTGCCGCGCGGCGAGGTATTCGCTGTATTCGCCGCCCCAGTCCAGGCGGTAGCCCTGGGGCAGTTTGACGGACGACTCGACCGCCTTCTGCGCCTCGTCGACGGCGTGGGCCAGGTCGCGGCCCTCGATGCTAAATTGGACTCCGATGTAGCGCGAATTATTCTCGCGATAGATGAATGACGCGCCGTTACCCTGACGAATGGTGGCCAGCTCGGAGATCGGAACCTGCTGCCCGGAAGGAGTGGGCACCAGCAAGTTACCGATGGCGTGCTCGCTCGACCGGTATTCAGGCTTCATGCGCACCACGAGGTCAAACAGTTGTTCGCCCTGGATCACCTGAGTGGCAGCTTGGCCGCCGACCGCGGCCTGGATCACGCCCTCGACATCGGAGACATTGATGCCGTAACGCGCGATTTTTTCGCGGTTCACGTCGATCTGCACGGCGGGCTGCCCCAGTTCGCGAACCACAGTGAGTTCGGTAAATCCGGGCACCTGCTGAAGCACGCGCTTGATCTCGACCGCTTTGTTTTCGAGTACCTGCAGGTCGGGGCCGAAGATTTTCACGGCCAGTGCGCTCTTTAAGCCGGTGAGCGCCTCATCCACGGCGTCTTCGGCGGGCTGGGTGAAGTTGAAAATTACACCGGGATACGACTCGACCTTTTTCTGAATGTCCTTGGTCAGATCGGCCTTGTTATGGATCGGTCCCTGCCCCCACGTCGCGTCCTTATAGGGCTTCAGCCCGACGTAAAACTCGCAGTTGAAAAATCCGGTGGGGTCGGTGCCGTCGTCGGGGCGGGCCAGTTCCGAGCCCACCTCGGTGACCATTGGGTAGGCCATCAGGATCTTGCGGATCTGCGGAGCGAACTTGGCTGCCTCCTCGAAGGAGACGGTGTAGGGCATAGTGGCGCGGACCCACATGGCTCCTTCGTCCAGGTGGGGCATGAACTCACCGCCGATAAAGGGAACCAGAAAAAGCGAAGCGATGAAGACGATGGTGGCGATGATGATCGTAAGATTCGGGCGATCGAGGCACCAGCGGAGTTCTGTAGCGTACTCGTCCTTTAACCAATCGTAGGCGCGATTCGTTTTTTCCTTCACACCTTTTGTGAACCAGTAGGAGGCGAGGACGGGAACCAACGTAAGGGTGAAGATGAGCGAGCCGAGCAGCGCCCAGGACATGGTTTCCGCCATGGGGTGGAAGAGCTTGCCGGACGGGCCGCTGAGCGCGTAGATGGGAATGTAGCCGGCGAGGATGACGGCGATAGAATAAAAAATTGGCCGGTCGACGTCGTGCGCCGCCGCGATGATCACGTCGTGAAGTTTGTACTCCTGCCCGTGGCGCGCGGCCAGCTCGCGATAGATGTTTTCCATCATCACAACGGTGCCGTCGATGATGATTCCGAAATCGATAGCCCCGATGGAAAGCAGGTTCGCCGGGATGCCGCGGGCGTGCAGGAAAATAAAAGAAAACAACAGGCTCAGCGGAATGGTCAGAGCGACGATGATCGCCGCGCGCACGCTGACCAGAAAGAAGATCAAGACGATCAAGACCAGGCCCATGCCGAGCAGCAGGTTATGTTCCACCGTGTCGATGGTCACCTGCACCAGGTCGCTCCGGTCATAGTAGGGCCGGACTTTAACGTCATGCGGCAGGAGATCGCGGTTGATCTCCGTGGTTTTCTCTTCCACTCGTTTGAGGACGTTCTGCGTCTGCTCGCCGGTGAGCATGAGGATGACGCCTTCGACCCTGTCATCATCGTTCTGGAAACCGAATTCTCCCAGGCGAGGAGCGTGGCCGATGGTGACCTCGCCGATGTCGCGGATGCGTACCGGCACGCCGTTGTTGCTCCCCACAACGATGTCGCCGATGTCTTCCGTCTTGGTTACGAGCCCAAGTCCGCGCACGTAGAAGAATTGTGAACCCTGCGAGTAAAAGCCGCCGCCGGCGTTGGCGTTGTTGGCGGCCAGAGCATTGAGCACTTGCGGCAAGGGAATGTGGTAGCTGTAGATCTTGGCGGGATCGAGCAGTACCTGGTATTGCATTACGGTGCCGCCGAAGCCTGAATCGTCGGCCACGCCCGGCACGGATTTGTAGGCGCGCTCAATCACCCAGTCCTCGTAGGTCTTCAGCTCTTGCGGGGTGCGGTCCGGGCTCTCGATTACATAGCGATAGACGAGGTTTGACGGGCTCGACAGGGGCGCCAGGCTGCCCGTCACGCCGGGCGGCAAGTTGGCGGTCGAGAGCCGTTCAAATACCACTTGCCGGGCAAAATAGTTGTCCGTGCTGTCCTCGAACGTCATGATGACGTCGGACAAGCCATAGAGCGAGATCGAGCGCATGAACACCATGTGCGGCACGCCGTTCATCTGCAGTTCGATCGGCAACGTAACCAACCGCTCGACTTCCTCAGCCGCGTGCCCGGGCCACTGCGTGATGACCTCGACCAGCGGGGGCGAAAGGTCGGGATAGGCGTCCACCGGCATCTGCTGAAACGAGAGCGTGCCGACAACGAGC
>JBEKIN010000427.1:0-3446 GCA_050011735.1 Acidobacteriaceae bacterium | reverse complement strand
GAGAAGTTCACGCTGCTTGAGGTGCGCATTGGCACCGGCCGCACGCACCAGATTCGCGTGCATCTGGCCAGCATCGGCCATGTGGTGGCGGGCGATAAGCTCTATGGCGCGCCCGCCGGTCCCTCAGCCCGGTTCTTCCTTCACGCCGCACGAATCAGCTTCGATAGCCCGTCGACTGGCGAGCGCATTACCGTCGAGGCTCCACTGCCGGGCGAACTGGAGGAGTGGCTAAGCAGCCTCTGAACGACGCTGCTACTCGGCCCGCAAAGCCTCCACCGGATTCACAGAGGCCGCCCGCCGTGCCGGGAAGAAGCTGGCCAGAATCGCGGTGACGCCCAGCACCGCTGCCACGCCGGTAATGGTTGGCACATCCCAGGAGCGCACGCCGAACAGCAGCCCGCGCATCAACGTCGCGGCAAGCAGCGAGCACACCAGACCCGCCAAAATTCCCAGCGTAACCAACCACCCCGCCTCGCCCAGAATGAGCTGATAGACGGAGCCCGGGCGCGCGCCCAGGGCCATGCGAATGCCAATCTCGCGGCTCCGCTGGCTTACCGAATAAGCAATCACCCCGTAGAGTCCGATCACGCCCAACAGCAACGCCAACGCGGCGAAGCCCCCCACCAGCCACGCTGAGGACCGGTGCAGCCAGGCCGACTGCGAGTTGTTGATTCCGTCGCTCATGCTCGCTCCCTTGACCGGAACGAGATCCGGGTCGATCTGGCGCACCATGCCCGCCAGAGCCGGGATCAGCGAATTCTCGCTGCGGGACGTCCGAACCACCACCCCGAGATAGTTATCCGGGCTCTGGTTGAAGGGACGATAAAGGACGGGCGGAATCGCCTCATCCAGCGGACCCTCCCTGATGTCTTCGACAATCCCGACGATTTCAATCGGCACGGGCGGCGTGGAGATATAAGAAAGCTGCCTGCCAATAGGGTCTTCGCCGGGAAAGTATTGCCGGACGAACGCCTGGTTGACGATCGCTACACGGGGCTTCGATGCATCTTCGTCTTCGTTGAAGTACCGGCCACGCACCAGCTTCGCGCCCAGCGTTGTAAAGTATCGCGCGCCCGCATCACGTTCGGGCACTTCATCGTGCTCGCCATGCCAGGGCCGGCCCAGCACGCGCACCCAGGTCGTGTTACCGTTGCCCTGGAACGGAAGACAGTCGGCGACGAGTCCCGCGGACGCTACGCCCGGCAGATTCGCCGTCGCACTCAGAATCCGGCGCTCCAGTGCGATCTGCTGGGCGGCCTTTCCGTACCTGGATTGAGGCGCCGAAACTTCCATGGTTACCAGACGATCTGGTTGCAAACCAAAATTCACATGCAGCAGTTCATGCAGGCTCTTGCCGAGTAACCCGGCCCCCACCAATAACACCATCGCGGTGGCCAGTTCCAGCACCACTAGTTTCGACCCGAGCCTACGCCACACGGTTCCGGCGGAGCCACGGCTGCCTTCCGCAAGGCCCGGCCGCATCTCCGGCGACCAGATGCGAAAAGCGGGGGCCACTGAAAACAGCACCGCAGCCAGCACGGATATCACCGCGGCGAAAGCAGCCACGCGGACATTCAAATCAATACTGCGCAGAAATGGCATGCCCGCCATCATGTCCTCCGAGATCAACCTCGCTAGAAGTCGCATGGCCCATTTGGCGGAAATCATGCCGAGCAGACCGCCGGTTGTGACCAGAACCAGAGCTTCCGTCGCAAACTGGCACATCAATCGCCCGGATGAAGCACCCAGTGCCGTGCGCACGGCGATCTCCCGCCGGCGGCTCTCTGAACGAACCAGCAGCAGACCCGTTACGTTCACACCGGCGATCAGCAGCAGCAGTCCCGCGCCACTCAGCAGCACGATCAGGATGGGACGAATATTCCCAACAATGAGTTCGGCCAGAGGCGCCAGCGTCGCGCCCTGATCGCGATTGGAATCCGGATATTGCCTGGCCAGTTGCCTGGCGATCGATTTTACGTCGCTGAGCGCAGCCTGGAAGGAAACACCATCCTTCAGCCGCGCCACACCGTACAGGCTGTAGCAGCTTCGCCTTAAGTCGCATTCGCTGACAGCATGATACGCGGCCCAGAATTCCGGCGTGCCAGCGGGGGCGAAATGAAAATCTTCGGGCAGCACGCCTATGATCGTGGTTGGCACGCCATCCAGCAGGACCGCACGCCCCAGAACATCGCGCCGTCCACCGTATCTTTTCGTCCACGCGGCATAACTGAGCATCGCAGTATGCGGTGCGGCTGGCAGGTCCTCTCCGGAGTAGAAATCGCGTCCGAACATGGGGGTTACGCCAAGCGTGCGAAAGAATCCGGCGGTCACTTCCACGCCAGCCGCTGGTTGTGCGCCTAACGGTGTGGTCAAGGTATAACCGAAAGGCTCGTACGCCTCCAGCGATTGAAAGGACCGGTTCATCCGTTTCCAGTCGAGATAGTCGGGATACGAAAGGTTGCTCTGCGGAATCGAAGGCACGCTCTCAAACGCGCCAACAAGCCGGTCGGGATTCCGATAAGGCAGCGGCTTGATCAATGCTGCGTCCACAAACGCGAAAATAGCCACGCTCGCGCACATTCCCAGAGCCAGCACCATAACGGAGGTGCTGCTGAATCCCGGATTCTTCACTAACTGCCGGACGGCGAAGCCGAGATCCTTCCACAAGTTGTCGATAATGTTCAACTGGCGCATATCGCGGCACTCCTCTTTCCTTTGTTCGACGCCTTCGATGGACCGCATCGCCGCCCGGCGCGCATCTTCGTAAGTCATCCCGGCGGCGACGTTTTCTTCCGTCTGCCGGTCCAGGTGATACCGCAGTTCTTCTTCGAGTTCACGCTCCACGGTGGTGCGCGCGAAGAGGGTGCGAAGCCGGAGGCGAAATATGCTGGACAGCCGCATGACGATCCCTACATCAACTAGTCCGAACGATCATCGATACCGCACCGGCCAATCGTTCCCACTGTGCGGCCTCCTGAGTGAGCGCTTTGCGGCCAGCCTTGGTCAGCGTGTAGTACCTGGCCCGCCGGTTATTCTCGCTGACCGCCCATTCCGCGCTCACCCAGCCGTTCTGTTCCAGTTTGTGGAGCGATGGGTAAAGGGCCCCCTGTCCCACCTGGAGAACATCTCCGGACATCTGCCGGATACGCTGGGCGATTGCCCAACCGTGCATGGGCTCCAGTGCAATCACTTTCAGAATGAGCAGGTCCAGGGTGCCTTGTACGAGATCGGTCGGTTTACTCAAGCGTCTCCCCTCAGTAACCGACAATAGAGTACGGCATCCTGATTCGTTGTGTCAAGCCACAAGTTAGGACACAACCAGATGGCCGCACCGCGATCACCGATTACAAGGTGCTGCGACGTTTCGAGAAGTTCACGCTGCTTGAGGTGCGCATTGGCACCGGCCGCACGCACCAGATTCGCGTGCATCTGGCCAGCATCGGCCA
>JBEKIN010000426.1:0-3488 GCA_050011735.1 Acidobacteriaceae bacterium | reverse complement strand
CAGACTACCACCAGCGCTACCCTCAGCGCCCGCGCCGGGAACTGTCCTTCCACGGGGTCATGACTTTGTAGCAGGGAACTGCGGTCGCATTTGCTTTGCTCGCCGCGAGCAGCTTCCTCCGGATGAGCCAACGCACCGCGGCCTGGGCGGAGCTTTTCGAAACGCCGATCGATTCAGCCATTTCCTGAAAGCTCACCTGAACCGGCTTGCCCGCGCGAGCCTGCGCCGCCAGCCAGAGATAGACGAGGAAGGCGACCGGCCGGCGATCATGGCCGACCAGATCGCGCATCAGAACATCGGTGATGTAGTCGTCGAAGGCCGGCATCGCTATACCGATCCTTACTATAGCAACGCCTGGATGATTGCGCCTGTCGCCCACTGTGGGTATGCTCCGGAAATCGAGGAGGAACCATGATCAAAGGAATCAAATTTGTGGGTGTGCCGGTGAGCAATCAGGATGCTGCGCTGAAATTCTGGACCGAAGCGGTGGGGATGAAGGTGGTCACCGATCAGCCGTTCAACGAGAAGCAGCGCTGGATCGAGCTCAAGATCCCCGGCGCGGAGACCGGCATCGCGCCCTTCACGCCGGAAGGCCACGAAGACAGAATCGGCCAGTTTCAGTCGATCTCGTTCTGGAGCGACGACGTTTTCGCGACCGCGGCGGCTCTGAAGCAGAAGGGGGTCGTCTTCGCCCAGGATCCAAAGAAGGAGCAGTGGGGAACGTCGGCGATCTTCAAAGACCCGGACGGAAATTCGTACGTGCTCTCCAGCCGGTGATCTCAGGAACACTCACATCAGCGGCTTGCGGTCGAGCGCCCGCGCCGTCAGCACCACGCCGGTTTCGCGGGTGTGCAGCGTGATCGGGAAGGCGAGCACATTCCACACCCAGCGATCCCCCTTGCTGGGCAGGTTGAGCACGCCGCGAAAGGTTCGGTCGATGTAGGTCTCGCGCGTTTCGGCCACGGTGCTCAGAATGTCGGCCCAGTCCACGGCCAGCTCCGGCATCTCCTCGAACATGTTGCGCCCCGGGAACCAGTCGCGCGGCTTCTCCAGCACCCGGGCGCAGGTTTCGTTCACATAGTGCCAGGTGCCCTCACCATCGAGGATCTCCAGCACCACATCGTCCCCCATGGCCATGTTGATCCGGGAGTAGAAGAAGTCGCGGGCATCGACCACCACCGGCTTGCCGCGGCGTTTCGCCTCGAATGAGCGGAGGGCAGTGACCAGGTCGTCGATGGAGCTGTAGCCCTTCAGCAGGTGCATGTCCTCCACGCCGCCGAAGCGGCGCTCCAGGGTGGCGGAGAGGATGATGATGGGAACCTGCGGGTGCCGGGCGCGCAGATGGGCGGCGACATCGGTGCCGAACTTGCCGGCGCCGAGGTGATAGTCGAGCACAGCAATGTCGATCGAATCAAGCAGATTCTCGGCTTCCTCGACAGTGCTGGCGGTCTCGGTGACGTAACCGTATTTGCGCAGAATCGTGGAGCGCAGCAGCAGATTATCCGGATGGTCGTCGAGCAGGAGAACGCGAATCGGCGTGCTGGGCGGCTGCACCAGAGTCAGCGGTGGATCCTGGTCGTTCGTCGGCATAAATATTTCTTCGATGCGAAAGCCCGCGGCATCGCTGCCGCACCCCAGCGGAAATTTGGGCTGTTTGTCCTACTTTACTCTTCGGGTTTCGACTTGCGCTGAAATTGCTTCAGCAACTCCGGCAAGCGGCTGAAAAGCGCGGTTGCCCGCAGCCACTGCTTATGGTCGAAAGCCGGCGATCCGGCCAGCATCGAACCCGGTGGAATATCGCCGTGGAGCCCTGCCTGGGCGATGGCCACAACCCCGTCGCCGATGTTGCAGTGCCCCGCGACGCCCACCTGTCCGGCAAGAATCACGTTTTTGCCCACATGGGTCGATCCGGCCAGCCCCACCTGGGCGCAAAGCAGCGAATTTTCGCCCACCGAGGAGCCGTGCCCCACCTGCACCAGGTTATCCACCTTGACTCCGTCCCCGATGCGCGTGGCCCCCACGCTGGCGCGGTCGATGCAGGCGTTGGTCTGGACCTCGATGCGGTCGCCGAGGATGGCCGGCCCGGACTGGGGAATCTTGTGCCAGCGTCCGGCCTCGTCTTTGGCGAAACCGAAGCCGTCCGACCCGACCACGGCGCCGTTCTGGAGCAGCACGTCGTCGCCGAGCTGGCAGTGCTCGCGAACCACGGCGTGGGCGTGGGCGAAGAATCGATGGCCGATGCGGACGCCGGGATAGATCACCACATGGGGCAGAATGACGGCGTCGTCGCCGATGACGACATTGTCTCCAATCACCGCATAGGCCCCGATGTGGGCGTTGGCGCCGATGGTTGCGGTCGGCTGAATGACCGCTGTGGGATGAATCCCCGCAGGCCACGCCGGCGGCTGGTAGAAAATATCGACCGCCCGAGCGAAGGCCAGGTAGGGGTTTTTCAATCGGAACGTGGCGGCCGGCACGTCCGGAAAATCCGGCGTTACCAGAATGGCCGAGGCGCGGGTGGTTTTGGCCAGGCCGGCGTATTTTGGATTCGCCACGAAGGTGATTTGGCCAGGCCCGGCCTCTTCGATTCCGGCCACGCCCGTGATTTCGAGATCAGAGTCGCCACGCAGCTCGGCCTGAAGCACACGCGCCAGCTCGGCAGATCGCATGGGGAGATTGTAAATCGCTGCTAGCTGGGAGCCGGGAGCTGGGAGCCTGGAGCCTGCAGCCAGGAGCTGGCAAGGTTGGAAGAGGACGAAGGTACCGTGGACCCCACCCCCCTCCCCTCCCCGCTGCGGGCTGGGTACTGATTGCATTGGGGTTGGGAATAGGTCACCAAGGTACCGGGGACGGAGCCTAGAGCCGGGAGCTTGGAGCTTGGAGCGGAGAACGGCGGACAGCGGACAGCGAAACGACAGTGCCATAGATCCTCTCCTCCCTCCGGTGGATGATGGTGCATCGGGGACAAAGTAAAAGGCCCAGCCGGGTAGGCTGAGCCTTTTTTCTTTTTCTACTCTATAAGTTCAGAATATCATATGGAGAGGGTCAACCGGCCAAAACTCTTTGAGGGTATAAGGGCGTAAGTGGCGTGGAATGTAGGGTAATTACTTTGGATTTTTCCACGGGGACTTGACAGATCTGTGGATTTCTCGCGGTACAGCCCGCAGCCGGCAGCTGGGAGCTGGGAGCGAACAGGGCGGCGGGTGAAAGGGCCCCACTCGAGCCCAAAACCGGGCTTGAGCGGGCCACCCGCCCTACTGCCCCACTCTTTTCAGGGTAGCGCGGCGCAGGTATTGGATTCCAGGGCATTGTGATTTCGGCGGCTCGGCCTTTTAGCGCCATTCGAGGATGGCGCTCCTCGGATCACTTCCCACAAGCCGACTTGCGGTTACCAATCGATGGGCGGGAGGAGAGCCTGATAAGGCAGGATGAGCGCACCTTCGGTAGAGATCGGTTTCGTCACGTTCACTCCAAACCAAAACTCTTCA
>JBEKIN010000425.1:0-3495 GCA_050011735.1 Acidobacteriaceae bacterium | reverse complement strand
TTACTAATGTTCTGCAACCCGCTATCCACGTTTGCCTGCGTAGCCTCCTTCCAGGGGAAGAAGAGAATCTCCTTATACTTCGCCGCGCGCGCCAGTTTTGCCGCGGGAATCTTAGTGTCTCCGGTCACATTGGGGAGCGTGAGCCGGGCGCGTTTGCCGGAGTTGACCTCGAAGGTGATGGAGACCTGTTGGTGCCGCGGATCGCGCACCACTTCCGGCTTTATGGTGGCCCGATAGAGCCCATTGTGCTGCAGCACGTTGCGCAGTTTCTCTACCGCTGCATCGATGTCGCTGTCGCTGAACGGCGCGCCCATATCGATCCGCGCCGCGTTCGCCAACTGGTCCGAATTCGGCGGCAGATGGATCTTTCCCTTTACGTCCACCGGTCCGGCAAACCATTGACTGGTGGTGCGGAAGAGCAGGTTCACACCGCCGGGGGCGGGTGCGGTATCCACCTCGATGTTGGAATAAGCGCCGGTTCCGTACAGTCGTTTGATGGCCGCGCGGACCGCTGCCAGATGCAACGGCGCGCCGGGAGAAACCGCCAGCGCGCGCGTGAGATCGGCGGACGCCAGCGGTTGATTCACGGGATCGAAGCGCACCCCGACCACAGTTTTGCCTTCATACTCGGCAGGTTGTGTGAGGTCGGCGGCACTGAGCTTTGCGGCGATGGCGAAAACAAAGAACAGGCAGGGCAGCGGAGCGCGAAACGCCATATCGCGTGAGGCAGAGCATGTGGGCTACCATGGTAACGCCACTTACAAAGTCTGCGTCCCCGTGGCGCACGCTTCAGCGGGCGCCCCCGCGGATGCGGGTGAAACAGCGGCGAGACCCCCGGCGGGGCACCGTCGAAAACTCACCGTGGGGCGGGCAATCATGCCCGCAACCGCCTTTTCAGGCGGCTAAGCCGGCTGGAAAGCCGCCCCCAGCGGGGACCCCGGGCCAAGATTGGCCGCCCACTCTTGGTCTTCGTCATCTTTGCGGCTCCGAAAACAACCGCTAACTTATTGAGCGCCAATGGGGTCTCAGATGAGCGCCAGCGGCCCTACGGGCCGTCAGCAGTCTCGGAAACCGGGTAAGTCGCAACTCGGCAGCTAAGGCCGACGGCCTTTCAGCGGCCAAGCCGGCTGGAAAGCCGCCCCCAGCGGGGACCCCGGGCCAAGATTGGCCGCCCCACTACTCTTGGTATTCATCATCTTTGCGGCTCCGAAAAACAACCGCTAACTTATTGAGCTGCAATGGGCCCCCAGATGAGTGCCCCATGGGCCTGCGGCCCACCAAAGGTGATGAAAATGGGCGCGAGCGACGCTAACATTGTCTTCGGCGGGAGTGGCTGAGGTCGTTCACGCTCTGGAGAACTTGAAGCCGTCGATGAGTCGGATCCGGGACGCGTGTTTTTGAACCAATAAATGAGAACTGCCTTTCCGCGAGGAAGGGCGGTAGCTCGGAACGGTGCGTATTCAATTTGCCCGCGTGTCCTGCACTTCCCCGCCAGAAAGGCAGGTAGGTAGGTATGTCTTACAACATAGCAGGCATTGACGTGCACAAGAAAGTGCTGATGGTGGGGGTCGCCAGCGTGGCCGAGGAGGTGGCTGACGCCACGGGGACGGCCATGGAGTTTGAGTGCCGGAGATTTGGAACCGGGGCCAGTGAGCGGAATCACCTGGTGGCTTGGCTGAAGCAACACCAAGTTCACGAAGTGGTCATGGAGTCTACGGCACAATACTGGAAGCCGGTATGGCTGGACCTGGAGCCACATTTTGAGAAACTGCATCTGGCGCAGGCGCAATCCAACAAGGCGCCCAAAGGACGCAAGAACGACTTTCGGGACGCCAAACGTCTGGCACGGCGCTTGCTGGCCGGCGAACTGATGCTGAGCTTGTGCCAGAGCCAGAACAGCGTACCTGGCGGCTGATGACGCGCGGGCGGTTGCAACTGGTGCGCGAACGGGTGCGTTTGCAGAGCCAGGTGGAATGCCTGCTGGAGGCAGCGCGGATCAAGCTGTCCAGCGTGATTAGCGATTTGCCAGGCGTCAGCGGACGGCGGATTCTGGAGGCGCTCAGCAAAGGCCAGACGGATGCGGCGAAGCTGGCCGCACTGGGCGACGACCGCCTCAAGTGCACTAAAGAACAATTAGCCGACGCCCTGCGCGGCGCGCCGGAGCCGGGCCATCGGCAACTGCTGCACCTGCATCTGGAACGTTTGCAACTGCTGGACGAGCAGATCCGTCAGCTTAGCCAGATGAATGCGGCCGCGCTCAACCGACATCCGAAGGCGGTGGCACGACTGGCGGAAGTACCCGGATTTGGGGTAGAGTCCTCGCAGCAGATGATCGCGGAGGTGGGGGTGGACGCGGAGGCCTTCGATTCGGCGGGCGAGTTCGCCTCCTGGGCTGGGGTATGCCCGGGCAGCGACGTGAGCCCCGAGGAGAACCACAGCTCGCGATGCCCCAAGGGGAACCGGTACGTGCGGCGGATCCTATCCGAGGCGGCGCACGCGGCGGTCAAGAAGAAGGGCAGTCATTTTCAAAATGTATTCCGCCGATTCCTGCCCAAGCTAGGATACAACGGGGCCATCTGGGTGGTCGCCCATCGCCTGGCTCGGCTGGTCTGGAAGATCCTCCACGACCAGGTCAGCTACGTGGAGCAGGGTCAGGACACCGACCCCCGCGCCCGCAAGCATCGTGCCGCGAAGCTAGCGCGGGCATTGCGGAAACTGGGGTATAGCGGCACCCTAGCCGAGATCCATCCCCAACCGGTGGCGGAGGCCAGCACGTGACCTTCAACGCGACCAACGCCGGACCTGCATCGGGTCGGAGTAGGTGATTTTCAACGGAGCGTGCGCCACGCCAGCTACTCGATGAGATACACGTTGTAAGTGGCGCCGTTGATGCCGGTCTTGGCGCCTCCCGTGTCCGCTGTAAAGACGCTGGCGCCGCCCTGGAAATCGACGATGTCGGCGACTATGGCTGTGGTCGTGCCCCCGGAACCGATGTTGGTGCTGGTGCCGTTATTGATATTCAATGTCGCGTGCGGGAAATATAACGATCCGGTCAGGTTCAGATTCGCTCCGCCCGCAATGGTGCTGGCGCCAGGCGAGGTCATCGAGCGGTCCTGGTAAAAGAGTATCCCCTGATAGCTGCCCGAAGCCTCCGCGCTGAGGGTCACGGTCGAACCATTGGCGATGTTCACCGTAGCGCCGCCCGTGAGGTAAATGAAGACGCCACCGGTGGCCGTGAGAGTCGATCCACCCTGGATGCTGAACGTTCCGCCGTTGATGATATACATTCCGGAGCTCAGTTGCGCGTTCATTCCATTGCCCAGGCTGAAGCCGCAATATGTGCCGGGCGCTGGGGTGTACTGGGATGACTGCCATGACGTGAAGTCTCCAGACAGGCAGCTTGGGGCCGGCGACGGAGAAGGTAAACTGACCAGAGGATCGGTGACCGAGGGGGCGCCGGCTAGAGGCGTGACGCTGGTGTGTCCGGAGTTGTCC
>JBEKIN010000424.1:0-3515 GCA_050011735.1 Acidobacteriaceae bacterium | reverse complement strand
CCGGAGAATCTGCTGCTGGCCGGCGACACGCTGTTTGCCGGGTCGATCGGCAGGACCGATCTGCCAGGCGGCGACGGAAGGCAGATTCTGCGGTCGTTGCATGATCGGCTGCTGACCCTACCCGACGAGACGCGGGTGATTCCGGGTCATGGACCGGAAACCAGCATCGGCGAAGAGCGGGAGTCGAATCCGTTTTTGCAGCCTGGCGTACGGTTCTGACGATTCCTTTCGTCAACTCCGGATCCCATGTTCCCAACACCAGGAACATGGGGCACCCAGATTCGTTCCCTGTATCATCGAGGCATGACGCAGCTGGAAGCACTTTATCGATACGACGGCCATCCCACTGAGACGGCGATGTTCGCGCTGGGCAATCTGCGCGAGGTGTACGGGGTTCGGCGCATCAAGGTCGATGAGGATCTGAAGACCGTTCGGGTCGAATACGATGCGACGCGGCTGAGCAGCCCGACTATTTTCCAGTTGCTGCGGCAAACCGGGTTGGTGGTGGTGGAAGAGCTGCCGCTGATTCCGGCGCAGGAAGCCGTTCCGGCTTCGGCCGAGCCCGCGAGAAGCAGCCGGTAGCTGGGAGCTTGGAGCCGGGAGCCTGCCCCCCACCCCCCCTCCCCCCCAAGGTACCAAGTTGTTGATTCCATTGTGGTGATTCGGTACCGTAAATCAGGTGTTACCCTTCGAAGCGGCGTTCAGCGTTCAGTAACACCTACTCTGCCCTCAGAAGCAGCCGGTAACCTGTAGCTGCAGCCGCCCCACCCCCTCCCCCCTCCAGTGCGGGATGTCGATTGATTCTGCTGCACTTAGCGGATGTCGACGGGGTCGACAACGGCTAAGTCTCTGGAGACAGAGCAGATGGAAACGGCCGTCTGTGTAACAAACTCGGCCGGGTTTGTTATCAGCACGGCTCTCTGTGTTACAGAGACGGTCGTGATGGTACACGGAGCCGGCAGCCGGGAGCCTGGAGCCGGGAGCGGATTGGAGTGATGCGTGTTCATGCGCGCAGAAAGCGAAAGGCCCAGCCGTTGGGCTGAGCCTTTTTTGTTTCTTACCCTCTATTATCAGAATACCAAATCCAGCATGAAAACTCGCCAAATATCTTTGAGAGTATAAGGGTGGAAGTGGTGTGGAATGAGAGACAAAACTTTCGTACCGTGCGCGGAAAGCTTGACAGATTTTCCACATTGGGCAGGAATCGGCGATGAGCGTAACAAAGCGGCCCCGGCAAGCTGAAAGGGCTGCGACTAGCTGGCCGCGAGGCGCGGCGTGATGATGCCGACGCGGTCAATGCCGAGGGCGCGGCTTATATCAATGACTGCGGCGACCGATGCGAAGTCGAGGGTGGGGTCGCCCTGGACGAAGAGCACCTTTTCAGCGCGGATCGAATAGATCCGACTCAGTTCCGAGGCCAGGTGAGTTTTTCCCTGGATCCTCTCATCGTTGATTTTGTAGATCGGTCCGGCGGGACCGGCGAGGATTTGAACGACGATGGTCTGCGGCGGTGCCGGCTGGGCGGAGTTTGGCTGCTGGGGAAGGATCGTGTCGAGGCCTCGGGGAGCGACGGGAACGATGACCATAAAGATGATGAGGAGCGCGAGCAGGACGTCAATCAACGGCGTGACATTGGGGTCGGCGTTCAGGATTTTTGGGTCGCTCAGATTCATCGGCATCGGATTGCGCCTCCTGTCTTCGAAGACTCTGCGGAGGGCGGGAAGGTTCCCGCAGATCGCAGGAGACGGGAGACAGGGAAAGGGGGGCCTGTGCCTGGCTCCGTGCACCTACGGCAGTCCGGCGTGAGGCACCTGAACTCTGGTCATCAGAACAGAGGCACGATGGTGCAAGGAGGCTTCTTCTTCGTTGAAGGTTGGCGCTACACAAGCGAAGAGCGTGCGGCCGTCTTCGCCTCCCAGCATGCAGGCGAACACGCACGCTCCATCGGTTCTGCGTTCCTCCACGATGGCGCCACCCTCGACGACGCGGATCAGACGATGGTTGAAGACGTCGGCCACCCAGACCGCACCTTCCTCGTCGAGACAAATTCCATCGGGCACGACGGCCGCACGGGCAAGAATCTCGGGAACGTGGGTGGATCGCGGGAGTTCGCCAAAGGCCGCCCAGGTCCTGCGCTCGCTCAGCGAGTCGCCGGTGACGGTGAATGCGCTGAGCCGGTTCATCATGGTTTCGGCCACGATGAGGGTGCGACGGTCTGGCGAAAGCACCATGCCGTTGGGGAAGCCCAGCTCGTCCGCGACGACTTTGGCGGTTCCGTCCGGCGCAACACAGATGAGAACGGTGGTGCGCGCCTGCGCACCACCCATCAGATCGAAGCCGAAGTTACCCACCCACGCACGGCCCTCGTGGTCGACCAGCATGTCATTCACCTGCCACGGCGCAAGTGCGGACAAGTCCGCATGTTCCACAACGGAACCGTCTGGCTCCCGCCGCAGGATTTTCCGGTCGAGCATGGAGGTGATCAACAGGCGGCCGTCGGGAAGGAATCCCAGCCCGCAGGGGAGTCCGGGTGTCGGAGCGTAGATTTCCGCTGTACCGTCCATGGCAAGCGCGAGCACGCGGTGCGTATAGCGGTCCGATACGTAGAGCCGTCCGTCGCGCCATCGTGGGCACTCAGTAAACGACAAGCCGCCGATGAGAGTGGAGAACTCCGCCATGATCGAAGTCGATGCTCCGTTTATGTGCTGGACTGACAGGGAAGATAGCATGGCCCTGGCGAGCTCATATCCGCATTAGCGGCACGGGTCTCAAAGGCGATTGTCGCTGGTTCTCACGAGCAAAGAGGATTCAGGCGATTCCCCCCTGGCAGTGTGGGCGAATCCGCCGCTCGCCATTCCTGGGGCTGCGCAGGAATCGTTGGTGTGCCTGTTAGCATCAACACTTCAGTTCGGAAACTGCACCGGAAGTATCGACCGCAGGGGAAAGAGCGTCGCGATCTGGAAATCCTGACTGGTGAGAGGCTGTGAACATGCATGCGCAACTCCGTCGTGATCACGAAGAATTGCTGGAGAGTCTTGTGGGCGGCAAGCTGCCGCGCAATCTAACCTGGAGCGCGGTGGTGGATCTGATCGGTCAGATCGGAGAAGTGAAGCCGCACGGAAACGACGAGTTCACCTTCGTGGTTGGCTCGCAGAGGGAAGTCTTCAAGCGTGCCAGCACGCACAACCTCGAAGTGGAAGAGATTGCGCGTCTGCGCAGATTTCTGCGGGCCGCTGAAGTCCAGAGGAAACCGGACGAGGCGCGCCCGTTGGGGCGGATGGTCGTGGTCATCGACCATCATGTGGCTCACATTTATCACGATACAGGTGGCAGCCGGCCGGAAGGCGAGGTGTCCGTCAAGCCGTATGATCCGTTCGGATTTCAACATCACCTGATCCACCGCAAAGAGGCCCATTACGAGGGTGAGCGTGTTCCGGAGGAGGACTCCTATTATGAGGAGGTCGCGCAGGATCTGGCCCATGCGGCAACGATCGTGCTGATCGGCCATGCGACGG